>CAUQSG010000065.1:0-9003 GCA_963520725.1 uncultured Flavobacteriaceae bacterium | reverse complement strand
ATGAAAAACCTCCTCTACATAGTAGTTGTTTTGGTGCTGGTTTCTTGTGGGAAAATTCAGCCCGAAGGCAGTGAAATAAAAACGCAAGAGGTGAAGATAGAGGAATTTAGCGCTTTGCATTTGGATGGGAATTTCAGAGTGTCCTATATACAAAGCACGGAAAATAAACTGACAGTGGAGACTTATCCTAATATTTTTGAAAATTTAAAAATCAAAGTTAAGGATAAAGAATTGACTATCAGTGAAAAGAGAAAAACCGAAGGAGTGGAAGTGTACAACATCATTTTGTATTCTTCGGGGAAAATTTCTAAAATGAAAATGCAGAATTCAGCGGAATTTAATATTTCCAGCCAAATGATGATGGATGATTTTAGCCTGAAAATGGAAGATAAAACGAAATTTACGGGAGCTATTTTATCCAATAAAGCTGAGATAAATCTCTATGATAATGCTCGGCTGGAGATGTTTGGGAAAACGCTGGAAGCAGAAGTGGTGATGAGGGATTCTGCTGTGATCGTGTCGCCGTATTGGTTTGTAAATAACTTGAAAATCAAGGCAGAAGATGATGTTTCGGCAGAAATTTCGGTGGAGGAAAAATTAGAAGGAAAACTAAAAAACAATGCAAAACTAAACTATAAGGGTAATCCTGTAAAGAAAGTTTTGGAGGAGGATAAGGCATTAATAATAAAAAAATAAACTATAAAATTAAAAGTATGACAACAATAGAAAAAGCAGGGCTTTGGCTATCAGAGTCTTTTGACGAAGAAACAAGAACTAAAGTTCAGCAGTTGATAGATGAAAATGGAGCAGAACTGGAAGATTCTTTTTATAAAGAGTTAGAATTTGGGACAGGAGGAATGCGCGGAGTGATGGGTGTGGGAACCAACAGGCTCAATAAATATACGCTTGGGCAGGCTACTCAGGGTCTGGCAAACTACCTCCACCAGCAGTTTAAAGGCGAAACCATTAAAGTAGCTATCGCCTATGATGTGAGAAATAATTCCAAAGAATTTGGGAAAATAGTAGCAGATGTGCTTACAGCTAATGGAATCCATGTTTTACTTTTCAAGGAACACCGCCCTACGCCAGAGCTTTCTTTCACAGTGAGAGATAAAAAATGTAATGCAGGAATTGTACTTACAGCATCGCATAACCCGCCTGAATACAATGGTTATAAGGTTTATTGGAATGATGGAGCGCAGATTGTCCCGCCGAATGATGAGGCGATTATCAAAGAGGTGTATTCCGTTAGATTTGAGGATATTAAGTTTAATGGAAATGATGATTTGATAGAATGGATAGGCGAGGAGCAGGATGATGTTTATATAGATGCTTGTATGCAAAACTCTCTTTATCAGAATGTTGGGAGAGATAATCTGAACATTGTTTTCACTTCCATCCATGGGACAACTTACACTACAATCCCAAAAGCTCTTAAAAAGGCTGGATTTGCAAAGGTGGATTTGGTGAGAGAGCAGATGATTCCAAGTGGAAATTTCCCAACTGTGGAAAGCCCTAATCCAGAAGAACCAGCGGCTCTTACGATGGCTACGGACTTGGCAGAAATTACTAACGCAGATATTGTCATCGGATGTGACCCAGATGGGGACAGACTTGGTATCGCGGTGAGAAACCTTGAAGGGAAAATCCAGCTGCTTAATGGAAACCAGACCAATACTATCCTGACTTATTACATCCTTGACCAATGGAAAAAAGCAGGGAAAATCACAGGAAGTGAGTTCATCGGTTCTACTATTGTGACTTCGGATATTTTCTTTGATATTGCTAAAAAATACGGAATAGAGTGCAAGGCGGGACTTACAGGTTTTAAATGGATTGGTAAAATGATTCGCGAAGCTGAAGGAAAACAAAAATTTGTCTGTGGGGGAGAGGAGAGTTTTGGCTTTATGACAGGGGATTTCGTGAGAGATAAGGACTCGTGCGGTTCTATCCTTCTTGCCTGCGAAATAGCGGCATGGTGCAAGGCTCAGGGCAGCAGTGTTTTCCAGTATATGATAGAGATTTATAAGGATTTAGGGCTTTATCAAGAGGCGCTGGTCAATGTCGTAAGAAAAGGAAGAGAAGGAGCAGAGGAAATCAAAAAAATGATGTCAGACTTCCGTAATAATCCAGTGAAAGCACTAGCTAGTTCTAAAGTGGTTCTTGTGAAAGATTTTCAGGAGCAGACTGCATGGGATTTAGTGAAAGATGAAAAAGCAGAAATGACAGATATTCCTAAGTCTAATGTGCTGATATACTACACGGAAGACGGTACGAAAGTAGCTATCCGTCCATCAGGAACGGAACCGAAAATTAAGTTCTATTTCTCTGTGAAAAGTAACATTTTATCTGAGAGCGAATATGCTGGTCAGGTGGAAAAATTAAATCATAAAATAGAGCAAATCAAGAAGGATTTGAGTTTATAATTATTACTCCCTGTCGTGTATGATGGGGAGTAAAATTTTTGAATAATGTTTTGTTTTGGTCAGTTTGTAAAGTTTTTTTACTTTTAACCGCTTAAATTTTTACAATGAAGAAGCTGGGAATTTTATGTTTTTTTATTCTTTGTATCTGGGTATCAGCTCAGAACAATGATGAAGTCTATTTTGGAAGTTATACTTTTGATAAAAAAGTAGCCCAAAAAGTAATGGTATCAGATGCCAAAGTAAGGGAACAGCCTAACTATAAATCTAATAAAATAGACAGTCTGCAGATAGGCGATGCTGTTAATATTACTAACATTACTACTCATATGCATTCTGCGGGGCTTCGTGAAGCGCCTTGGTATGAAATCAGCTATAAGAAAAATAACCAGCTGAAAAAAGGCTATATCTGGGGTGGAAATCTTGCTTTGGGGCATCAGAAAAAGAATGGCGTAGAGTTTCTCTTTGGGGCTGTGGGAACGGTCAGTAGAGATGGAGGCGCTTATAAACAGGTGAAAATGGAGGTTCTGGCAATGGAGAGTAATAAAGTCATAGATAAGCACAATTTTCTTGTTGATAATCTGCATTTTACAAGTATGGAGATCCTAAATAACAAGGGACTTTCAGGAATAAAATCCGTGATAAGGGTAGAAAACTCAGGCGAGGCGTGTGGAATCCCTACCAGTACGCAGTATCTGCTGTGGAATGGGAAGAATTTTTTCCCTTTGGATTTGTTGACAAATGTGGGAGATGCAGGTGTTTTTTATCATAGTGAAGAATATATTTTCCCAAGTGATAAAGGAGGTGTGAAATCTAAAATCATCATGAAAATGGAAGAAGCAGAATTCGATGAAGATGACAATGAAAAAGAAACTCCGATAAATCAAAAAACAGATGAAAAAACATTTATTTGGGATGGAAAAACCTTATCTCAAATATTGAAATTAAAGTAAAAAATGAAAAAAAATAAAATAATAGCCGTTATCCCTGCGCGATACGAGGCGAGCCGTTTCCCAGGGAAGCTTATGCAGCTTTTGGGCGAGAAAACTGTCATTACCACTACTTACCAAAATGTGGTGGAAACAGGCTTGTTTGATGAGGTTTTCGTGGCTACGGATTCAGAAATTATTTTTAATGAAATAAAAAACGCAGGAGGAAAAGCCCTGATGACAGGTCAGCACGAAACGGGCAGCGACCGTATCGCAGAGGCTGTGCAGAATATCGACTGTGATATAGTGGTGAATGTCCAAGGTGATGAACCTTTCCTAAAAACTGAACCACTAAAACAGCTGATTTCGGTTTTTGAGGCTGATGACAAGAAGGAAATTTCTCTGGCATCACTCAAAATTCATTTGACAGAAAAACAAGAAATAGAAAGCCCGAATAATGTAAAAGTAATTACGGATAAAGATGGTTTTGCGCTGTATTTCAGCCGTTCTGTGATTCCATATCCGAGAGGAGAGAAGGGCGTAAAATATTTTAAACATATCGGCGTTTATGCTTTTAGACGAGAGGCTTTGCTTAACTTTGCAAAACTTCCGATGAAACCTTTGGAAATTGCTGAAAAAATAGAATGTCTCCGCTATCTGGAATACGGCATGAAAATCAAGATGATAGAGACCAACTTCGTGGGCGTGGGGATAGATGTTCCAGAGGATTTGGAAAAGGCAAGAGAAATTTTAAGAAGAAACCAATAAACCATAAAAAGAATAACATGAGAAAAATATTTCTGATAACCTTGGTATTTTTAGCGCAAATATTTTTTGCCCAGACTGCGGCTCAGATTATTGATAAAAATATCCAAAACACAGGAGGTTTAGTCCAGTGGAAACTGCTGAATACCATTTTGCTTCAGGGAAAAGTGGTTTTGGGAGTGAATGAGGAATATCCTGTGAAAATCTACCAAGCCAGACCGAATCTTACCAAAACCATCGTGATAAATGGGAAAAAAGAGCAGGTCATAGAGGGCTATGACGGGAAAAAGGGCTACGCTATGAACTACGCCGTAAATAAACTCCAAGAATACCCAAATTATAAGCCAGAGAGCTTCGATACGGATTTTATCAATTATGAACAAAAGGGCTTCACGGCGGAGCTTTTGGGGGTAGAAAAACTCGGAGATAAGGAAGTTTTCAAAGTGGAACTTACCAAAAATGTGAATAAAACCATTTACTATTTTGACAAGCTGTCTTATCTACTTTTAAAAGAGGAAAAAAGGGGAGAGACCATCACTTATTCTGATTACAAAAAAGTAGGAAATCTTCTGATGCCGTTTCGTATAGAGGCATCATCGCCGAAAAAGGATTCGGACTATGTGATGATTTTTAGTAAAATAGAACTAAACAAAGCCTTTAAAGACGATACTTTTAAATTTTAAATAAAATCAAAATCTCGAAAAACAAAAAATCCCTTCTCTCACAGAAGGGATTTTCTTTTATTCGTTTATTTTCCTCCGAAAGGCATTCCGCCTCCCATTCCTGGGAGTCCGCCGCCTTTGCTCATCATAGACATCAGTTGCTTGCCTTGTGGGCTTTGCAGGAGTTTCATAGTCTTGCCAAGCTGCTCGAACTGCTTCATCAGAGCGGTTACTTCTTCTACTTTTCTTCCGCTTCCTTTGGCTATTCTTTGTCTTCTCGGCATTGTGATAATGCTCGGTCTTCTTCTTTCTTCTGGCGTCATGGACTGTATCATTGCCTCTATATGCTTGAAGGTATCATCATTGATATCCACATTTTGGGCTACTTTTCCCATTCCTGGTATCATACCCATGAGGTCTTTCATTCCTCCCATTTTCTTCATCATCTGGAGCTGTTTTAGGAAGTCATCAAAACCAAGTTCGTTTTTCTGAATTTTTTTGTTGAGTTTCTTTGCTTCTTCTTCATTGAACTGCTCTTGGGCTCTTTCCACCAAGGAAACCACATCTCCCATTCCGAGGATTCTGTCCGCCATTCTGTCTGGATAGAAGACATCTAGGGCATCCATTTTCTCGCCTGTGGAGATGAATTTTATCGGTTTATTAACCACGGAACGAATCGTAAGCGCCGCTCCGCCTCGGGTATCACCATCTAATTTGGTAAGAACTACTCCGTTGTAGTTCAGCACCTCGTTGAAGGCGTTGGCTGTATTTACGGCATCCTGCCCTGTCATAGAATCCACTACGAAGAGCGTTTCAGAAGGTTTAATGGTCTGGTGCACACTGCGGATTTCGTTCATCATTTCTTCATCGATAGCCAAACGCCCAGCGGTGTCTATGATTACTACATCATGTTTGTTTTGTTTAGCGAAATCGATGGCGTTTTGTGAAATCTGAACAGGATTTTTGTTTTCTAGTTCTTTATAAACAGGTACGCCTATCTGCTCTCCGAGAACGCCCAGCTGGTCGATAGCCGCAGGTCTGTAGACATCACAGGCTACTAGTAGAGGGTTTTTGTTCTTTTTCTTTTTGAGGAAGTTTGCCAGTTTTCCAGAGAAAGTGGTTTTCCCTGAACCCTGAAGCCCAGCGATGAGGATAATGCTCGGTTTGTCCGCCAGATTGATACCTTCCTGCGTGCCGCCCATGAGCTCCACCAGCTCATCATGAACGATTTTGGTCATCAGCTGCCCAGGAGTGAGCGAGGTGAGGACATTCTGCCCGATGGCTTTGTCCTGCACTCTTTTGGTGAGGTCTTTGGCTACTTTGTAGTTTACATCGGCATCCACCAAGGCACGGCGGATTTCTTTAACCGTTTCTGCTACATTGATTTCTGTGATTTTCCCTCTTCCAGAGAGGTTGTGCAGTGCTTTATCTAATTTGTCTTGTAAACTCTGAAACATAATTTTCTATTTTAGAATAGGTTGCAAAAATAAGGAATTTTCTTCAGTTTTGGATAGTGGGAAAGCTCAAAACACGAATAAAAAAATATTGGCTTAGAATAACTTGCGGAAAACAGTATCTTTGTCTATGTGAAATGATAGAGAACTCTCCACCTAAATAACCGCGAACCTTATAAAAACAAGAAGAAAATGGAAATAAAACTCAATAAAATCCAAATGTACATTGTTAATTTTTAAATATAAATAAAATGAAATACTATAAAACAAAAATTAAAAGAATATTCGATAAGGAAAACAAAGTTTTAGGACATGCTAATGGGGAGTTTGTCCCTAATGGAGCGTTTTATTTTGACAGAATAGGAAATGGTGAAATCATAGAAGATGCTCCTGTTTTTGATTATTTTCATCTGCAGAGTTTTGATAAAAAAATTTTTTGGGAATGGAGACTGCAAGATGTGCATGGATTTATAGGGGCTGGAAGCATAATAACTGGCTGGTATATCTCGGATAAATTAAAATCGCTTTTAGAAAAATTCAAAATTGCTCCGAAATATCATTTCTACGAAACACGGCTCCTCTACAAAGAAGAAAAATTCAAATACTGGATTTTTCAGTTTCCGATAGGTGGATTCCATAACTATAATTATGAAAAAAGTGAGTATTTTATAGATAATGAAAGAGTTTTGGGAATTAAGACCGCAGAAGAATACGACGAGTATGACTATAAAATCTGGAAAGAAACCAAAAAAAATATAGAATGGAGAAAAATTGTCTTAGTAGATAAATTTGATATTGTTGACACTTGGCAAGGAGATATTCTCTGCTCCGAACGCCTGAAACAAGCCATAGAAGAAAACGGCATCGTAGGGTTTGAGTTTTTTGAGATTGATTATGAAGTAGTTGCAGAGTAAAAAAAACAAACAAAATGAAATATTATAAAATAGATTATAAAGGTATTTTTAAGGAAGAAAACAAAGTTTTAGGACAAGCTAACGGGGAGTTTGTCCCTAATGGAAGATTTTATTTTGACAGAATAGGAAAAGACGAAATAATAGAAGATGCTCCTATTTTTGATTATTTTCATCTGCAGAGTTTTGATAAAAAAATTTTTTGGGAATGGAGACTGCAAGATGTGCATGGATTTATAGGGGCTGGAAGCATAATAACTGGCTGGTATATCTCGGATAAATTAAAATCGCTTTTAGAAAAATTCAAAATTGCTCCGAAATATCATTTCTACGAAACACGGCTCCTCTACAAAGAAGAAAAATTCAAATACTGGATTTTTCAGTTTCCGATAGATTATTTTCAAAATGTGAAGTATGAAAAAAGTTTTTATTCTATTCCAGATGAAAATATTTTGCTTAATTTCAAAAACAAAGAAGAATTTTTAGCTGCAAACAAAGAAGAATTTAGAAAAACAAAAAGGGAATTAATAACCAAGAAGATTTGTTATTTAGAAAACTATGATTTAGTTGCCAATGATACCGATATTCTCTGCTCAGAGCATCTAAAACAAGCCATAGAAGAAAACGGCATCATAGGGTTTGAGTTCTTTGAGATTGATTATGAGGTGGTTGCAGAATGAATTTTAAACAAAATGAAATATTATAAAATAGATTATAAAGGTATTTTTAAGGAAGAAAACAAAGTTTTAGGACAAGCTAACGGGGAGTTTGTCCCTAATGGGGCGTTTTATTTTGACAGAATAGCAGCATAGCATAATATACAAATTAAAAGAATTATGATTGAACTAAATTTACAAAAAAAAAGAGATGAATATCAGAAAAAAGGATTAGATTTTTTTGAAGAAATGAGCTTTTTGGATGCTATTATTAAGATAAATGAATGGGATAATATGTCTGATAGGGAAAAGATTGAAGAAAGAAAGAAAAAATACGATTATTATGAATATCATTTTCATATTTCTTTAGATAAAAAATACGAAAAAAGTATAATAAATATCTCTTTTTTAATAATAAATTTTTTAACCACATATCCATTGAAAGGAAGTAATTATATTGATAGACTATTTGTTTTACTTTATTGTGAAATAAAATTAATCAATAAAAACATATCCTATAAAAATATAAATCACATTCCTTATGAAATTTTTGAACCACTAATTGAAAAAGTAAAAGATACGGAAGAGTATAAACTATATAAATTGGATGAATTATTTAAAGAATATAAAAAGATGTATGATTTGTTTTTGGAGAAACCTTATAAGAACGCCTAAAAAGTGTAGAGCCTATTTATAATATTTAGTTTCAAAAAATAAAAAAGACCTTACAAATCTGTAAGGTCTTTTGTTTAGACAAGGTCTAGTATCCGAAAATTTCTTCGAGGCTTACCAGAGATATAGAAAAAATCTCTAAGGTGAGCGGAGCAGATATCCGTGCTGTGCTCTATGCCCTAGTAGATGTGATGAAAGATGCTATGGCAGACGGGCAGATAGTACGCATTGTGGAGCTGGGAAGCCTCCATGTGAGTTTCAGCAGTGAGGGGAAAGCTACAGAAAAGGAAGTGACCGCAGCAAGCATCAAACAGGCGAAAGTAATCTTTACCCCAGGGAAAGATATCAAAGATACTCTAGCGACGCTCACCTACGAAAAAATAAGCAAGTAGGGATACGCTGGATTTCCATTAATTAAAAACCTATGCCTATAAGTTCCTAATTTTATAGGCATAGAATTTTTTTTAATAAGCATAGAAATATTTTCTATGCTTATTGCTTTTTTATACATCAAAATTGCCTTTCTCAGAC
>CAUQSG010000064.1:0-9060 GCA_963520725.1 uncultured Flavobacteriaceae bacterium | reverse complement strand
GAATGATGCCAGCAAAACCCGCCCTGATTTCGTAACAGCTCTTTGTGAGCGTTGGCAGCGCGAAAGTCCTACCAAGGAAACCAAGTATATTGTAAAAAAGGCACTGAGAACGATTGCCTCTAAATAGTAAAGGCGTATCAACCGGTTATAAATGGCTGATTAATTGTATTTCACTACTTTCGCAGGAGAAATTCTACTGATGAGGTAGCTCGGTACTATTAGCGATATGGCCGAAACTACCAATATTCCCAGCGAAAGAGCAAGGATGTAGCCTAAATTCAAATCCACTGGCACGGTGCTGATGTAGTATTCTTTTGGGTTGAGTTTAATGATACCAAAATATTTCTGTATCAATAGCAAACCTATGCCGATAAGATTTCCTACAATCAGCCCAGGGATGATGATGAGCAGCGTGTAGTTGATGAATATCGCACGAATTTGGTTGTTGTTTGCACCTAGAGTTTTCAGCACACCGATGGAGTTGGTTCTTTCAATAATCAGAATCAGCAGCACCATGATGATGTTGATAACCACTACTACCAGCATAATGCCTAGAATTACAGAGATATTTGTATCAAAAATCTCTATCCATTGCAGGATTTGCGGGTATTTGTCAGTAGTTTTTTCGGTGTAGTTTTTGTAGCCGATGATTTTTTCTACTTGTGGGAAAACAGCATCTGTTTTATCAAAATCTTTTAGGAAAATATCCACACCGCCAATGTCGGTTTTTCCCATATTCTGGATTTTACGGACATGGTTGATATCGCCGATGACGAATAACTCATCGATGAGTTTGATATCAGTATTGTAGATGCCTTTTACTACGAATTTTCTATAAATCGGTTTTTGGTCTTCTTTGGAGAAAACGGCTGTGATGCTGTCATTTACTTTCAGGTGCAGTCCTTTGGCGATTTGCTCAGAAAGCATGATGTCATTATTGTATCCTTTTTCTGTATAATCAGGAACTTCGCCCGAGGTGATGAATTTTTGGAAACGATTTTTGTCAAAATCCTTGCCCACGCCTTTTAGAATAATTCCAGCAAAATTCTCTTTGGTTCTGAGGATTCCGCTGAGAGAGGCGTAGGATTGTGCCGTTTCTACTTCGGGTATTTTTTTTAGTTCCTTTATATCAAAACTTTCTTGGTCTAAAACCGAAGAATTATAGGAAGCGTTTGATTTCATGGATTTTATAGAAATGTGTCCGCTGAAATCGCCCATCTTGTTTTTGATGGCTTTTTTAGAGCCAAGTCCTGTGGATATGGTAATCAGTGAAACTACTATCCCTAGGGCAACGGACAGCCTTCCGATGAAAATTATTATGCGTGAAAGATTATTTTTATTATCTTTGGAGAACGCAATTTTTTTAGAAAAATAAATAGGAAACCTCAAAATAATGAATTTAAGAGCCAAAAGTAAAAATTTTGTATTGATTATACTAATGCTTTTTGTAAATAATCAATTTTTTAATGCACAAAAATCTAAAAACTCAGAAAATGAGGAGTTTGTAACAGGCGCAGACCAGCCAGAAAAATACCTGCCGCTGCTGAAAGGGAAATCCGTGGGAGTGGTAACCAATCAGACAGGGCTGGTGACTATTAATAAGAAAAAACAAAGCATCGTAGATTTTCTGAAAGAAAATGGAGTAGCCGTAAAAAGGGTTTTTGCTCCTGAACACGGCTTCCGTGGAGTGGCAGATGCTGGGGAAGTGGTGAAAAATGGAGTGGATACCAAGACAGGCATTCCGATAGTTTCGCTTTACGCAAATACCAAAAAACCTACACCCGCCCATATGAAGGATTTGGATGTTATTTTGTTTGATATTCAGGATGTGGGAGTTAGGTTTTATACCTATATATCTACACTTGCCTATGTAATGGAAGCAGGAGCAGAAAACGGCGTGGAAATCATCGTTTTGGATAGACCCAATCCGCATGACGGCTATACAGACGGGCCAGTGTTGAGAAAAGAATGGACTTCTTTTGTGGGGCTTCATCCAATGCCTGTGGTCTACGGACTTACCATAGGAGAGTATGGAAAAATGGTAAACGGCGAAAAATGGCTTAAAAATAAAGTTCAGGCGAAATACACGCTTATAAAAATGAAAGGCTATCACAAGAAAAACCGCTATCCACTTTTAGAAAAGCCGTCGCCTAACCTGCCGAATGACAAAGCGATAAATCTTTATCCAAGTTTGTGCTTCTTCGAAGGAGCCGAAGTTTCCGTAGGGCGTGGGACAGATATTCCTTTCCAAATCTACGGTTCGCCTTGGATTAAGAATATGAAATATGAATTCACTCCGAAACCAAGTTTTGGTTCTAAAAATCCGTTCTTAAATGGTCAGCTGTGCTATGGAGAGGATTTGAGAAACTATGACAAAGACCTGCGCGAGCTTAGTTTGGAATGGGTGATAAAGGCTTATAAAAACTATAAAAATCCACAAAAATCGTTTTTCCTAAAAGATGCAAAGGGCAAATATTGGTTTGATACCTTGGCAGGAACGGATGAACTCAGAAAACAGATAATAGCAGGGAAATCCGAAGCAGAAATCCGACAAACATGGCAGAAAGGACTTTCTGATTTTGAAAAGATAAGAACTAAATATGTAGTGTATCAAGATTAGGAGCGGATGTTTTTGGATGTATTATTCCCAAATCGTTGTTTAGAGTGTGATAATATCATTCCCAAAGATGAAATTGTCTGCGTGAAATGTTTGGATAAAATACATTTCACGCATTGGGATTTTGGAGAAAATCTTCTGAAAAGAAAGGCAGAAAGCCTGTTTCCTTTGGAAGCGGCTTATGCTCTTATGTATTTTGATAAAAAGGGACTTTCTCGGGAACTCATCCACCAGCTGAAATACCGAAATCAGGAAAAAATTGGCGGAATTTTAGCCAAATGGGTAGTGGAAAATCTTAGTTTTAAAGGAGAAAAGCCAGATTTGTTGGTCAGCGTTCCGCTTCACCCAAAGAAACTTAAAGAGCGGGGATACAATCAGTTACATCTTTTTACGGAGGTTTTGTCCTCTGAATATGGGATTCCGTTTGACCATAATTTACTTAAAAGAAATAGCCACAGCAAAGCCCAAGCTCAAAAAGACAAATCCCACAGAGAAGAAACTAAATATGATTTTTCTGTCACGAAAGAAATTGAAAATCAACATATTCTATTGATAGATGATGTGTTTACCACAGGGAACACGATGAGCGCCATCGCTTGGGAATTCCTTAAAAACAAGAAAAACAAGGTAAGTATATTAGTGATGGCGGTGGAGATTTAGCGATTTGATGAATTTTTCTAAAGGTTTTGGGAAGGATTTTTGGTCAAAATCTTTTAAATCTAATATTTCTAAATTGTTTTCCTTTCTGAAATTTTGGAATAAAGCGCTGTCACTCAGTGTGATGCTGTAAATCTTGATGCTGAGGTTTTTGTGGGTAAGTTTGTGGGAAATTTCTTCTTCTTTTACGATGAATTTTTCTAAAAATTCATTGATTTTATCAGGGAAATCGTAGAGTTTTTTCCAAATAGAGCTGTTATCTCGCTGTTTGATAAGAAAAGAATTTTCATATCGGACAAAATAATAGATGAGGTTCATTTCTTCGGGCTTGATTTTCTTTGTTTTTACGGGGAAATCGGCAGTTTTTCCGAGCTGAAAAGCCAAACAATCTGCATGAACAGGGCAGATATCACAGGAAGGATTTTTAGGTTTACAGATATTTGCACCTAAGTCCATTATCGCTTGATTAAAATCGCCAAAATCTCTGTCAGGCATTATCAAAAGGGCTAATTCCGAAAAATAATCGTGGGCTTTTGTTTTTGAAATATCAAAATCATCAGCAAATATTCTGGATAAGACTCGGTAAAAATTGCCATCCACGGCAGGTCTTTTTTCGTTGAAACAAATACTGGAAATGGCTGCAGCAGTGTATTTTCCGATACCTTTTAGTTTTAAAATTTCGTGGTAGTTGTTTGGGAAAACGCCTTGGTAATCCTGCACGATTTGCTGTGCGGCTTTGTGCAGATTGATAGCTCTGGAATAATATCCCAGCCCTTTCCAGTAGAGGAGAACTTCGTCTATATCAGCCTCGGCGAGAGATTCTATATATTTAAATCTATTGGTGAAATTTATATAATATTCCAATCCCTGCTCCACGCGGGTCTGCTGTAGAATAATCTCCGAAATCCACACATTATATGGATTTTGGGTGGTTCTCCACGGTAAAACTCTTGCATTTTGGCTGTACCAGAGCAATAATTTTTGACCAATGTAAAGAAAATCAGAATTTTGTTTAATTGTTTTCAAAATTTTTTATATATTTGCACACCAAAAATAAAAACAAAAAAGGAAATGACAAAGGCAGAATTAGTAAATGCAATTGCAAATAAGTTAGGAACTGAGAAAAATGAAACTCAGAGAATCATAGAGGCGTTCATGCAGGAGATAAGAACGACTATGTATAATGGTGATAATGTGTATCTTAGAGGTTTTGGGTCTTTTATTATCAAAACAAGAGCAGCGAAGACAGGTAGAAATATCTCTAAAAATACTGCAATCCAGATTCCTGCACATAATATACCAGCATTTAAGCCTTCTAAAACTTTCGTAGAAAAGGTAAAATCAAAAGTAAAAGTAAAATAAATATAATTCACTGAGTAATAACAGAATAAAAACATTAAAGCTATGCCAAGCGGAAAGAAAAGAAAGAGACATAAGGTGGCTACCCACAAGAGAAAAAAGAGAAGAAGACTAAACAGACATAAGAAGAAAAAATAGTCTTCAGTAGGAAAACATAAGAATATAGTTGGTGTTTTTATTTTTGAAAATGGAGCCGACTATATTTTTGTTTATTTTAGTAAAAGAAAAGTATTATTAGAAAGCCAAAAAAATGAAGAAAGAGTTAATCATATCATATGAAGAAGAGGCTTCTAAAATTGCTCTAATAGAAGATGGAAAACTCTTCGAACTCCATACGGAGGAACAAGATAGTGAGTATGTAGTAGGAGATTTATTCGTTGGTAAAGTAAAAAAACTAGCACCGAACCTGAATGCAGCTTTTGTCAATATAGGCTCTGATAAGGATGCCTTTTTGCATTATCAGGATTTAGGGCCAGAGTTTAGAACTTACCAAAACCTATTAAAAGGGATTTTGAATAAAAAAATCCAATCGCCAAGCCTAAAATCCTTCCCAATAGAGGAAGAGATAGATAAGAACGGAATGATAGACAAGGTCTTATCTGTGGGTGATGAAGTCCTACTGCAAATCACAAAAGAGCCTATTTCCACAAAAGGGGCAAGGGTATCTACACAAATCTCCTTAACAGGGAGGTATTTGGTTTTAATTCCTTTTGACCAAAAAATATCGGTATCGAAAAAAATAAAGGATAGCCAAGAAAAAACAAGGCTGAAAACTTTGATAGAAAGTATAAAGCCAGAAGGTTTTGGGGTGATTATCAGAACTGTAGCAGAAAATAAAAAGGTGGCTGAGCTTCATAATGATATGAACCAGCTGATAGAGAAATGGAATATTTGTTTCAGAAATATCCAAAAAAATAAAACACCTTGTAAAGTCCTTAGTGAGGAAGATAGGGCTTCTGCTATTCTGAGGGATAATTTTAACCAAGACTTTGTAAGTATCATTTGTGATGATGAACAAATGGTAAATGACATGCGAAATTACCTAGAAGTAATCGCTCCTGAAAGTAAAAATATAGTTCAGTATTATGACTCTCATATTCCTCTTTTGGAATATTATAATGTAGAAAAACAGCTGAAACAGTCTTTTGGGAAACATGTGAATATTCCAGGTTCCAAAGGAGCTTATCTAGTAATAGAGCACACAGAGGCTCTCCATGTAATAGATGTGAATTCAGGTAATAATATATCATTAGGAAATCAGGCTAATAAGAGCCATGCCCTAAATGTAAATAAAATCGCAGCAACAGAGATAGCTAGACAGCTTAGACTGCGAGATATGGGCGGGATAATAGTAGTGGATTTCATAGATATGAGCAATACCGACCATCGTAAAGAACTTTATGACCATCTGAAAGAGGAGATGAAGAGAGATAAAGCAAGGCACAAAATCCTCCCTCCGAGTAAATTTGGTCTGATACAAATAACAAGACAAAGGGTTCGCCCAGAAAAAATAATAGATACCAAAGAAGAAAACCCTAACGAAATAGGCGAAATAAGTGCTCCGATAGTGATAGTAGAGCAGATGGAAGAAGCCATCAAAAACCACTTGATACATGAGAAAAGCAAATTGTATCTCCATGTTCATCCTTTTGTAGAGGCCTACCTTACCAAAGGATTTTTTACAAGCATCAGAATGAAATGGTTGTTTAAATACAATAAGTGGGTGACTATTATACCAAGAGACTCTTATAAATACTTAGAGTACAGATTGTATAATGAAGAGAAAAAAGAACTGATGAATCATTCTTATTAAAGAAAAAAAGCAATCCAAATTTGGATTGCTTTTTTATATACTACTATTAGAATTACTTAACATTAGGAACCATAACAGTGTATTCTTTATCTATTGGAACCTCGTTAGCATCTTGTAATTTTACTTTTGCAACTAGATTTCTTCCATCTATGACAGCAGAAGTAAGAACAAATCTAGGTTGTGTCAAATAAATATCAATATATCCTACACTCTGTCCTGAAATAGTTCTATATAAAGGACTTTGACCATCTATAGATAGTATTACACTAGGTTTTGATTTTAGAGATATAGAAATATATTCATACCAATAATTATAAAAAGGACCTTTTAAATATTGAGTCAAATCTGTTTTATTAGGATGCAATTTTATTACATCTTTTACTTTACTTCTAAAATCAAAATTGTGCCCAATTGCCAAATCATCAGCAAGGTTTTTCAGTGTTCTGAAACCTTCAACATTTTTATGAATTTCAAAAGTGTTTTTAGAATTGTCCAATATTTTCTTATCAGTGATTTTTATGCTTAGACTTAGGGAGTTGTTGCTATCGCTTTTATCCTTTGAATCAGGTACAAAATCTATTTGATATCTTTGACTATCGTAGCTGAATAGACTTCCTATCCCTATCGGTAATGATTCATAAAGTCCACGCATGTATTTAGAGGATACATAGCTATTGTTAGTGGTAAATTGTTTGTTGTAAAAATCTCTAGCATCAAATTTTAATGTACTTTTTGTAGAACTTTTGATGCCTTTATACTTAGTGTAGAAAGAGATGTATTGTTTATCGTATGTAATATCTTCGATAGTTAAATAACTTAAATCATCATCTTTCAGAGTGTGGTATTTTTGGTCAGTTGTAAGGGTTGCGAATTTTACAGAGTTTTTCAGCGCTGCACTTACATTAGCTGGATTATTGTAAAGGTCTGCAATGTCAATAGCGCTTAGATAGTCCACACCAGTTTTCCATTCTTGTGCATATGTTCTTTTTCCTATTTGCTCATCGCTAGGTGTAGATGGCGTTGTAGGGTTGGATGGTTGTGTATTTCCAGGTGTGTTAGGGTTGATTACATCTTCATCTCTGCTACCACCACAATTGGTTAATAATGCTCCTGCTATCAATAGGAATGGGATTAATCTTCTATTCATATTTAAAATAATTTGGCGCAAAAGTATGAAAAATTGGCGATAGTTAATAAATGATAGAAAAAATCCTTATTTTTGCTCCCTATGAAGAGATGGTACTTTTATCCCTTTTCACTAATCTACGACTTGATAACCACTTGTAGAAATTGGCTTTATGACAAGGGACTTTTTAAGTCTACTAAGTTTCAGACGCCTATCATCGGAGTGGGAAATTTGTCTGTGGGCGGCTCTGGGAAATCTCCCATGGTGATGTATCTCATGGGACTTCTTTTGGATGATTATGAGGCAGGTGTGCTTTCTCGTGGGTATGGAAGGAAGACCCAAGGCTACTATATGGTAAATTATGACAGTAATTTTCGTATGGTGGGCGATGAGGCTATGCAGCTTTTCCAAAGATTTAAAAACCGAATTGCCATAGGAGTCTGCGAAAATAGAGTAGTGGGAGCGGAGCGGCTGATAGAGGAGGCTGGCCTGCAAGTGTTGGTCTTGGATGACAGCTATCAGCATCGTGCCATTCAAGCAGGGTTTAATATTTTATTGACCGATTATAGTGATCCGTATTTCTCTGATTATCTGCTTCCTGCGGGAAATCTCCGTGAGTCCAGAGCGGGAGCAGACAGGGCGGATATCATCATGGTTACCAAGTGTCCTAAAGACCTTACCGAAGAGAAAAAATTCTATTTTATTTCTAAAATTAAGCCTAAAAAACATCAAAAAGTATTTTTCTCGTCCATTGATTATGATGAAGAAATCACTTCCTCAAAAGTGAAAATGCCCGTGAAAATGCTTAATCAATACGAGGTTCTACTGATAACAGGCATCGCCAATCCTTTTCAGCTGATAAAAGAAGTTTCTAAATACACGGATAAAATCAAGCATTTGAGGTTTAGAGATCATTATTCTTTTAAAAAAGAAGATATAGACAAAATGCTCCAAGAGTATAAAAAACTCGGCGAGAAAAAACTAATCCTTACCACGGAAAAAGACTATGTAAGGCTGATGGATTTTGACGAATTAACCGACAAATTATTCTACTGGCCTATCAATGTAGAGATAAATAATAAAGAAGAGTTTAATCAGATAATATTAAATTATGTTAGAGAAAATCAAGGAAACCGCGAGTTTCATTAAAGAAGTTATTAAGGATACACCAGATTTTGCCATCGTTTTGGGTTCAGGTTTAGGAAAACTAAAAGACGAGGTGGAGCCTATCCATGTTTTTGAGTATAAGGATATTCCTAATTTCCCACAGACTACCGTAGTAGGACACGGCGGGAAACTAATCTATGGAATGCTAGAAGGTAAAAAAGTGCTGATGATGAGCGGTAGATTCCACTACTACGAAGGGCACACTATGGACAAGGTGACTTTCCCTTTCCGTGTTTTCCATCTTTTAGGAATTAAAAATTTAATTCTTTCTAATGCTTCTGGAGGAGTAAATCCTGACTTCCGAGTGGCTGATATCATGAT
>CAUQSG010000063.1:0-9203 GCA_963520725.1 uncultured Flavobacteriaceae bacterium | reverse complement strand
TCGCTCTCGGGATCCAGCCATCGGTATCCTTTCGCCTGTGAATAAAGTTCATGCTCTTCATAATAATCCCCAGTCTCTGCATCATTTTCTAAATCATAATAAGTGACATTAAAATCACCATTAAAACAATGAATTCCAAACATATACATACGGTTATAGAAAACATCATACCCAGAAATAACCGTATAAACATACCCTATTCCATCTTTTTCAAAATTTTCCGGAATAGGTTCATCAAAATTTAGAACTCGCTTCCTAAAATCCTCTGCCAAAGCTGTCGCTGAAGAAAAACCATATTTTTTTAATATTTTTTTCTTAAAATCTGTATTTTCAGACATATCCTGCGGAAGAAACCCTATTCCTACAATCACATCTGTAAATTCTGATGATTTATCCAATGAGATAACTTCATCATTTTCAATAAAATATCGTTCAAAAGCCAAAAAAAGTTCTGTACTCAAATTTGATTTCATTTTATTTTATTTATTATTTAATAAATTGATTCTAAATGTCGTTCCTTTCCCGACCTCGGAAGAAACTATGCGCAGGTCTCCGCCATGGTATTCATTAATTACCCTTTTTGCTAAAGAAAGCCCCAGCCCCCAGCCTCTTTTCTTGGTTGAAAACCCTGGGTTAAAGACTTTTCTGATTTGGGAATTTGTCATACCGCAGCCATTATCCTTGAATTCTATAAATATCTGATTATCTTTCTCCACGAGCGAAATTACCAATCGTCCTTTGCCTTTCATAGCATCCACGGCGTTTTTCACTAAATTTTCTATCACCCAGCTTATCAAAATCCTGCTGTGTGGAATGAGAACTTCCCGCTCTGGAAGATACAGAACAAAATCCACTTGACTCGAAATTCTTGTCTTTAAATAATCAAAATTTGTTTGAATTGTTTCTGATAGATTGAGGTCATTCAGCTCTGGAATTGACCCTATTTTAGAAAACCTCTCCGAAATCACCATCAGTCGTTTTATATCTTTTTCTATTTCCAAAACACCCTCGTTATCAGCATTTTCTATTTTCAAAATTTCTACCCAGCCAATCATGGAAGAAAGAGGCGTTCCTATCTGATGCGCAGTTTCCTTTGCCAGCCCTGCCCAGAGATAGTTTTCATCTGTTCGTTTTATTGTTCTAAAAAACCAAAAACAAACCAACAAATACCCGCCTATCAAACCTGCTAAAATTATAGGATAATAGTCCAATCTATCCAGAAACAGGGAGTTTGAATAAAACACATACTGATTCTTGCCATTGGGCATTGTGATAAGGAAAGGCTTGTAAGTTCTTCCCATTTTTTGAATCAAAGCATTCAGTTTTTTAGGGTCTTTTACGATTTCATCTGGAATATTTCTATAAGTTCCTTCGGCTAAAATAGGCTCATAGTTTTCATCTGTCAGAATGATGGGAATAGAGTTATTATCCTTTAAAACAGCCAAAATCAGCTCCAGTGTTTCAGGGTCATTGATATGCTCATCCTGCATGAATTTCATAGCCGTAGCGATGACCTCTATTCTCTGAATTTCTTGTTTTTTCAGCCTGTCTATCAGCATTGTAGAAGAAACAGCCAATACCACCACTGCTAGAGTGAGGAACAAAAATATAAGCCAGCGGACAAATGATGAAGTAAGATACCTCATTTTTATTTCAATATATCTAAAAGTTTAAACAATTTCGCATTTACATTACTCCCATAGTAGTTATTCACTATCACCGCAAAGACATACTTTTTGCCCTCTTTCGATGTGTGGTATCCTGCATAGGCTTTGGCATCTTTTATCGTTCCGCTCTTCATTTTCATGCCGTTATATACGGGCATAGATTCTTCAAATATAGGAAACCAACTTTGTTTTTTACCCCAAATAAGAGCCTGAACTTCTGCTCTTGCAGAGGCATAGTTCTGTGGCGAAAGTCCGCTTCCGTCAGCGAAATTTATCATCGGCGCTTGGATTCCTTTGCTTTTCCAAAAATCTTTGAGAATTTTCATGCCATTTGAAAAGGAAGAATTATTATTTTTAACCTTTCCAAAAGTTTTTACGAGGGTTTCTCCATACAAATTCACACTTTTTCTCATAAACCAATAGACTATTTTGTCCATCGTAGGAGAATGATGCACCAAAATTTCTTTTCCTTGTAAAGGTCTATACTCCTTCCCTTCTATCAAAAGCTGTGAAGCAGAAATCACTTTTCCTTTAAGCTCTATATCATTGTTTGACAGCCAGTTATACATTTCTAAACCAAGTTGCATAGGTGGATTTGGGACAGAACCCGAAACTACGGTTGTCTTCCCACTAGGAAGAGTTCCATTGATATAGGCTACCTCCGAATACGGCGCCGTGTAGATGATGCTTTTATCCCCTGTCTCCTTCCCTGCTGTCTGGGTTTCGTTCACCCATTTTACCTGCTTTGGAAGATTTACAATTTTCTTAAAAGATGTAGAAGCCCCTGCATTAGCGCCTCCACTTATATGCATATCAAACTGATTTTCACGCCAGTTCACTCCCCAGACTCCCGCTCCGTAATAATTTCCTATATCATTCCAAGGCCAGCCCCCAGGGATAGTCTGAATATCAAAATAACTATCATCTATTATCAAATTTCCTCCTATCTTATAGATTCCCAATGATTTAATGGCTTGTATCACTTTATTTTGAAAATCCTCAGGTTTATAGCCTGTATATCGCCAGCTGCCGAGTGTAGGGTCACCATTGGAACTTACTATCAAATCTCCTGACAGCCTGCCTTCCTCTATATTTCCTGTATAAGATACTTTGGTGGTGTATCGGAAATCTTTTCCAAGCATCTCCAAAGCCGCCATCGCCGTAAAAACCTTCTGTGTGCTCGCCGTAGAAAGCCCCTTGTTCCCTTGATATTCATAAATAAAATTCCCCTGTTCATCGGCTACATAGAAAGAAAGATTTGCTGAATACATCTCTGGTTCGTTCAAAAAACTTTTGGTCGCTTGGTCTAGTTTTTTAGAAATATCTTGAGAAAAAAAACTCTGAAAAAACAAGACTAATAAAAAGCAAAAAATATTTTTCATCTTAATTTTATATACATTTCAAACGCTGGTGATTATTCTTTTATTTTAATTCCTGCATGTAGACTAAGGTATCTTTTGGCAAAATTTCTGGGTGAAAAATCTTCACATAATCCCTTAAAACCAAATCTGCACGAACAGCTCCATTCTCAAAAATATCATTTGCCATTCCCCTCTTTCTTTTATTCATCCCAAAAATTTTCCCTTTCTGATAGACATCCAGTTTCTCATAAACAGCATTCATAGCCAAAAGTTCTTTTTTCGTTCTATAATTGCCCGCGTTTACCCAAAATTCAGCATTTTTGGACTTCACAAAAACTTCTTCAAAACTAATCGGCACAGATTTTTTATCCTGATTTTCCTTAAAAATATAGTCCGCTCCTGCATCTTTCAGATAATTAGCCGAAAAAGTTTTTCCTCCAGCGATATACCAGTGGTTTCCATACATTTCATTAGCCAAAACTTTCGGTTTATTAGGTGATTTCTGGGCTTTTTGTTTTATATTTTCATAATCATTTTTGATTTTGGTATAAATTTCTTCTGCTCGTTTTTCTTCGCCTAAAAGCTTCCCAAACAGCTTTAAATAAGCCGCTTTGTCTAATGGTGTTTCCTCCAAATATTCATCTAAAAAAATGATTTTTATCCCATTATCTTGCAGGATTTTATATGTATTTTCGAAAGTTTCTATGTAATTTGTGAAAATCACATCTGGTTTCAGTTCAAGAATTTTTTCAATATCATACTTTTGGTCAGAACCTACATTCTGAATTTTATTTTTTTCTACAAGTTGTTGAATTTCATTGGAATAAACATACTGCACTCCCGAAATTCCTACTATTTTTTCTTCCTGCCCAAGTTCTATAAAATATCCCAAAAGGCTGTTATTAAGCAAAACCACTTTGGAAAAAGGCAGTTCTTTTTTTTCAAAAGAATACTCAAATTTTCTAGATTTCAATAAAAATTTGTCATTTTGCTCGCTATATTGAACATTTTCAGAAATCACTTCCCAAGATTTAACTGATTGGTTATCAGATTTCTTACACGACAACACCACAAAAAAACTGGTGATGTATAATATTTTTTTCCATTTCATAGTTCAAAGAAAGCAAAAAAGTATTATATTTGCAAAACTAAAATTCAGGACGCGTAGCTCAATTGGATAGAGCGCCAGATTACGGCTCTGGAGGTTGAGGGTTCGACTCCTTCCGCGTTCACCATAGCCCATAAAGCATTTATTTTAAATGTTTTTATGGGTTTTTTAATAAAAGATAAAACGAACTAAAAATTTAGCCATTAAATTATTGCAATGAAAAAAGTAGTATTCATCATTTTAGACAAGTTTGCCAATTGGGAACTAGCTTATCTTTCTGCTGCCCTTGGCGAGGAACAATTAGGTACAGCACAATACACTGTTTTATATGCTTCAACCGATAAAGAAGTGAAAACCTCTATTGGCAATCTCAAAGCCTTACCCGACCTTAGTATTTGGGAAATTCCAGAGGATATTTCGGCTCTTGTGTTCATTGGAGCAGAAGGTTCTTGGCGCAATCTTTCTCAGGAACAAACCTCTCAGCTGCTAACCCTTGCCCAAAAGATAAAAGCTAATGGCAAAGTATTGGGAGCTATTTGTGATAGTGCATATTTTTGCGCTGTGAATGGTTTACTAAACGATGTGAAACACACTAACAATGATTTTGATGAGATAAAAGATGCTCTGCTTTATACCAATGGAGAGAATTTCATCCTTACTACCACTGAAGCCGTGAGTGATAACGAGGTAGTAACCGCCAAGGGTGATAGTGCATTACATTTTGCTGTAAGCGTACTGCGTGCTTTAGGCGATATTCCTGAAGAGAACATACAGTTTTTCTATACCCTACACACTGAAGGTTTTCTCAAAGCAATACAAAATTACTAATTTAGCATGAGTTCGATATAAGAAAAGCAACTTTTTTTCTTGTAAAAAAAACGATAATCAGGGCTTTTGCTTATTTTTTGACAAAAAAACTTCTATTAACTTACAGGAGAATTATTGATAAGGAAAAAGCTGTAGTTTAAGTCGAACTCATGTTATTCAATTCCTTTTCACTTGTAAAAAAGGATAAGTGATAATCATTCCCATACTAGTTATACTCATAAATAGATAAAGAACTTTCTCATCTATTTTTTCAACAAAAATTGAGTAAAACACTACTCCCAACAATCCTAAAAAACCAACTATTAAACTCAATCCACCCAACCTATAAATAATATTTGAAAATTTGATTTTACTAAAAAGCATTCCCAAAATAGGGATAGAAAGACTATATAAAATCACAAACCAAAACTCAGAAATTAGTGCATAAGAAAAAAACAAAAGTCCCAAAACTGCATTCACTCCTCCTATAAAAAGAAAGATGAGAAGCATCAATAATAAAGATTGTATGTTTTTCATACTTCTAAATTAAGGTATTATTTATAAAACAAATTACTTTATATTCAATAAAATATCAAAAACAAAAAACACTTTCAAAGAAAATTTGAAAGTGTTTTATAAAATGTGGCCCCACTTGGGCTCGAACCAAGGACTTGCTGATTATGAGTCAGCTACTCTAACCAACTGAGTTATAGGGCCAAAAGGATATTATCCTTAACAATTGGTTTGCAAATATAAATAAAAATCGTAGAACAGCAAAACAAAATCCGCATTTTTATTTCAAAAAATTTATAAAATACTGTTAATCAACAATTATATTATGACTTAAAATTGAAAATTATCATTTTTATTACAATACAAGCCAAAAATCATTAAAAATGCAATCTTTTTATTATATTTGTCTCAAATATGTTTTTTTGAAGGATAAAGAATTAGTTGATACCATTACTCAAATCCAAAGCGGGAGCCAAAAAGCACAGACCAAGCTAATTAACTATTTTTGGGATGATGTTTTCAGTTTCGTATTGAAAAAAGTGCAGGACAGAACCATCGCAGATGAGCTTACTGTGGCTGTTTTTGCGAAGATATTAACTAAACTGAACCTTTATGATGAGAATTTTCAGTTTAAAACTTGGATTTTAACCATTGCACAAAATTCAGTGATAGACTATTGGCGAAAAAAATCAAGAGAAGAAGTCTTTACGGATGATTTTAAAGATGTTAAAAATGAATTTGAAAAATCTCCAGAGGAATTATTGATTTCTAAACAGCAGCAGCAGCATATCATCAGCACTATTGCTTCCATGGATACCCAATATAGGAAAATCATAGAACTGAGATTCTTTGAGGAAAAAAGCATAAAAGAAATTGCAGAAACACTGAATATTTCGGTTGCAAATACGAAAGTGAGGATAATGAGAGCAAAAAAAATATTAGCCGAATTATTAAAAAACGAATAAAAAACAATGAACAAAGAGGTTTCCGAGACAAACACCATAACCAATAAACCCAAGTGGATAAGGGTAAAACTCCCAACGGGAAAAAACTACCGAGAACTCCGCTCATTGGTTGATAAATATAAGCTAAACACCATCTGCCAGAGCGGTTCCTGCCCAAATATGGGAGACTGCTGGGGCGAAGGAACGGCTACCTTTATGATTTTAGGGAATATATGCACTCGTTCGTGTGGTTTTTGTGGAGTAAAGACTGGGAAGCCACTGGATGTAAACTGGGAAGAGCCAGAAAAAATAGCCCGCTCCATCAAACTAATGAAAATAAAACACGCTGTCATCACCTCCGTAGACAGGGATGATTTGAAGGATATGGGCTCTATCCTATGGGCAGAAACGGTGAATGCTGTGAGAAGAATTTCTCCCGAGACAACACTAGAAACCCTAATTCCTGATTTTCAAGGTATTACAAGACACCTTAACAGAATGATAGAAGTGGCGCCAGAAGTCATTTCGCACAATATGGAAACCGTGAAAAGGCTGACACGAGAAGTAAGAATTCAGGCTAAATATGAAAGAAGCCTAGATGTCCTCAAATACCTGAAAGACTCAGGACAGCGAAGAACAAAAACAGGAATCATGCTGGGGCTGGGCGAAGAAAGAGATGAAGTTTTCCAAACCATAGAAGACATCAAAAATGCTAATGTGGATGTAATCACCATTGGGCAGTATCTACAACCAAGTAAAAAACATCTACCTGTGAAAAGATTTATCCCATTGGAAGAATTCGAAGAGTATAGAATTTTCGCGGAAAATCTGGGATTCAGGCATGTAGAGAGTTCGCCTCTTACAAGAAGCTCTTACAGGGCAGAAAGACATATTTTATAACTAAATAATAATTTAACTTTTATATTATGAAAATTACATCATTAGGCATTTCGCTTTTAGCAGGGGCTTATTTCCTTACTTCCTGCTCCACGCAGAAAAATACAGCCGAAACAAAAACAGTAGAAGTAAAAAAAGAAGAAAACCACGCTCATGCCCAGCAGCATGACCATGGGATTGCTCTTGATTTAATGGATACTTCCGTGCGTCCGCAAGATGATTTTTACAACTATGTAAATGGCGGATGGATGAAAACTGCTATAATTCCTGCTGACAAATCTACTTGGGGTTCTTTCCAAGAATTGAGAGAAAAAACTGATGAAAATTCACTAAAAATCCTAAAAAACATCCTTTCTGAAAATTACCAAAAAGGAACTGAAGGACAGCAGATTCAGGATTTGTATGCTACATACATGGATATGGACAAGCGTAACGCAGACGGCATCAAACCTATCGAAAAGGATTTAGAAGAGATAAACTCTATCAGAAACCTGAAAGACCTTCAAAATTACCTTATAGGAGCGGTGAGAACTGGTGACAACCCGCTATATGGATGGAGCGTTTACACAGACCTGAAAAACTCTAAGATGAACGCTGTTTACCTTGGTGGGCCTCGTTTAGGTTTAGGTAAAGATTATTACCAAAAAGAAAATGAAGCGAACACTAAAACCATCGCTGAATACAAGAAATATGTAGCTTCTCTGTTGCAGATTTTAGGCTACAAAAATGCTGATGCTACAGCGCAGAAAATCGTAGATTTTGAAAAGAGTTTAGCAAAAACTATCCTAACCAATGAGGAAGGAAGAGATGCGAACAAGCGATACAATCCAAAAACTACGGCTGAACTTTCTAAATTGGTGAAAAATGTAAATTTGGCTAACTACCTGAAAGAAGCAAGAGTAAACACAGACCAAGTAATTCTATCCGAGCTGAAATATTACGAAAACCTTGATAAATTCATCAATAGTAATAATATTGCTCTAATCAAAGATTATTTAAAACTTCGCCTTCTTTCTGGAAGCGCATCGAGCCTTGACCAGAGATTGGATAAAATTAACTTTGATTTTTACAGCAAATATCTACAAGGACAGAAAGAGCAAAGAGCTATGGACAAAAGAGCTCTTAGCCTAATTAACAGTGTTCTTGGTGAAGCTTTTGGAAAATTATATGTACAAAAATATTTCTCTCCAGAGGCTAAACAAGAAATGGAAATCCTAATTGGTTACCTGAAAAAGGCTTACCACAAGCACATCAGCGAACTAGAATGGATGTCCAGCGAAACAAAAACCAAAGCACTAGACAAGTTACACAAATTCTCTGTAAAAGTAGCCTACCCGAACAAATGGGAAGATTACTCTAAACTCGTAGTAGAATCGCCTAAAAACGGAGCTTCGCTTTATTCTAACTTAAAAAATGTAGCTGAATGGAGCTACGAGAAAAGCCTAGAAAAAGTAGGAAAACCTGTAGATAAAGAAAAATGGGGAATGCCGCCTCAAACAGTAAACGCCTACTATAGCCCTACGAACAACGAAATCGTATTCCCAGCGGCTATTCTACAAGCGCCTTTCTTTGATTTCAAAGCTGATCCAGCGGTGAATTTCGGAGGAATAGGAGCGGTTATCGGACACGAGATTTCTCACGGATTCGATGACGGAGGAGCTCGTTTCGATGGAGATGGAAACCTCAACAACTGGTGGACAGAGCAAGACCGTAAGAATTTTGACATCAAAGTAAAACAACTTGCTGAGCAGTACAGCAAATACGAGCCTGTGAAAGGAAGTTTCGTGAATGGTGTATTTACCAGCGGTGAAAACATCGCGGATTTAGGTGGAGTTGCTATCGCCTACGATGCCCTCCAAATGTACCTAAAAGAAAGAAAAAATCCAGGTGTCATCAGCGGCTATAC
>CAUQSG010000062.1:0-9810 GCA_963520725.1 uncultured Flavobacteriaceae bacterium | reverse complement strand
CTATAGGCGTGTATAGGGTTCATCACTTCTCTGACCTCTGTTGTCACCTCCTTGATAACCCTTCCGTTGGCATCTTCAATACGCCAAATCATCTCTGGTTTTATATAATTCCCATAGTTAGCAAAGGTACTATAAGCCCCAAGCATCTCATAAATCGTAATATCTGAAGACCCTAAGGCTGTCGCCAAATCAGGTGTCATCTTGCCTGTAACTCCCAAATCTCTAGCTAATTGGATTACATTTTTAGGACCTGCCGCTTCCATCAAACGGACTGCTATCGGGTTTTTGGAATGAGCTAGACCATCTTTCATTCTAAGCATACCGCCAGAACCTTTTACATGCCAAGATCCTCTGCTGTAAGATGCATTAGAAATAGGCGTACATGGTGTCATCCCTAAATTTATAATCGCTGTAGCATACACAAAAGGCTTAAAGGTAGAACCTACCTGTCTTTTCCCTTGTTTCACATGGTCATACTGGAAATGCTCCCAGTTAATCCCTCCGACCCAAGCCTTGATATCACCCGTTGTAGGTTCCATAGCCATAAGTCCTGCCTGTGCAATCTGCTTGTGATAACGGATAGAGTCCCATGGAGACATCTCCACATCCTGCTCTCCCTCCCAAGTAAAGATGGAAGTTTTCACAGGTTTCTTAAACTCCATAAGGATAGAATCCTCTGATACACCAGCCTCTGCAAGTTGTTTATACCTTCCTGTTCTCTTCACAGAAGCCATCATAATGTCATTAACCTGCTTGTCAGAAATATGATAAAAAGGTCTCTTTCTATTGTTTTTCTGTTCATTATCAAAACTTTTCTGCAGATTGGTCAAGTGTTCTTTTATCGCTTCTTCGGCATATTTCTGCATTTTGGAGTCAACGGTAACATATATCTTTAGTCCATCTCTATATATATTCAGTTCTTTTCCTGTTTTCTTCTCATAATCTTTTAGGTATGTAGAAATTTCCTGACGAAGATAATGTTTGTAATATGCGGAATAACCTTGGTCTATTCCTTTAATGTTTTGATAATCAGTTTTTATCGGCTCTTGTACAGCCTTGTCATAGGTTGCTTGGTCTATGTATTTAGTCTCAAGCATTTGTTTCAGAACTACATTTCTTCTCTCTGTAGCTCTTTCCAAGTTTCTAAGTGGGTTGTTTTTCACTGGGTTTTCCAGCATTGCTACAAATGTAGCCGCCTCGGAAAGAGTAAGGTCTTTGGTTTTTTTATTGAAATAAACCTTTGATGCCATTTCTATTCCATTGGCATTATAAAGGAAATCAAACTTATTGAAATACAAAGTAATAATCTCCTCTTTAGTATATCTTTTCTCCAAACTTACCGCCACAGACCATTCTTTCAGCTTTTGGAAAGCCCTTTCCATTTTACTTTGCGCAGCTGATTTTGTAAATAAAAGCTTGGCTAACTGCTGGGTAATGGTAGAACCTCCCCCTCTTTCGCCTCGGAAATAGACTGCTCTCACTATGGATTTTAGGTCTATTCCAGAATGCTCTCTGAAACGCTCATCTTCCTTCGCATAAAGAGCATAAACCAAATACGGCGGAAGCTGATTATAAGTAACTGGCTGGGTTTTTTCTTTTTCAAATTTACCCAAAACCACTCCATCAGAAGAAATAATCTCTGATGCTACATAGATATCTGGATTTTCTATATCTTTCATATCGGGCATCTCCCCTAGGAAACCCTGTGAAATAGAAAAGAACAAAGCCACTATGGCAGCAACTGTTCCTATAAATCCTAACCAAACCAACTTAATCCATCTTCCTACATAAGATTTTTTCTTTTTTGTGGGAAGTTTTTTTTCGTTTTCCATGTTTATTACGGAGTTGTTGTTTTTATATTTTCTATTTTAATGCCTATATCCTCTATTCCTTTCAGCTGGTCGGTTCTCATTCCGTGTTTTAGTTCCACTTTATATTTACCGTTTGCTGGGAATTTGTATTCATTTTTATATTGAACTAGAATTTCCTTAACATCTCCTATACCACTTCCGTACCATTCTCCATTTGGTTTTGCTAAAATATACTGAAGCGTATCTGTTTTCAAAACTTTATTCTTTTCTCCTTTAATAGTAGAAATCAAAAACAGGTTATTGTAAGGATATTCATTATTATTCCTTACAACAAATATAAGGTTTTTTGGAAACTCAGAATCTTTGATTTCGAACTCTATTTTCTTAGCATCATTCTTTCCCCAGAGATTATTCACCTCGGTCATATAGATTTCTCCCTCGCTGGAACAACCTACGGAAATAAACCACAATGCTGCGAATAGCCATATCTTTTTACCCATCATTATTATTTTTTTTCGGGTTATTTCTTTTTTTATTATTCTTTCTATTGTTTGGTTTTTGTTGCTCTGAATTATTCGGTTTCGGAGCATTATTATTGTTTTTTTCTTCCTTTGGAGAAGTGTTTTTCTTTTCCTTGTTTTTAGGTTTTTTGTTTGATTTTTTCTTCTCGAAACGATCTATGTTATTCTCCTGAATCAGATCTATTTCCTTCATAGGAGCGGACAATTCTTGGGTTTTATATTCCTCTAATGGCGGGATTTTATTTCCTTTTTTGTTCATGGAAATCATCTCCTTCACTTCTTGGATATCTAGGTCATACCAAAGAATAGAATTATCCACATATGCGAACCACATTCTCTTTTTGAAAACATCTATTTTAATGCAGAAAGCCTTTCCTTTTTCTGTATCCAAAACCGTGCTGGAAGAAGGGAAATGGCTGAGAGCATCCATGTAGCTGTCCAGTTCAAAATTCAGACAACATTTGAGCTTACCGCACTGCCCTGCAAGTTTCAACGGATTTATGCTCAGCTGCTGGTATCTGGCTGCATTAGTATTCACCGAACGAAAATCCGTAAGCCATGTAGAACAGCAGAGCTCCCTTCCACAAGAGCCTATTCCGCCCAGTTTAGCTGCTTCCTGTCGATAGCCTATCTGTTTCATGTCTACTTTAGCACGAAAAACAGCTGCATATTCCTTTATCAGCTGTCGGAAATCTACCCTGCCTTCTGCCGTATAGTAAAAAGTAATCTTAGAGCCATCTCCTTGGTATTCTATATCCGAAATTTTCATTTCAAGATTTAGATTCAAGGCGATTTTTCTTGCTTCTTTCTTTACTTCTTCTTCCTTTTTTCGGGCATTTTGCCATATTTCTACATCTTTTTGTGTAGCTATACGGATTATTTTGGAGACTTGTTCTTCTCCAAAATTTTTCTTTTTCATCTGTATCCTCACCAGTTCACCTGTGAGACTCACCACTCCGACATCATACCCTGAGCTGGACTCTACTGTTACTATACTTCCTATATGCAGCGGTAGTTTATTTATGTTATGATAAAAATTTTTTCTTTCATTTTTAAATCTAACCTCAACATACTCACACTCATTCAGTGGAGATTTTATATTGGCAAGCCAATCAAAAACACTTAATTTATAACTATATTCACAAGTATCTATTATATCACAACTAAACTCTCCTTTGCTGTTAGTAGAGCAGCCGTGGGAAGAATCGCCAGAATTTTTACATCCTCCACAACTCATATTTATCTTTTGTTTATTCTTGCAAATGTAGTTATTTTTTAGTGAAAAACAATACTAAACCTAAATCACCATCGACAGAGCTATCCGCTTTCTCTCCGTGTCTATTTCTATTATTTTCACTTTTACCTGCTGGTGGAGTTTTACCACTTCGCTAGGGTCGCTCACAAATCCATCTTTCAGCTGGGAAATATGCACCAGCCCATTTTCTTTTATCCCAATATCCACAAAACACCCAAAAGCCGTGATATTACTCACTATCCCAGGAAGTATCATTCCTGTTTTCAAGTCTTCAAAGGTTTTTATATTCGGGTCAAATTCAAAGACTTTGCTCGTTTTTCTTGGGTCAAGCCCTGGTTTTAGAAGTTCTTTCAGAATATCCTTTATCCCTAAAATCCCAATGTCTTCCGTAGTGTATTTTTCTGGAGCGATTTGTTTTATTTTTTCCTCATTAGCGATAAGGTCTATCGTTTTGATACCGAGGTCTTTTGCCATTTTTTCTACGATTTTGTAGGCTTCTGGATGCACGGAGGAATTATCCAAAGGATTTTTGCCGTCTTTTATTCGGATGAATGCCGCTGCCTGCTGGAATGCCTTTTCGCCCAGACGAGGAACTTTTTTTATCTGATTTCTATCCACAAAAGCGCCATTTTCGGTTCGGTAAGCTACAATATTTTCTGCAAGTTTTTCGCCAATACCAGAGACATAGCTCAGCAGAGATTTACTCGCTGTATTGATATTAATTCCTACTGAATTTACGCATTTTACGACTGTACTGTCCAGCTCTTCTTTTAACAAAGTCTGGTCTACATCGTGCTGATACTGTCCCACACCGATGCTCTTCGGGTCTATTTTCACCAACTCGGCAAGTGGGTCAGACAGCCTCCTTCCGATAGAAACCGCGCCTCTCACAGTGATGTCATAATCAGGAAATTCATCTCGGGCAATTTTACTCGCGGAATAAATGGATGCTCCTGCTTCGGACACCACGAAAACCTGCAAAGGTCTGTCAAACGCGATTTTCTTAATGAAAAACTCCGTTTCACGAGAAGCTGTGCCGTTCCCGATAGAAATCGCTTCAATATGGTAAGCCTCCACCATAGAGCGGATTTTTTTCATCGCGATGGCGGTTTCTTTCTGTGGAGCGTGTGGATAAATGGTCTCATTATGAAGCAAATCGCCTTTTTCATCAAGACAAACCACCTTACAGCCCGTTCTATACCCAGGGTCTATGGCTAAAATTCGTTTTTCGCCGAGAGGCGGAGCCAAAAGCAATTGTGTCAAATTTTCAGAAAAGATAGAAATCGCCTTTTCATCGGCTTTAATCTTGGCTTCCTGCAAAATTTCATTTGAAATAGAAGGCTCCAAAAGTCTTTTGTAAGCATCTTGAGCCGCAAGGATGATTTGCTCTGCACACGAAGGCGAAGCCGTTTTCACCAAACTTCCCTCCATGAAAGTAAGGATTTCATCTTTGTCAATGTCAATACTCACTTTTATAAAACCCTCTTTTTCAGCACGAAGCATCGCCAGAAGTCTATGAGAAGGGATTTTATTCAGCGGTTCGCTCCAATCAAAATATTGGGCGTATTTCTGTGCATCTTCCTCCTCTTTTTTGGTTTTGACTACTTTGCTGGAAATCACAGCTTTTCGCTGAAAAATTCTTCTAAGATTTTTTCTAATGAAAATATTTTCGTTTATCCATTCTGCGATGATGTCCCTCACGCCTTGAAGCGCCTCCTCCACGCTAGAAACTTCTTTATTCAGATAATTCTGCGCCGTTTGCTCTATGTCACCATTTTTCTGAGCCATGATGATTTTTGCCAAAGGCTCCAGCCCTTTTTCTTTTGCGACATCGGCTTTGGTTTTTCTTCGTTTTTTAAAGGGAAGATATAGGTCTTCTATCTCCTGTAAATCAAAGCTTTGCTCTATTTTTGCGCGAAGTTCTGGCGTGAGTTTTTCCTGCTCTTCTATGGATTTCAGAACGCTTTCTTTTCTCTTTTGGATTTCATCAAAATTTTTGCTAAGTTTCTGAATTTGTTCTATTTCCACCTCGCCGAGGTTTCCTGTTTTATCTTTTCTATATCGCGCAATAAAGGGAATGGTGCAGTCCTCCGAAAGCAGCTGCAAAACGGCGTTTATCTGTTTTTCTTGAATTGTGATATTCTGCTGAATGAATTGTATCTTGTCCATTGTTTTGTTTGATAAATAATCCGCAAAATAAACAAACTTTAATTTAAAATGTCTAATGTTTTTTAATTATCTTTGTCAGTCTTAATAAAACATAATATGAATCATCAACTAAAAATATTCAATTCCTTAAAAGGAGAAAAAGAAATTTTTGTGCCTTTGCACGAGAATAATGTAGGAATGTATGTCTGCGGTCCTACGGTGTACAGCAATGTGCATTTGGGAAATGTGCGTACCTTTATGTCGTTTGATTTTGTGTATCGTACGCTGAAGTTTTTGGGCTACAAAGTGCGCTATGTCCGTAACATTACCGATGCAGGACACCTTACCGATGACGGCGATGTGAACAACGACCGTTTTGTAAAACAATCCCGATTAGAAAAACTAGAACCTATGGAAATCGTACAAAAATATACGGTTGATTTCCATAAAGTTTTGGATATATTTAATCTTCTTCCGCCAACTATAGAACCTACTGCGACAGGGCATATTTTGGAGCAAATCCAGCTTACAGAAAAACTCTTGAATGATGGTTTTGCCTACGAGAGCAATGGTTCTGTGTATTTTGATGTACTGGAATACAACAAACGCGGACTCAACTACGGCGAACTTTCGAATAGAAATATAGAAGAGCTTTTTGCGAACACCCGCGACCTTGATGGACAAGGCGAAAAACGCAATCCTCAGGACTTCGCGCTTTGGAAAAAAGCTTCACCAGCTCACATTATGCGCTGGGCTTCTCCTTGGGGCGATGGTTTCCCTGGTTGGCACCTTGAATGTACGGTAATGAGCACCAAATACCTTGGTAATCAGTTCGATATCCACGGAGGAGGTATGGACTTGAAATTCCCTCACCACGAATGCGAAATCGCACAAGGTAAAGCAGGACACGGCGAAAGCCCAGTACGCTACTGGATGCACGCTAATATGCTGACAATGAATGGACAACGAATGAGCAAATCGACAGGAAACTACATTTTGCCGATGCAACTTATCAATGGTGATAACACATTCTTTGAGAAGGCTTTTGCGCCTGCAGTGATTCGTTTCTGCTTTATGCAAGCGCACTACCGCAGTGTACTTGACATCTCTAATGAAGCGATGCTCGCTGCCGAAAAAGGCTTTAACAGGCTAATGGAAGCAATAAAAGCACTGAATGAAATCAATACCGAAATAGAGCATCCTACTGCGCTCCCTATATCTGAATGGAGAGAAAAGTGCTACAATGCGCTATTGGATGATTTTAATTCGCCTATACTTATCGCTCATCTTTTCGAAGCGGTAAAATGGATTTTCCAAGTGAAAAACGGAGAAGAAAAAATATCCATCGATGAACTTCACGAATTGAAAACACTGATGAACGCCTTTGTTTTCGATGTTTTGGGCTTACGAAACGAAGAGCAGGCAGCAGGAAATAATGACAAACTCGATGGTGTGGTTCAGCTCCTTATCAATATGAGAATGGAAGCTCGTGCCAGCAAAGACTGGGCGCTTTCGGACAAAATCCGAGATGAATTATCCGCAATCGGCATTCAGCTAAAAGACGGAAAAGAAGGAACTAGTTATGATTTACTCTAAAAACATACCATGAAAAATTTATATAACGAAGCAGATAAGAATGAAATACTTAATCGGTTAGAAAATCTGAAAGTAGATGCTGTGCGTCAGTGGGGAAAGATGAACATTGTACAAATGTTAGCCCACTTGAACGTTTCTTTAGAAACTCCTTTAGGGAAAAACTTCCCCAAGCGGGCATTTATCGGTAGGCTTATAGGAAAATTGGTAAAGAAAAGGTTTATCAACAACCAGCCTATGCCTAAAAATTCCCCTACTGATAAGATGTATGTCATCACAGACATTTCTATGGAGGATTTTGAGAAAGAAAAGCAACGAGCTAAAGAGCTTATCACCCTTTTTTATAACAATGGAAGGGAAAAATGCAGTCAGCACCCACATTCTTTCTTTGGAGAGCTTACACCTGATGAATGGGGAATCCTGCAATGGAAACATTTTGACCATCATCTGCGACAATTTGGGGCGTAATAAAATATTTCAAAGGGCAAATTTTGCCCTTTGATTTGTATTTTGGAAAAATTAAAACATTACAATTATGTCTATAGAGCAAAAAGGCAAAGAACAAATGGAGCAACTCATTGCTCCAGAGGAGTATAATGAAAAACACGAGATTTTTTTTAATGATGATAAGGCAAAATCACAAATTTTAGCCACCGCTTTGCTGATTTCACAAGAAGAATTTAAAGCAGTGCAGGATTGGTTTTTGCTGCTTTTACAAAAGCTTTGTAAACTAGAATTCGACAATTGGCATATCATTATTGACGAGCTTACCATTTGCCTTGAAAAAACTTCTGCAAATTTAAGCCTCAACGCCAATAAACTCATCTTAGCTAAGCTCATTTATTACAACAATATTATCCAAAGCGGGTATCTGCAATCATCGGTTTTTGGGATTATGACGAAATTTTTAAATGATGAGATAGAGCGGCGTATGGCTGGTGCAGACTTCACTTTTGAAGAATTTACAGCACTTAGCGAGTATTTAAAGCATAACTTTTATGTTTCTCCAAACGGCGACTTGCTTGAAAACCTCATAAAAATAGAAAAACGAAATAAGATTTTTGCCAAAGCAAATGATGAAGAAAAACTTGCTATCATAAAAAATTTACTCCAAATCATTGATGATACAGAGTTTCATCACGACATTGTTATTTTTAAAAAAATTTTAGATTTCATCAAGATTAGCGATGAAAAAACGATTTATTATGTCAAAAATTTTATTCCAAAAAATCAGCAAGGTTGTTATCTAGTTACAAATAAAATTCTAAATTTAGCTCATTCCGAAGGCAAATTTGATTTATGTGTAAAAGCCCTGAAATGGTTGGATAGTGCACGAGGAAAAGAACCTTCTAAGGGCTGGCTAAATAATTTCAATGAACTTAAAAATGAGCTAGGCAAGGAGATACTGAATGAGGTAACAAATGAAATTTTAAAACTTGAATCACTTGCATATCACGACTTTGGCTCATATAGCTGGCCTGATGATGTTATGAAACGCTTCATAAAATCGGCTGAGTGGATAAAAGAACTACACTAATTAAAAAATATCACCATTATGTCCATAGAGCAAAAAGACAAAGAACAAATGGAGCAACTTATTGCTTCTGAAAAGTATCAGCAGATATTAGATAAGCTTTGTGATATTATAGATATGGTATTCGAGGAAGAAATGCCGAGTTTTACTGTGCTGAATTACACACATAAAGCACTAAAAGATGCAGGTGTTACCTTGGAGGAAATCGCTCCAGTAGCATTGGCGGACGATCATTTCTTGAACTTTAGCATTCTCAAGATGAATCATATTAAGAGTGAGAAAACGATGCACTTTAGCAAGGACTTCCTCATTCGCAATATGATAGAATTTTATTTTTTAAAAACAAATCCCAAAGCACTACCTGATTATTTGAAGAAAGCAGGATTAAAAAACTATATGGTTCCTCTAAAAAAATGGTTCACAGAAGCTACTGATACGGAGCTTGTCACCGCAGTTTCTGCTTATCTCAAAGAACTCAAACAGAAAAAGAAAGACGCAGAGCAGACAAGCTCACAAACAGAGCTACCCCTGAAGATTGGGAGCGACTCTCGGCGGTATATCCCAAGCTTACCAAGCAGGTACTGAAAGATTTTGATGAATATAATGTGGTTACCGCAGGCATTCCCTTAGCCGAGATTACCCAAAAGAGCCAAGACTTGGGGGTTGCTTTCTCTGAGAAACTTACTTTGTTCTTTCAGCATATAGGGGAACTTAGGTTGGAGGGAGTAGAAATCCGCTTTACCGACTTATATACCGATGCGTTCAATGGCAAAGACTATTTAGTACTTGGAGAGTTTTGGAAATACGGTGATGGCGACAAACTACTCTATGCTCCCGACACCCAGCAGATACTTTGCTTTGCCCACGAATACGCCAAACCCAAGGTCATCAAACAAGCTGATACTATGACCGAATTTGTAGAAAAGAAATTAGTAACTTATTTAAAAA
>CAUQSG010000061.1:0-9916 GCA_963520725.1 uncultured Flavobacteriaceae bacterium | reverse complement strand
TGGGCAAACCATTGAGCAACGTAAGGTTGAAATGGGTATCTTGGTACATTCTTCCGGTCATAAAGTTTATTTTTAGAGTAGCAGAATGGCTTGGAATCGTACTCATTGGCTCATTTGTTAATCAACAAATTTACTAATTTCCCTCTTCGCTTCTGCCCGTTTTTTCTTATAACTCTTTTCTACATAATTGCTTTTGAAATCGGTACCTTTGAAAGTGCGCACAGGGTTACCGCGTTGCACTTGGGTGTGATTGTTCCAATGGCTCTGCGCTTGCTCGGCGAGTTGCTGAAGCTCCATTTCAGCAAGTTTTTCTTTAAGGCGGGCAAGGGCGAGCTTCTTATTCTCCAATTGCGAACGCGAATCCTGCGCAAATACGCTGATACCCGTAGGCAGGTGGGTGGCGCGCACTGCCGAATTCACCTTGTTCACATTCTGTCCGCCACTGCCTTGCGAGCGAGTGGTTTGGAACTGTACATCACGCTCCGAAAAAGACTGGCGTTGCAGTTGGTCAAGCTCAAAAACGCCTATATACCAATTGCTACGCTGGTGAAACTTGCGAAAAGTGCTCTTGCCTACCCAGCACACAGTTCCGAGCCAACTTTTCAAAAACGGCGCTAACTCCTTGCCTTTTAGTTGCAGGGTAACGGATTTGACCGTGAGATTGGCATCACCTTCCTCTCGGCTGAGAATGGTATAGTCTATGCCTGCTTGGGCAGCCTCTTGCAAAAATGTTTTCAACACTTTGGCTACTACCCATTGGCATTCTAATGGTCCTTTTCCTGATGTTATTTGTATTATCTTTTCCATTTTATAATTTCTTTTTAATAATGTTCACTATCCAATAGCATTTCTGTTATTTCCAAAGCAGAAGCATTGGCTCTAAATTCTGTAATCTCCTTTAGAGGAGTGCGTTTATACTTTGCTTTAATTTCCCATTTTTTCTGATAACGATTCCATGTATAACCATTACAAAACACCTTTTTTTGAATAATTCCCCAGTTTTTATAATCATTCAAAACTTTATCCAATTCAGCCAACTCATGCTCTATTTCAAGGTTTATTGGGCGGTAATGCGTAATGATATTAGGTCTGACTCTCAACATAAAACGCCAAGGTTCTGCAAATTCATAATAAATTTCAAAACGCTTATAAACAGAATTATAACGCTCCACTTTCATAAAATATTTACATTCTTCTGCTACCAGTTTGCCCTTTTCTATCGCATCCACCCACTCCCATTGTCTAAATGATAATAATTCCTGTTTTCTAGGAACATAGGTGCGCTTACCTCTGCGTTTTTTCTTTTTTTGGAATTTGCGGTTATCAGCGTATTGATAAGTATTGATTTTAGCCAAAAGATTCTCAAAAAAAGCTCCTAATTTACTGCGTTTTACATCATCACGAACCACAAAAAAGCGTACATAGCCCTTTTGATATGGTTTTTCAAGTGGTACAAGCGGCATGGTTCGCTTCTGCTTTTCTAGTTCAGCATGGCGATCACAACATTGGCGAAGATATTTCTCGTAATCAGTTTTAGCAACGCGTTTACGAGTGCGGCTACTGCGCAGGCGAGAACCTTGGATATATGAATTTCCCATTTGTATAATGATAATATGATTGGTAAATAATCGGGAAAATTTGAAATAAAAAACCCGAAATCTCACTGACTTCGGGTTTGCATATCATTATACTATTATTCTAACAAGAAGGCATAACACGAAGCCTTACCCCTGTGGGTAAATAAAACTTGATATGTAAATTTTGATTTAGCATTTCTACTTCGTGTATTTTTTTGTTAAAACTCTATTATTACTCGTTAATTTGGTTGCAAATATACAAAAATTTAATTATCTGCAAAATTTTTCAAGAATTTTTAATAAATTTTTGGATTCCACTTTTCTGGATATTTCGGCGTAAAATCCTTGTAATAGTCCTGAATTTCATCCATTATGCTTTCAAAAGAGCGAGTTTCCAAGTCTTCTACGCTGATTTTTCTCCCAATATGAATTTTTTTAGTTTTAAAATCTGCTCCCCCAAAAACTATCGGAACCCTCGCACTCAGAGCCATATGGTAAAAACCAAGTTTCCATTTTTCCACTCGGGAGCGCGTTCCCTCTGGGCAAATTACCAAACTGAAATCCTCTTTTTTAAACAATTCAGTGACAAATTGTACAAGATTATTCCTTTGGGAACGATTAATCCCTATCCCACCTAACGCCTTGACAATGAAGCCGTACCAAGCCTTGGTATGAGTGTCTTTTATGATGACCCTCAGCGGTTTATTATATTTCCAATAAACCAAATTCCCCAAAAGGTATTCAATATTGTCCGTATGTGGCGCCACGATAAGCACACAGCGGTTCAGATTCTCCAAATCCCCTTCTAACACTACCTTCCAGCCTAGAAGCTTCAGCAGTAATGATCCTATTATTTTTCTCATGATTAAAAGTTAAAGGAGCAAATCTACATTATTTTTTCCAAAAAGCATTATGCACACTTTATATTTTCATTGATGTTAAAAAATAATGCTCTGCAACTCTACAAAACATTATTTAAAAATACTTTGAAATTTAGTTTAGTTAGTATTTTCTAACTGTTGATATAGTGTCTGATTCCACCTGCGGCTCTGGCTGATATCCCCTTTCTTCTCTATAAAATCCGTGCTCATCTCCGTGGATATCCACTTTGCCATCGCTTAAATCCCTGATTTCCATCGTTTCAGGAATGACCAGTTCATAGCTCACATCATAATCCCGAAATCTTTGGTCATAGGAATAGCTTATATAGTTCGGCAGCAATACCGCATTACCAGAGACTTCCACAGGAACACTCATACCGATAGGGATATTATAGCCATCGGCTTTTTTTCTAATCATGATATACGGCTGTTTTACATCATTTCTTCTTGTAATATAGACATCTGGCTCATCTTCTTTATAGATTTTTTTCTTATCCGAAAAAATATCATCTCCATAGGCTCTAAAGTTCTGTGGAATCTCTACCCGCTTCAAATCAAGGGTAAGGACATTCGACTGGGTATTGATAGAAACTCGCTCTTCCTGAACATTGTTTCCGCTGTAAATCAGTTGTTTTTTTGATACTAAGAAACCAAAATAAATACCTAAAACTAATAAACAAATAGTAAGAAATCCTACTGAAAAACTCCAATATTTTACTTTTGTTTTAGGCGAAAACAATATGATACTCAATTCTGTAAAAACAACTATAGGAATTAAAATTGCGAAGATTACAATTGCTATGAAGACATACCTTGTTTCATCATTTAAGTCAAAAATAAAATTAAACTCATCCAAATCCTCATACATTCCCAAAAACTGAAAATCCCAACCTCCTAAAAGAACCAAAAGTGATAAAAATAAAGATATCAAAAACTTAACTGCAAGAATAGCCATTATACAGCCTAAAACAATTCGGACAACTTTCCAGATATCAGCTCCTGTTTTGGCTATTTCTGATTTATTTTCATTGTAAAAAGAGCTTACCCTCTGCCCTGCTTCTTTAAGGCTGTCAAAATTGATGGGTTTTCCCTGCATTTTCAGAAAATCTGATGCTGTTTCTGCCTCTGGAAGCACTATCCACAGAATGACATAGGCTACCACAGAAACAAAGCCCACAGTGAAAATAAACACCAAAATCCAAATAATCCTCATCAGCGAAATATCCATCCCGAAATACTGAGCCAATCCCGCACAGACACCTGCTATCTTGCCTCTTTTCATATCTCGGAAAAGTTCTTTTTTTGTCTTTTCTTGGGAAGTTTCCTGCCCTGCATTTTCTTCACTCTGCCCTTCTATGGCTTCTGGAGTTCCTAGTTGGGCGATGACTTTCTCTACATCATCACTATTCACCACCTCTCTTTTATCAAGATTTTCTCTGAAAATTTCTGAAATCCTGATTTCTATATCATACATCACTTCATCGGCTTCATCTTTTTCCAAAGAATTCCGAAGCGCTTGTAAGTATTTGTTTAGTTTCTCGTAGGCCTGTTCTTCTATGATGAAGGAAAACCCTGCTAATGAGATAGATATTGTCTTGTTCATGTTATTGATTTTTTGTGATTTGAGTTACTGATTCTGTTAATTGGCTCCATGTTTTGTCTAACTCCGCTATGAAAAGCTCCCCTTTCTCCGTGAGTTTATAATACTTTCTGGGCGGCCCTCCTGTGGATTCTTCCCAGCGGTAAGAGAGGATTTCTGCATTTTTCAGCCTTGTCAGCAGTGGATAGAGCGTCCCTTCCACCACTTCCATATCGGCTTTTTTCAGCTCTTCCATCAAATCCAAAACATACATCTCTCTTCTCTTGATGAGACTCAGAATACAAAATTCCAGTATTCCTTTTCTCATCTGCGCTTTAGTGTTTTCGATATTCATCCTTTGTTCTTTATATAGTTAATGATTGGTGTTCATCTTATTTTACACTACAAATATACGAACAATAAAGTATCATGCAATACAAAGTAGTTAAATTTTAAAATAAAATAAATTAAACGACTGATTATCAGTATTAAAAATATTTCATTAAATTTGTTTCTAAATTATATCCCTATGAAAAAATCTATTTTTATCTTATCTGCGATGTTTATTTTAGGTGCATGTAGCAGTGATTCAGCTCAAAAAGCAACAGAAAAAATAAAAAATGCATACAGCGACGGACTCCGCAAAACCTTTATAGAAGAAGGCGTGAAATCTTGTATCGAAAATTCTGGATTAAAAGAAAGTGAGGCGAGAAAATATTGCGAATGTGCGATGAACAAGCTTAATGAGAGCCTCAGCAATGATGAAATTGTTGATATATCTATGGATAATCCTCCTAAAGATTTGGATGAACGCGTAGATAAAGCGATTGACAGCTGTATTGGAGAGTAACTTTTCTGAACTGAATATAAAAAACAGAGACAAAAATGTGTGTTTTTGTCTCTGTAAATTATTTTATTAAACCAATTGTCAATCACTGAAATTTGACCAAGAATTTAATTTTATTTCCATTAGATGGAATCACTATCATTCCTTCTGTGGATTGTGGCTTGATACCATCTTTATATGATATAAAATTTGATATAGTCTGATGAGAAACCTTTTCTTTTAAATTCTCAAAATCCTTTTCTACTCTATCATAAAAGATTGTTATTATCCTTATTTTTCCATTAGAATCTAACTCAACCTTAAAATTCAATTTATCTGCAGAGTTTACACCTATATTTTCTTTGGTCTGCTTTCTTCCTACCTTAAAAAACCAGACATTAGGCGTATCTGATAAGCAATAAAACTCACTTAAAATTTTCTGTTTATCAAGTGAAAGAGCATAGTAAAAATTGATGATTCCATATAATTGGTTTAAAAATTTATGTACTATTTCTCTATCTTCCTTGTTTAAATTTTCATTTATCTCAGTTTTTCTTGGAACCAATTTTTCATTATATTCTGTCTCTCCACTAAAAGAAGTTACGCTGTTCTCCTTAATATATTCACCAGAAAAAGAAATCTGAAATGATTGATATAAAGTGTTTTTTTCTAATGCTTTCTGATAATTTCGAAAATTTTTATCACTTTCTTCTGTTAAGTTTATTTCATCTATATTTTTTATAGTTCTCTGCTCCTGAGCTTTCCCTAAAAACATAGAAATAAACAAAACTATTACAAAATATGGTTTCATCTTTTCAAACTATTTTTTCTTGCACTAAAATTCCCAAGTAGCTGTCACATGTGTAGAATCTGTATATCCTCCCTCTTTTGCTGGAATATCAGAAGAAAGTCCTAAATGATTTTTAATCCAGTTCCATACTCTCCCTATCCAACTGCCACCAGTAACACTTACCATTTCTTCTTTACTCAATTCTTGTAAATTCAATTTGTCTAAATTCATTTTTGAACATTTTTTAAAATTAATAATTTATTAAAAACACTTAACAAAAACTTGTGCACATTGATTTTTTGTTGGAACAAAGATGAGAAGAAGTTTTTATAAAACCTATTCCTATTAGAATAAATTATTCTAATAGGAATATTTATCATATTCTACTGAAAATCAATTATATAAATTTATATATTTTATTTTTTTAATCACATCCTACCTCATAAAAACGAGTTTATTCTCTGTGGAAAGTTCATCATTGAGCAGATATCCCTCTTCGCCAAAGGCTTTCAGCTCTTCTAAGGAACGAACATTGTTTTCTGCACAGAAGCGCACCACCAGACCTCTGGCGTGTTTTGTATAAACTACTATGGTTTTGGGCTTCCCTGACTTCATTTCATAAAAATCAAAATCCACCACTTGGGCATGAAGTTTTTTACGATTTACTACTTTAAAATATTCATTACTCGCTAAATTGAGCAGAAGCTCGCCTTCATTTAGCTCAGAATTAAGCTGTTCCGTAATCTTGTCCGACCAAAATTCGTATAGATTTTTATACTTATCAAACTGAAATTTTCGCCCCATTTCCAGTCGATACAGCATAATGCGGTCAGAAGGTTTCAACAGACCATACAAGCCCGAAAGCATCCTGTAATGCTCCTGCAAGTAATCAATTGCCTTTTTATCCAAACTCAGCGCATCCAATCCACGATAAACCTCGCCCGTAAAAGCTAACATCGCTGGTGCGGACTCATTTTCGGCTGGATTTTTCTTCCAGTTTTGGTTTCTTTCCCAGTTTTCATCGGCTAATTTTGGTGAAAGCTCCATAAGTTCCGCCAAGAAATTGGGCGTTTTTTCCTTTAAATAAGATTGAATAAAAGCCGAATCCTCTATAAACTGAGGTTCTGTAGGCTCTATAAATTCCGAAGAAACCCCAACTTTCATCAGTTTAGCTGGGGAAGTAAGTATTTTCATATTGATTTTTTCGTTAGATTTTTTCAAAACGGAAATTCTCTCCAAGATAAGCCTGTCTTACCTGCGGGTCATTCGCCAAATCCTCTGGAATGCCCTCTTTCAAGATTTTTCCTTCAAACATGATGTATGTTTTATTAGTAATAGCAAGGGTCTGCTGGACATTGTGATCGGTAATAAGCACCCCTATGTCCTTCTTTACAAGGGAACGGATGATTTTCTGAATATCCTCCACCGCAATAGGGTCTACCCCCGCAAAAGGCTCATCCAAAAGGATAAAATCTGGATCTGTTGCCAGACATCGAGCGATTTCCGTTCTTCTTCTCTCACCACCAGAGAGCAGGTCTCCCCTATTTCTGCGCACATGCTGCAAGGAAAACTCATCCAAAAGCTCTTCCAGTCTATTTCTTTGCTCACTTGCTGATTTATTGGTCAATTGTAAAACTGATAAAATATTATCCTCTACTGACAATTTTCTAAAAATAGAAGCCTCCTGCGCCAGATATCCCACACCTTTCTGCGCTCTTTTGTACATTGCATCCTGCGTGATATCCTTTCCATCCAAAGTTATCCTGCCAGAAGTAGGTTTTACCAGCCCTACTATCATGTAAAAAGTGGTAGTTTTTCCAGCTCCATTCGGACCCAAAAGTCCCACTATTTCGCCTTTTTTCACTTCTAAACTTACCCCTTTTACTACTTTTTTAGGGCCGTATTCTTTTATCAAATTGTCTCCTCGTAAAATCATGAAACAAAAGTAATATTTTTAATTTAATACCTCTTCTTTTTTGGAATGGTTTTTGTAAATTTATAGTTGAAATTTATTTTTAATTATTTTTTGTTTTTAGTATTTTTTGATTATTTTTGTAGGAATAAAAAATTGATTTTGGAAGTATGAGGAAATTTTTATTTTTGTTTTTTTTCAGTATTATAGGTCTTGGGCAGATGGAGGCTCAGAGTTTTCAAACAGGAAAATCATCACAAACGGCGAATGATAAGGAACTTATTGCTTATCCGAACCCTGCTAAGGATTTTTTATACCTAAAAACTTCTGACCCTAATGTAAAGATAAAATCTGCTACATTTTATTCCATTTTAGGAAATGTAGTCGCAGATGTCCAAATCAACGCTAACTACTCAGAAATAAGAGTAGACAGGCTGAAACAAGGGAAATACCTAATGAGATATGTGCTGAGTAACAACACACAAAAAATCATTCAAGTAATTAAACAATAAAACAAAAACTTCTCTTTAAAAGGAGAAGTTTTTATTTTATATCAATTTGCTTAAACTTTTTGCTGTTTCTCTCTGCTGGAAATTATCCAATCTTTTTTTAATCTGCATAATGATGATGGGAGTCAGGACAGCTACCCCTAGTCCTATCAATGTTTTTTTCATGGAAGGCCTTACTCTTTTTAAGAGTGCATTGGTAAGTAGTTTAGCAGAACCCGCTTCCAAAGAAGGAAGCAAAAATTTATTCGCCAAAAAAGAAGCATTTTGGGCTAAACCAGAATCCATCATTCCACCTAAATATTTCTCTGTAACTCCATTGGTAATCACACCTAAAGTTTTTCTCGGGTTTTCAAAACTCAGCACAGATTCTATTTCTTTGATTTCTGTTTTGAGTTCTTCTTTTTGATTTTTTAAATCTTGAAAATTCTTTATTTTTCCCATCTTATTCTTCATTGTAAATAATGTTCACCAAACGCTCTTTCATATTTTCTATGATATTTTTCTTCTGAGAAAAAACCACCAACAAACCTACCAAAAATATGCTCGCCATGATAAGCATCCCATAAGCATAATTTCCCAGCAAACTACCAATCACAAGTCCCAGCCCCAGACAGAAAAACGCAAAGAAACAAATCCCCAAAGTGACCATCAGCAGGATATACACCGCCATACTTAGCACCTTGACAGAAGTTTCTGTCGTTTCTAGTTTTAAGAGACTGATTCTTTTTTCTATATAATTTTTAAACAAGCCTATCATCTTCCTTTCTCTTTTGAAAACTAAAAGGGGACTTTTTATAAATCCCCTCTTTTAAATCATCTTACTATTAAATTTCTGTGTCTTTTGGAGACTAACTATTTTTTTTATAGTCTTCGTAGCTTTCTTTCACATCAGCTACTACTTTCTCTGCTCCTTGTTTTACTTTTCCAGAAATCTTCTCATAGTGCTCTAGAGCCTCATCTCTAAGGTGTTCATAATGATCCAAAGCCTCATCTCTCAAATCTTCAGCTTTTCTTCTTAATTTTCTTCTAGTCTCTACTCCTTTTTCTGGAGCAAATAACACACCTAGTAATGAACCTATTGCAGCACCTGCTAATATACCTAGCACAATACCTGAATTTCTTTCTCTTGACATTTTAGTAAATTTTTTAATGTTAATATTTATCTCTAAATAGCCTTTCGCTATTACTCCGATAAAATTACAATAAATATACCAAACAAACAATTTTTTTCTGTTAATTATTTCTTAATGTATGATAAAATCAAATCTATAGTTTCTTCTTTATTTAGGTTTGTATTATCTATAAGTATCGCATCTTCAGCCTGTTTCAGTGGAGAAATCTCTCTTTCACTGTCTATTTGGTCTCTTTCTATGAGGTTTTGTTTCACTTCTTCTATAGTAGCCTCTATACCAAGGCTTTGCAGCTCCAAAAATCTTCTCCTCGCGCGTTCATCTGCACTTGCAGTAAGGAAAAATTTATAGTCTGCATTGGGCAGAACCACCGTTCCTATATCCCTGCCATCCATAATCACGTCTTGTTTTTCCGCAATATCCCTTTGTAAAACGACCAAACGCTCCCTTACTTCGAGCTGTTTTGCTATAAAACTAACATTATCAGAAACTTCCGTAGTGCGGATTTCCTTGTTTACATTTTCTCCATTTAGATAAATTTCTAATTTTCCGCTATTTTCTCTAAATTCTAGTGAAATTTTATTCAGATTCTGAAGCAGTTTAGGCAAATCTATTTCTTGTTTTTCGTTCTTAAAATTTCTCAGCCCAAAAAGCGTAATCGCCCTATACATGGCTCCTGTATCGATATGGATAAGTCCTAGAGTATCTGCTA
>CAUQSG010000060.1:0-9917 GCA_963520725.1 uncultured Flavobacteriaceae bacterium | reverse complement strand
ATAATCATCCATAAAATGGATTTTTACATCGGGATAAATTTTGATTTCGGCCTCAGGGATTTCCTTTATGATTAGTTTTTTATTCGTGGAATCTACTTCCATTTTTAGTTTCTTTAAATCATAAGTCACCTGCGCTTTTGCCGTAGTGTAGAGCACCATTTCTTTGGAAAGAAACTCTATACCTCCAAGTTCAAAGGCAGAACTTTTATGAGTTTGAAAACTAGAAAAGTTCTGTTCTAAGACTATCATTTTGTTCATTTTTTCTATCTGGTTGCTCAGGATATAGTAGTCCTTATTGATAGCTTCAGCCTCTTTTTCTGTGTTTTTTTGGAAGAAAAAGACTAATAAATAGGCGAATAAAGCCCCAAATAGAAAAACGAAAATATTTTTATAAGAATTTTTCAATGCTTATTTGCTTTTGTTTAAGATTTCTAATAAATCATTTTCCAAAGAACCGCTGTTTGGAGATTCTATGATTCTTCCTACTTCCTTGCCGTATTTGTCTTGGACAATTATAGTAGGCACTCTTTTTAGGTTATAAGGGACATCCTCTCCATCAGGAGTTTCTTTTTTTCTGTTTACAGCTACCAGAGTCAGCCTTTGTTCAGGGTATTTCACCGCATCCAAAATTTTCAGCAATCTAGGAACTTCTCTATGTGAGTCTCCACACCAAGTCCCAAAAAAAACAATGATATTATGACTCGTCAAGTTCTTCTTTTGAAGTTCTTTGATGGTCTGCGGGTCGTATTCATAGTTCTTGTATTCCTCCTCATACCACGCATTGAAAGGCTCTTGTTTCAGCTGGTCTCTGGTCTGCCTTCCAAGGAGCATTTTACCATGTTTTTCAGACACCGTGCTTCTATTGTATACTTTTTTCTCATTGAAACAAGCCGTGGCAGACACTACTGCAAGGGCGAACAATGCATATTTAGCTAACTTTTTCATTTTTTACAAATTTTTACAAAGGTAAGCAAAAAGATAAAATTTGAAACCAATTTTAGCCCAATAAATTTAATTCAATAACGGGTTTGGCTTTTTCCACTCTTTTTTTAGAATTTTCATTTAAATTTTTCAGGTATAAAACTTTATCCAGACTAGCGTATTTATTGGTTATTTTGAATAAAGATTCCAGCGCGCTCATATCCTTTATTTCGCTGTTTTTGAAGTCTATAACTACGGTTTTTGGGTCGTTTTTTATATCAAAAACACCTTCAAAAGATGCCACCGCTCCAAAGAACAAGTCAGAGTTTAGATGATAGATTTTCTCAGTGTCACTAGTTTCAGTATTTACGCTGAGTTCATTGGCTTTTTGCCAAGTAAAATTCAGCCCAGAGATGATGATTCCTGTCAGCACTGCCACTGCTAAATTATGCGTAATGATGGTAATACCAGTTACTAAAATGATGATGAAAACATCTGTTTTAGGCATTTTATTTAAAATCTTAAAACTAGACCATTTAAAGGTTAAAAATGCAACTACCATCATTACCCCAGTAAGCGCAGCCATAGGGATTTTCTCGATAATAGGAGCCGCAATGAGGACAATCATAAGAATAGCCAGAGCCGCAATAACCCCAGAAACTCTGCTTCTAGAACCAGCATTGAGATTTACTAGTGTCTGCGCAATCATAGGACAGCCGCCCATCCCTGAAAAAAGGCCATTTAGAATGTTAGAAGCCCCTTGTGCAAGGCTTTCTCGAGAGCCATTTCCTTTGGTTTCCGTGATTTCATCAACGAGATTTAGAGTCAAAAGCCCCTCTGTAAGCCCCACAGCAGCGACTATAGCCCCAGCAGGAAGAATAATCATGAAAGTTTCCCAAGTCAGAGGAACATTTGGAATATGAAATGGCGGAAGAGAACCGCTGATAGGAGAGATGTCGCCCACGGTTTTGGTCTCAATTCCGAAAACTAAAACAATCGTAAATACTACAATAATTGCCATCAATGATGAAGGAACTGCCTTTGAAATTTTAGGGAAAAGCCAAGTAATCGATACCGTAAGAGCCACCAGCCCAGCCATTATCATCATCGGTGTTCCTGTGAGCCATTCCATTTGTCCATCTGGAGCAGCAGTTTTGAATTGTTCCAGCTGAGCCGAAAAAATAATCACCGCCAGACCATTTACAAATCCATACATCACCGAACTTGGAACGAGGCGAATGTATTTAGCCCATTTAAAAATTCCCACAATCAGCTGAATAACCCCAGCCATCGCCACTGCTGCAAAGGCATAGTCTAAACCATGAAGTTTTATAAGTCCAATGAGCGTGACCACAGTAGCCCCAGCGCCCCCCGAAATGAGCCCAGGTCTGCCGCCAAACATCGCCGCTACCAATCCAGCGATGAATGCCGCATAAAGCCCAGAAAGAGGCGGGAATCCTGCTAAAATAGCGAAAGAAAGAGACTCTGGAATCATGGTCATCGCTACGGTAAGTCCTGCTAAAATTTCTATTCTCCAATTGATTTTTTGGTCAAGGTTGAAAAATTGTAATATCTTATCCATGAAATTTACTTTTTTTAAGATTTGCAAAGTTAGATAATCCCATTAGATTAACTAAAAATTAGAAATATGAAATATCTCATTTATTGATTTAAAATCAAATTTTAAGAAGCGATATTAGAAAAATTCAATAAGAAATGTTATCTTTGTGGTTTGTAATAAAGAGTTATGGCAGAATATAAATTGTTATTACCTTCCATGGGAGAAGGTGTGATGGAGGCAACCGTTATAGAATGGCTTTTTAAAGAAGGAGATTTTGTAGTTGAGGATGATAGTGTAGTAGAAATAGCTACGGATAAAGTGGATTCTGATGTTCCCACACCTGTTTCTGGAAAAATCGTTAAGATTTTGGTAGAAAAAGACCAAGTTGCAAAAGTGGGAGAACCTATCGCAATATTAGAAATACAAGGAGAGGAGACAGCAGATGCTCAACCAGAATCTGATGAAAAAGAAGAGGAAAACAAAGAAGAAATAGTAGAATATAAAGTGGTAGACCTTTTGGAGGGGCCATTTAAAATCATGCCTGTTTCTATGCCGGTGAGCATAGAGGGAATGAATCTTTCGCCGTTGGTAAGGTCTATTATCCAAGAAGAAAATATAACAGAAGAAGAGCTGAAAAATATCCAAGGAAGAGGACTGGAAGGCAGAATTACAAAAGAAGATATTTTAGAATTTGTCAGCAATAGAGGAAATGTGAAACCTGCACAGCAGCCAAAAGTAGTAGAATCTAATGCATCATCAGCTCCGAAACCAGTTCAGGCTTCAGCACCAGCTGTAACAGCTAATGAAGGTGATGAAATTATCCAAATGGATAGAATGAGAAAAATCATCGCTGAAAATATGCTGCTCAGCAAACAGATTTCTCCACATGTAAGCTCGTTTATAGAAACAGATGTTACAAACATCGTAAAATGGAGAGCTAAAAACAAGTCTTCATTTGAGAAGAGAGAAGGAGAGAAGCTTACCTACATGCCTATTTTCGTGAGAGCTGTGGTAAAAGCAATTCAGGATTTCCCAATGATAAACATCTCTGTAGATGGCGACAAAATCATCAAGAGAAAGAATATAAATATAGGAATAGCGACAGCATTGCCAGATGGTAACCTTATCGTTCCTGTTATTAAGAACGCTGACCAGCTTAGTCTAAGTGGCTTAGCGAAGGCTATCAATGCTTTGGTGGATAAAGCAAGAAATAAAAAACTTAGTCCGCAGGATATTCAGGGAGCTACCTATACTATTTCTAATATAGGGACTTTCGGGAATCTTATGGGAACGCCTATCATTCCACAGCCGCAGGTTGCGATATTAGCCATAGGAGCGATTGTCAAAAAACCAGCAGTTTTAGAAACGCCACAAGGAGATGTGATAGCAATACGACAAAAAATGTTTATGTCTCATTCTTACGACCATAGAGTAGTGGACGGCTCGCTTGGAGGATTGTTCTTAAAACGAGTGAATGACTACCTTGAAGAGTTTGATTTACATACAGAAATATAAAAGAAAATCTCCCAAATTTGGGAGATTTTTATTTTTTTAAATCAAAATTTTCAGACTTTTAGGAAGGACTTTCACTTTCACAGGCGAGGAAATTTGGTTGTACTCGCCATCTATGTGCCAAGTGTCCGTATCCAGTGAAAACTCTAGTTCTGAACAAGTAAAATAAGTCAAATATTTATCTTGTTTTAAGGTTTTTGCAAACATTTTCAATGTAAATGGAGCCGCATACCAAACTGGGAATTTTTTAACCAAAACTACATCTACCAAACCATCCGTTACCAGCGCCTGTGGAGCGATATAGGCATTATTTCCGACCTGTCTGGTGTTAGCAAGGTTCATCATTAGATATTCACCATTGTAGGATTTATATTTCTCCTCAAAGCTGATATTGATAGGTTTAAACTTAAAAAATGTGCTGATAGAAGTCTTGATATAATTCGCAAAACCTCGGCTGGTTTTCTCAAAATTCTTTGCTACCTCGCCATCAAATCCCGCTCCAGAAAGATTGATAGACAGCTTGTTATTGATAGTGAAAGTATCTATTTCCCTATGTTTTCTATTTTTAATTTTAGAAAGTAGGGTGTCTATATTTTTAGAAAAATGGTTCTCATTTGCAAAACCATTTCCAGAGCCTGCTGGGAATATCCCGAGAATTTTATCCGTGTTTATGAGCTTCTGAGCTACCGTAGATATCGTCCCATCGCCACCCACAGCCACGAAAATATCCACCTTGTCCATATTATTTTCCATAAAAGAAAAAGTGTCCTCTATCGATTTAGAAATGAGATAAAATGGCTTTTCTACTCTTTTTTCTAAATCATTTACGAAAGGTTTGTATTCTTTTTTCGCGGAGAAAGGATTGATGATAAATGCTACTCGTTCCATTTTTTGATATAAATTAAACTGTCCATGTGATATTTCCGTTCAGAATTTGCTGCATATCTGGCTTGTTTTTTTCTACCTGATTGGTAAAAGTTTCTTCGTAAGAAGCTGTATTTTTTTTATAAAAAACACCAAAAGGTCGTGGAAAATCAGAAAATTCTTCATCAAAATTAAACCTTGCCAAAATTTGGGCTTTTAGGATGGAAGTTTCGTCATGTATCCAAAGTTTTGATTCATCGGTATCTTCCGTAATATCAATGATTTTTGGTTCAAAATTTTCTAAAATAATTCCCTTGGATAAATCTTTCCCAAATTTCAAAGGTTTTCCGTTTTCCAGATAGAGATTTGCCTCTTCTTTGGTGGTTTTATTGGTAAATTCATCAAAAACACCATCGTTGAAAATTACGCAGTTTTGGTAAATTTCCACAAAAGAAGTCCCTTTATGTTTCTGTGCTTCCAGAAGCACCTCTCGAAGGCTTTTCGGCTCTCTGTCCAGCGTTCGCGAGACAAATGTAGCTCCACTCCCCAAGGCTAGACTCAGCGGATTAAAAGGCTGGTCTATCACCCCAAAAGGCGAAGATTTAGTTTTCAGGCCAAGCTGGGAAGTTGGTGAAAATTGCCCTTTGGTCAGCCCATAGATTTCATTATTGAAAAGAAGGATATTCACATCTAAATTCCTTCTCATCAGGTGTATAAAGTGGTTTCCACCGATGCTCAGCCCATCGCCGTCTCCTGTGATGATCCATACATTCAGCTCAGGATTAGCCAGTTTGATGCCCGTAGCCACCGCAGGCGCACGCCCATGGATACTATGGATACCATAGGTGTTCATATAGTAAGGAAACCGCGATGAACAGCCGATTCCTGACACGAAAACCATATTTTCCCTCTTGATGCCGATTTCTGGGAGAATGCTCTGAACCTGCTTTAAAATAGAATAATCGCCGCAGCCAGGGCACCATTTTACCTCTTGGTCTGATGCGAAATCTTTTGCGGTGTAAGTTTGGATTTCTTCTTGCATAATTTTACCCATGTAAGTGTTTCCAAATCAAATCTTTAAGCTCCATAAGCCCCTCCTGCGTAACTCCTGAGAAGAACAAAGGTTTGTATTTTTCTGGAAATTCTGCTGAAATTTCGGCCTTTAATTCATCATCCAAAAGGTCTGATTTTGAAACAGATACGATGAAATCTTTATCTAAAAGCTCTGGGTTGTATTCTTTTAATTCGTTTTCCAAAATTTTAAACTCTTCATAATGATTTTTGGAATCCGCTGGGATAAGGAATAGAAGAATGGAATTTCGCTCAATATGTCTTAAAAACCTGTGTCCCAGACCTCTTCCCTCTGCTGCACCTTCTATAATCCCTGGAATATCCGCCATTACAAAGGATTTGTAATTTCTGTATTCTACGATTCCCAAATTGGGTGTGAGTGTAGTGAAGGCATAATCTGCAATTTTTGGTTTTGCTGCCGAAACCACGGATAAAAGCGTAGATTTACCAGCGTTAGGAAAGCCCACTAGACCTACATCTGCAAGGACTTTCAGCTCAAAGATGATGTAGCCCTCTTCCCCAGGAAGCCCAGGCTGTGCATAGCGAGGAGTCTGATTGGTAGCAGATTTAAAATGCTCATTCCCAAGCCCTCCCTTTCCGCCTTTCATCAGGATGATTTCTTGTCCGTGTTCTAATATTTCGCCTAATATTTCGCCATTTTCATTTCGTGCAACCGTTCCCACAGGCACTTCAATATAGACATCTTCCCCGAAACGCCCAGTGAGCTGGTTTTTTCCCCCAGGTTGTCCATTTTCTGCCTTTATGTGGCGGGTATACCGAAGCGGAAGAAGTGTCCATTCCTGTGCATTTCCTTTCATGATGACATGTCCGCCACGCCCTCCATCGCCGCCATCAGGGCCGCCTTTTGCTATATATTTTTCTCTTCTAAGATGTGCCGAACCTGCACCACCATGCCCCGACTGGCAGTGGATTTTAACATAATCTACAAAATTTGACATAGATATTTTTTTGAAATGTTTTGGGTTTGAAAATTTTTCAAACCGATTGCAAAGATAAAAATTAAATTGATAAACTTCTGAAAATAGGCAATATAATAAAGGCTTCCAATTTTTGTTGAAAGCCTTTTTTTAGTTTATTTGATTTTTTCTACTTCTGCGTAGAGTTTTTCTGCGATTTCTGCGATTTCTCCTACGCCGTTCACTTCTACATATTTGCCTTGTTTTTTGTAAAGTTCAGCTACTTCGGCAGTTTTAGTGTAGTATTCTTTTATTCGGTTTCGGATGATGTTTTCATCAGCATCATCACTTCTGCCGCTGGTTTTACCGCGTTCTAAAAGCCTTTTTACCAAGATTTCATCTTCTACAACGAGGGAAAGACAAATGTCAATCTGGTCATTCAGTACATTTTTTACAATATCCTCCAATGCCTCAGTCTGGAATGCAGTTCTTGGAAATCCATCGAAGATAAAGCCTTGAGCATCAGTTGGTTTTTTAAGTTCATCGATAAGCATATCGATGGTAACTTGGTCTGGAACAAGTTCTCCTTTATCCATATAAGATTTGGCTAATTTACCAAGTTCAGTTTCATTCTTGATATTATGTCTGAAAAGGTCTCCTGTGGAGATTTGTTTCAAGTTGAATTTCTGGATTAAATTCTGAGCCTGAGTGCCTTTACCACTTCCTGGAGGCCCAAAGAGTACGATATTTATCATTTTATGAAGAGTTATTATTTTTTAGTGGTTGATTCTTCCTTCTTCGAGCTGGTAGAGGTCTGGAAGGTTTCTTCCGAGTTCATCATAGTCTAATCCGTAGCCAAGCACGAATTTATTAGGAATTTCTTTTGCTACATAATCAACTGGGAAATTTTTCTTGAAAACTTCTGGTTTTAGCAGCAGAGAAGCTACTTTTAAAGATTTTGGGCGGTGTGTATTTTTGAAATATTCGATAAGACTTTCTATCGTATTTCCTGTATCTACGATGTCTTCCATCAAGATGATGTGTCTTCCATCCACTTCTTTAGTGATATCCATTTTTTTATAAACTATTCCTGTGGACTGAAGTCCGCCATTGTAAGAACTTACCTGTAAAAAGGCTACTTCACATCTTCCTGGGTAATATTTCATAAAATCTGAAAAGAACATAAAAACGCCGTTCAGTACTCCGATAAACACAGGAACTTCATCCTTGTAGTCTTCGTAAACCTTTTCTGCAAGGTCTTTTATCACTTTCTGCAATTCCTCATTGGTGAGATAAGGAACGAAATGTTTGTCATGAATTGTAATACTGCTCATATTTTTCCAAAATGCAAAAATAAGAATTTTATTATTTGTTTTGATTAAAAAACAAGATTAAATTTTGATAAATCAACTTTACTACATTAAATGAAAAGAATATTTGTTTTAGAAAAAATTATAAATTAAATTTGTCACATTACAATAAAAACAAATAATTATGTCAACTTATGTAGTTGTTGGTCTTCAGTACGGAGACGAAGGAAAAGGAAAGATTACGGACGTTCTTTCCGCAAAATCTGATTATGTAGTCCGCTATCAGGGTGGGAATAATGCTGGACACACGGTGTATGTGGGAGATGAAAAATTTGTTCTTCACCTGCTGCCCTCTGGCGTTCTCCAATGCAAAGGGAAATGCATCATCGCAAATGGAGTGGTGGTAGACCCGAAAGCCTTTATCTCAGAGGTAGAAAAATTAGAGGAAAAAGGCGGAAGAACCGACCATATATTCATCAGCCGAAGAGCCCATGTTATCATGCCTTATCATATACTTCTAGATACTTATAGAGAGGAAGAACAGGGCGGAACGCAGATTGGTACAACTAAAAAGGGTATCGGCCCTTGCTACGAAGACAAAATTGCACGAGTGGGTATTAGGATGATAGACCTTCTGAATCCTGAGATTTTAAAGGAAAAAATAGAGAAAAACCTTAAAATAAAGAATGCTTTATTTGAGAAATATTTCGAAAAACCTACGCTTAGTTTTGATGAAATTTATAATGAATTTTTGGCCATTGGTCAAAAACTAAAAGACCGAATCATCGACACTGAAATAGAAATCAACGAAGCTATAAAAAACGGCAAAAATATCCTTTTCGAAGGGGCGCAGGCGCTGATGCTGGATATTGACTTCGGGACATATCCTTATGTGACTTCTTCATCGCCTTCTACAGGCGGCGTTTGTAGCGGTGCGGGAGTTCCTCCTACGGCTCTGCAAAATCTCATCGGAGTTGCCAAAGCCTACACTACAAGGGTAGGGAATGGTCCTTTTCCTACAGAACTAAATGATGATTTAGGAGAAAAAATAAGACAAATAGGACATGAATTTGGGGCGACAACAGGCAGACCAAGAAGAACAGGCTGGCTGGATTTGGTTTCGCTGAAACATGCTTGTATGATTAATGGGATTAACAATCTGGTAATCACTAAACTAGATGTTCTTACAAGAATAGATACTCTAAAAATAGCCACAAAATACCGTACAGAAGATGGGAAAATCATAGATTATTTCACTTCTTCTACTACCAAACTCTATCATTATGAGCCTATTTATGAAGAACTAGAAGGCTGGGAGGAAGACATTACAAAAGTGAGATATTATGAAGAACTTCCAGAAAATGCAAAAAAATACATAGAATTTATAGAGCAGTATCTGGGTATCAATGTTTATTTGGTATCAGTGGGACCAGAGCGTTCGCAGAATATTATAAGAAAAGAAATATTTTAGAAAAATGTTTTCAAAGAAGAGTGTACTTATTTACATTATTATTGGTTGGTTATTATATGTTGTAGGATTTCTTTCATCTTTCCCATATTTGTTAGATTTTGAAAGGAGCAAAGTTGCAATGATAGATACAACAAGGAATATCATAGAGTATTCTCTGATGTTTTTATCTATTTTGTGCTTTTGTATTGTATTTTTAAGAAAAAACAAATTTTTAAGAAGCATAGCTAATTTATTATTACTTTTATTGTGCCTTAATTTCATGCTTTCTGCTTCTGGTTTTTTTATTTCTA
>CAUQSG010000059.1:0-9953 GCA_963520725.1 uncultured Flavobacteriaceae bacterium | reverse complement strand
GTGTTGTTCTTTTTCCTTCTGCATTTGGGATTACTACTGGGTCTTTACCCTCCATTACTGCCACACATGAATTTGTTGTTCCTAAGTCAATTCCTATAATTTTGCTCATAATATTTATATTCTTTTTTATTAATAATTATTTTAATTTTTACACTTTGATTTTGTCAATATTTATACCATTACTATTTTCGAAGCAAAGAATGACAAATTGTCTTATTTATCAATTTTAAAAAATAAAATCATGACTAAAAATACAAAGAACTTTCATCATTACTGACAAAAGTTCTTCTTAATAATAAATAATATTTTAAAACTAATCTTTATAAATTCGCTCTATTTCGTGGCGAAGCTTGTCCATCACTATTTTTCTTTTAATCTTCAAAGTAGGAGTAAGCTCCCCCCTTTCGATGGTAAATTCCTCTGGAAGCAGCATAAATTTCTTAATGTGCTCGTAGGAAGACTGTCCCTTTTGCACCTCTGCTATGATTTTTTGGAATTTCTCTTTTATATTCGGCATTTCCAAGAGTTTCATTTTTTCTGCAAGGTTCAGTTTAAGATAATCCTTAAATTCTACCAACTCCTGAGAAAGCGCCTCAAAGTTAGGAACAATGAACGATGTCACATACGGTTTCCCCTCGGCTACGACAAGCGCTTGTGAAATGCTCGGATGCGTCTGCAATGGGATTTCGATAGACTGCGGCGCGATGTATTTTCCGTTGGAAGTCTTCATCAGATCCTTTATTCTATCCACTATATAGAGATTCCCATCCTCATCGATACGCCCAGCATCTCCTGTTCGGAAATATCCATCCGCGGTAAAAACTTTCGCTGTTTCCTCTGGATTTTTGTAATATTCCTTCATCACCCCATCATACTTCACCAAAATCTCATTTTCTTCTCCTATTTTTATTTCAACCCCTGGCAGCGCAACTCCCACACTTCCATGAACGAAATTCACAGTCGGATACGCCGTAACCGTAGCACAAGTCTCAGACAGCCCATAACCTACAATTATAGGCATTCCTATGGCAGCGAAAAACTCTGAAATTTCTTTTTTCAGCATCGCACCGCCCACAGGCATAAAGCTGAGGTTTCCACCAAGTTCGTTTCTGATTTTCTTAAAGACCAGAGCCGAATAAAATTTATATTTTAGTCCTAATAAAAACGGAATTTTCTCTCCTTTTCTTACTCTTTCTGAGTATTTCACGCCTATTCTGAGGGCTCTTCGGAAAAATTCTTGTTTCAGACTGCTGGAACCTTCTATTTTATTAAGCAACACTTGATAAATTTTCTCATAAAGTCTCGGCACCGAACACATTGCCCAAGGTTTCACTTCTTTCAAAGCCTGCGAAACATCCTTTGGATTGTCTAAAACCGCCACATGTCCTCCCATTGCGAAAACAAAAGTAGACCATCCACGCTCAAAAATATGACTTAGCGGCAAAAACGCCATAGAAACCTTGTTATGAAGATTCTCTATCTTAAAGAATTCTTTATGCGCTTTAATCACAGCATAAAAATTCTTATGTGTAAGAACCACTCCCTTCGGTGTCCCTGTTGTCCCAGAGGTATAAAGTATTGTAGCTGTGCTGTTTATATCTATACCCTTGTATTGGAATTCTTTATCATAAGCATCTTTCCATTTAGGAAGGTAGTATTCCTGCTCTGTTGGATTTTCCAGCTGAATAGAAGAAATCACCTGTAAATCAGCAAACTCAGAATTCTGTTTAATTTCTCTAACAATCTCTAGTTGCTTCTCTGCTCCCACCAGAATTACCTTTATCTCTGTTTGTCTTAGGATAAATTCCACCTGCTCCTTGCTATTCGTGGCGTAGATAGGCACTGTAATAGCTCCTAATGACTGATTGGCAAAATCTACCAAAACCCAGTCTTTGGAATTATCAGAAAAAATCGCTAGCCTGTCTCCTGCCCCCATTCCAAGGCTGCTAAGAGCATTAGAAATTTGGGCTAAATCCTCTCCAAACTCCCTCCAGCTCTTTGTTTTCCAAACTCCATTTTCCCTAAAAGACAAAGCTGGTAAATCCCCAATGGTTTTAGTATTATTATGAATTAATTTGAGTACGCTCATAAATATGTTATTAAGTGTTGCAAAGATAAAATTTTAATTACATTATGCATCAAAAAAAACTTTATTTTTTCAAGAAAAAAAACTAAACATAAAATTATAAATCTTCCAACACTTCTATATTTAGATATAAATATAATTTTTCAATATTTAAACACAAAATAAGAAAGTCCCATGAAACAGAACTTTCTTATTTAAACTTTTTCTTAAAAAACTTCATTTACGATCTGTTTCACCCCTTCACTGCGCCCCATGGAATAGTAATGCAGTGCAGGAACACCTCTTTCTTTCAGCTCTTTACTTTGGGCTGTACACCATTCTATTCCTACTTGTTTTATATCAGTAGCGGTTTTACATTTTGTAATTTCAATCACCAAATCATCTGGCAAATCCACCTTAAAACGATATGGGAGCATACTCAGCTGGCTTTTTGCCGTGATAGGTTTCAGCCCTGGGATTATTGGAATAGTGATGCCTTCTTCCCTACATTTATCCACGAATTCAAAGAATTTTTGATTATCAAAAAACATCTGCGTCACCACATAGTCCGCTCCTGCTTCTTGTTTTTTCTTCAGGTTCAATACATCCTGATGTAGACTCGCCGCCTCCATGTGTTTTTCTGGATAACCCGCAACACCAATGCAGAAATTGGTCGGCGATGGCAGTTCTATATTATGGTCTAGATAAATCCCATCATTCATTTGTTTGATTTGATGAACTAATTCTGAGGCGTGGGCGTTTCCGTTTTTTTCTGGTTTGAAATAAGTTTCGGCCGTCATCACATCACCACGAAGTGCCATCACATTATCTATCTCCAAGAAATCTAAGTCTATCAGGAAATTCTCCGTTTCCTCTCTATTAAAGCCTCCACACAAGATATGCGGAATAGCATCTATGTGATATCTGTTCTGTATCGCCGCACAGATACCCACCGTTCCTGGGCGTTTTCTTACCACTCTTCTTTCCAGCAAACCGTTTTCATGCTCTACATACTCATATTCTTCTCTGTGATAAGTCACATTAATAAAACTAGGCGAATACTCCAAAAGAGGGTCTATAGCATCAAAGAACAAATTGATATTCTGTCCTTTAAGCGGCGGCAAAATCTCAAACGAAAAAAGGGTCTTACCATTGGCTTTTTCTATGTGTTCTGTTACTTTCATGATTGTTTATTTTGTTGTTTATTTTTATTTTTATTTTTATTTTTAAATCTATATGCTACCCCCAAAGCTACGAAATTATCTGATTCCGATTTAAAAACAGAAAATCCTGCTATGGCGTCTAATTGTAAATCATTGGTTAAGAGATATTCCAGCCCAGCAGATAAATTATGTTTTGGTCTGGTCTGTCCGTATTGATAGGCTCTATTTCCTGCTCTTGTCCCCAAACATTTATTCCTAATAATAAGAATAACGCATACCAACTTATTCTCATTCTCTGTTCAAACCTAATTTAAATATTTTGTTTCCCTGCTAAAATAGGACTCAGCCATTTTCTAGCAAATTCCTCATCTACGCCCTTTCTTTCGGTATAATCTTTCAGCTGGTCTTCACAGATTTTACCAACTCCGAAATATTTTGCCTTTGCATTAGCGAAATAATACCCCGAAACTGCCGCCGTAGGATACATCGCCAGACCAGCATCCATCAGCTCTATACCGATAGTCTCTTTCACTTTCAGAAGTTCCCAAATCGTAGCCCTTTCCAAATGGTCTGGACACGCTGGATAGCCAGGAGCAGGGCGAATACCCTTGTATTCCTCATCTATCAACTCCTCATTGCTAAGGCTCTCATCCGCTGCATATCCCCAGTATTCTTTTCTCACTTTCCAATGCAGAAATTCCGCAAACGCCTCCGCAAACCTATCTGCCAGAGCCTTCGCCATGATGGTGGAATAATCATCATTTTGGGCTTCATAATATTTCACCAATTCATCCGTACCAAAACCAGCCGTCACTGCGAAAGCACCTATATAGTCTTGTTTCCCAGCGCTTTGCGGAGCTATAAAGTCCGACAAGGCGAAATACTCCTTCCCTGCCGATTTTTTCAACTGCTGGCGAAGTGTTCGGAAAACAAATTCTTCCCCATCTTTATCTAAAATAATATCATCTCGGTCGTTAGAATTGGCTGGAAAAAGCCCAAAAATAGCCTTGGCTTTAAGCAATTTTTCGTTTAGAATTTTATCTAAAATCACCTGCGCATCAGCCCAAAGCTCACGAGCCTGCTCCACTACTTTTTCATCTTCTAAAATATTTGGATATCTGCCGTGCAAATCCCAGCTTCGGAAAAACGGAGACCAATCCACGAAAGGAAGAAGCTCACGGAAATCCTGATCTTCAATCACTGTAATTCCTAATTTTTTAGGCTTAATGATGGTTTCGTTTTCCCAGTCTATTTTAAATCTCTTTTCTCTTGCTTCCTCTATGGATACATATTCTTTGTCTGTCTGTCTTGCCAAAAATTTCTCTCTGAACTCATCATATTCCTTTTTAAGCTCTTTTTTGTATTCAGCAGATTTTTCTTCGCTCAATAGCGAATTTACTATATTCACCGTTCGCGAGGCATCTCCACCATGCACCACGGTATTTCGGTATTTTGGTGCAATTTTCACAGCGGTATGGGCTTTGGAAGTCGTCGCTCCTCCTACCAATAGCGGAAAATCCAGGTTTTGTCTATCTAATTCGGATGCTACATATTCCATTTCATCCAGACTCGGCGTAATCAAACCACTCAGTCCGATGATATCCACCTTTTGTTCTATGGCTGTCTGAATGATTTTTTCACAAGGCACCATCACGCCCAAATCTATGATTTCATAGTTGTTACATGCCAATACCACACCCACGATATTTTTACCAATATCATGGACATCGCCTTTCACTGTCGCCAAAAGAATTTTACCATTAGAAGGCTTGGAAGTGTCTTTTTCTGCTTCTATGAAAGGTTCCAAATAAGCCACTGCGCGTTTCATCACCCTTGCAGATTTTACCACTTGCGGAAGAAACATTTTTCCACTTCCGAAAAGGTCTCCCACCACACTCATCCCTGTCATTAGGTTAATTTCTATGACATCCAGCGGTCGTCTCGCTTCCTTCAAGGCAGCTTCCATATCTTCCTCTATGAATTTGTCCACGCCTTTTACCAGTGAATAGGTAATGCGTTCCTGCAAAGGCTGTTCGCGCCAAGACAGGTCTTCTGTTTTTTCTTTTTTGACTGATTTTACTTTTTCGGAATAGTCCAACAAACGCTCCGTAGCATCATCTCTTCGGTCTAGTATCACATCTTCTACCAGCTCCAAAAGGTCTTTAGGAATTTCATCATAGACCTCCAGCATCGTAGGATTTACAATTCCCATATTCATCCCTGCTTTTATAGCATGATACAGAAATACCGAGTGCATGGCTTCCCGCACTGCATCATTTCCTCTAAAAGAAAACGAAACATTAGAAACTCCACCGCTCACAGACACATATGGAAGATTCTGGCGAACCCACCTTGTCGCTTCTATAAAATCAATAGCATTTCGCCTATGTTCCTCCATTCCCGTAGCCACAGGGAAAATATTAAGGTCAAAAATAATATCCTCTGGCGGAAAGCCTACTTTATCCACTAAGATTTTATACGAGCGCTCCGCTATCTCTATTCTTCGCTGGTAATTATCGGCTTGGCTCACTTCATCGAAGGCCATTACAATAACCGCCGCTCCATATCTTTTTATAATTTTAGCTTGGCGGATAAACTCCTCTTCTCCTTCTTTTAAACTGATGGAATTCACCACCGATTTTCCCTGAACCACCTGCAAACCAGCTTCTAAAATCTCCCAACGGGAAGAGTCTATCATAATCGGAATACGAGCAATATCAGGTTCTGAAGCTATCAGATTGAGAAATTTCACCATTGAGGCTTTCCCATCTATCAGTCCGTCATCCATATTTACATCCAAAATCTGGGCTCCACCCTCCACTTGATTTCGGGCAATTTCTAAAGCCTCTGTAAAATTCCCTTCGCCTATCAGCCTCAAAAATTTCTTTGATCCTGCTACATTTGTCCGCTCTCCCACATTCACAAAATTAGATTCTGGCGTAATTACGAGCGGCTCAAGCCCTGAAAGTTTTAAATATCTCATGTATGGCTATTTTCAGTTAAAATTATAAAAATCCAAAGGTAAGTTTTTTAAAAAACATAAAAAAATAGGAAGGTAAAAATTTACCTTCCTATTTGTTATGAAACATTGAACAATTTTAAATTATTCTTTAATTGTTGCAATACTTACTCTGTTCCAATCTGGTTCTGAGAACATATGACCAATACCGTTTCCTTCTGCTACGATACGATCAGCATTGATTTTGTATTGTTTAACAAGAACAGCTTTAACTGCTTCCGCACGAGCTTTAGCGATTCTTTCGTTAACTTCGATACTTCCTTCTGGTGAAGCAAATCCTTTGATAACAACTTTACTGTTAGGATATTTTCTCAAATAAGTAGCGATTCTAGCTACATTCGGCTGCTGAGAAGGAGCGATGATAGTTTTTCCTTGTGCGAAAGTAACTACAGACTCTAGAGTTCTCTTAGTTTCTACCACAGTTTCTACTTCTGGTTTTCTGTTACGAGCTTCTGCTAATTCTCCTTCCAATTCGTGGATACGGTTTCTAGCATCTCTCAATTCTCTATCTTTTTCGCTCAATTCTCCACGAAGTGCTCCAGAGTTATCCTCTACTACAGGTGCAGATGCCTGAGCTGCAGTGAAGTGGTGTGCTCCGTTGCTTCCTTTAAATCTGTAAACAAGACCTAAACTTGCTTGTGTATAAGAATTTAATGAATTAAGGCTGTTTGCATGTTGAGCAATAGGTTCATCTATTAGATATAAGATTGATGGACTAAACTTAACTGCCCAAGCTTTAGAAGAACCTAAGTTAAGTAAAAAGTTTGCACCAAACTTAACTGACATTGCACTATAATCATTCTCTTTCCCTGGATTGAATAAATGGAACCATCCTGGTCCAGCAACTGCTTCTACTTCAAACTTACGAGGTTCTCCTTTGTAACCAGCGAAGATGTTGCTAAGGTTGAAGTTACCTAACATAGCTACATTTACATGCTCAATAGCCAATGGATTTCTAACTCCAAAAGAATTGTCATTGATATAAGCAGTACCATCTAATCCAAGACGGAAGCTAGGAGAAATTTGTTTTCCTACTTCTACACCGAAGTTAGGTCTTGCTGACTTAAAGAAAGCATTTCCTGTAGTTGGAGTATATCCTCCTACATTCACACCTACTTGCCAGTTATCAAAAAATTTACCATAGCTAATACTGCTAACACTCTGTGCATTAGCTGCTACTGCAGCACCTGCTAACATTACTGATAAGAAAATCTTCTTCATTTCTAAACTAATTTTATGAATTAATGGTGCAAATATACATTTTATTTCGAAAGAGCATATTTATTTTATGATTTTTTAACACTTTTTAAGTATTTTTTCTTGGTTTATAGCCTTTTGCAAGGTCTGCAAGAGCCTTTATATGTTCTGGTGTAGTACCACAGCAACCACCGATAATGTTTATCAATCCTTTATCCAGATACTCTTTTATCTGCTCTGCGGTCTGCTCAGGCGTTTCATCATACTGCCCAAAAGCATTAGGAAGTCCTGCATTTGGGTGAGCAGAAATCCTAAAGTGAGTTTGTGGAGCGACAGCCTCTAAATATGGAACAAGCTGTTTCGCACCCAAAGCACAATTAAACCCGATACTCAATAAATCCAAATGAGAAACCGAAATAAGGAAAGCTTCCGCAGTCTGTCCGCTCAGAGTACGCCCAGAAGCATCAGTAATAGTTCCAGAAACCATCGTAGGAATACAGATTCCTCTCTCCTCCTGAATTTCATCAATCGCGAAAAGAGCCGCCTTTGCATTGAGCGTGTCAAAAATAGTTTCCACCAAGAGAATATCCACTCCACCATCTAATAATGCCTCCGCCTGCTGTTTATAAGCTTTTCTAAGTTCATCAAAAGTAATGGCTCTGTAGCCTGGGTCATTCACATCTGGGCTGAGACTGGCTGTTTTATTGGTCGGCCCGATAGCCCCTGCCACAAATCTCGGTTTATCTGGAGTTTTAGCGGTATAATCATCGCAGGCTTTTCGGGCAAGCTTTGCTGATTCATAGTTGAGCTGATAAACGAAATCCTCCATATGGTAGTCCGCCATCGCAATGGTCGTGCTGGAAAAAGTATTGGTCTCTATAATGTCTGCCCCAGCCTCCAAATACTGCCTGTGGATTTCATCTATCACGCTGGGTTTGGTGATGGACAGCATATCATTATTCCCTTTCACGGGATATGCCCAATCACGAAACTGCTCGCCGCGATAGTCTTCTTCGGTAAGATTATACTTCTGAATCATGGTTCCCATAGCTCCATCCAGAATCAAAATCCGATGCTCCAATGCATCATTTAATTGTTTTGTATTTTTCAAATTTATTTTATTTAAATATTAGTTCCCTATTTCTATTCCTTTATTCTTCAACAACTTAATAGAAAAATATTCAATATTATTAAAAGAAATGAACATTATAAATCCTATCCTTCTTCATTTCGATAAAGCTCTAATGCTTTTCCCAACTATTGAAAAATCTTAAATTTCTACTCCAATGCCTGTTTCAAATCTGCAATAATGTCTTCTACATTTTCCAGCCCTACCGAGCAGCGAACCAGCCCTGCTGTGATGCCCACTTCGTTTCTTTCTTCTTCGCTTAGTTTAGAATGCGTAGTGGAAGCTGGGTGAGTTACTATAGTTCTAGTATCTCCCAGATTGGCTGATAATGAACACATTTTGATTTTGTTTAAGAAATTTCTTCCACCTTCTACACCGCCTTTCACTTGGAATGCTACGATGCTTCCGCCCAATTTCATTTGTTTTTTGGCAACTTCATGGTTCGGGTGTGATTTTAAAAACGGATATTTCACAAATTCTACATTAGGATGTTGTTCTAAAAACTCTGCTACTTTCAGCGCATTTTCGCAGTGTTTCTCTACCCTTAGCGCTAGTGTTTCCAATGATTTAGATAAAACCCAAGCGTTAAATGGCGACATTGCTGGCCCTGTATTTCTCGCAAAAAGATAAATTTCACGAATTAAATCTGCTCTACCCACAGCGACACCGCCGAGAACTCTCCCCTGTCCGTCGATCAGTTTCGTAGCCGAATGCACCACGATATCAGCTCCATATTTTATAGGCTGCTGGATGTATGGCGTAGCAAAACAATTATCCACCACAAAAAGCAAATTATGCTTCTTGGCGATTTTTCCCATTTTCTCCAAATCTAAAACCTCTATCGCAGGATTAGTAGGAGTTTCCAGATAAAGAATCTTGGTCTCTGGGCGGATGTATTTTTCTATATCTTCCTCATGTGCTTCGAAATAAGTGGTATTGATATTCCACTTTGGAAAATATTTTGTAAAAAGTGTATGTGTAGAACCAAACACCGAACGGCAGCTGAGTATATGATCGCCCGCAGAAAGCAGAGATGCCAGTGTGCTATATATCGCCGCCATTCCCGTAGCGAAAGCATAGCCCGTTTCGGCGCCTTCCATTTTAGCGATTTTATCGACAAATTCAGTTACATTTGGGTTAGTAAATCTACTGTAAAGGTTCTTTGGTTTTTCCTCCGCGAAACTCGCCCGCATATCCTCCGCATCCTCAAAAATAAAACTTGAAGTAAGGTATAACGGCACCGAATGCTCATCATACTGAGTTCTTTCTGTCTGTGTACGAATAGCAAGTGTTTCGAAATTTTGTTTATTGTTTTCCATGTTTTTAAGTTTTATTAAATTCTTTATTAAAAAATTCTAAATATTATTTACTTTCCCTCCA
>CAUQSG010000058.1:0-10048 GCA_963520725.1 uncultured Flavobacteriaceae bacterium | reverse complement strand
GCTTCATTTCCAAACGCATTTCGGGTGTATTGGCATCAAAATAGCCTTTGCTAAACACGCGCGACATATCGTACATTACCATCGTTGCCACTGCCTTGATACGAGTATCGATAGCGGTAGCATTCAGTGCAAAGCCACCCCAACCGCAGATGCCGATGATTCCTATTTTTTCTCTATCTACAAAGGGTTGAATGCCTAAGCAATCTACCGCTGCCGAAAAATCTTCGGTGTTGATATCCGGCGATGCCACATTGCGAGGCTCTCCTCCACTCTCTCCAGTATAAGAAGGGTCAAAAGCTAAGGTTACAAAACCTCTTTCGGCCATCGTCTGAGCATAAAAGCCCGAAGCCTGTTCTTTTACAGCTCCAAATCCTCCACAGACAGCAAGGGCAGCAAGTTTTTTAGCTTCGCTATTTTTAGGGAAATACAAATCGCCTACGAGGGTAATACCATAACGGTTTTTAAACGATACTTTTTTGTGTTCAACTTTATCGCTTTTGGGGAAAATCTTATCCCAAGAAGCAGCGTTTACAGGGTTTTCAGTGTTTTTGTTCATATTGCTAATATTTTGTTTTTATACTTTTGATTATCAATTATTTTAATATTTCTAAAATTTTACCTTCGTCGTAAACAAGCATACCAACAGCAACCAATGAAGCGATACCATGTGCTAACATCCAAGCTTTAGCAATATTATTTTTCACTTCTTTTTCAGATAGCTGTCGATATTCCTCGCTATTTTTCATTATTTCTACCACTCGCTCACTTTCGGGAAAAATGTCAGCAAGTTTTACATTGGTAACATTATCCATGTAAAAAGCTTTGAATAGGGCTGGTTCAGTGTACGCTGTCCATACATAGCCCAGCCCTAAATCCAAAAGAGTATTGCCTGTTTTTGAGTAACTGAGCATTAGATTTTGGAGGAATGGAAGGGCTTTTTTGCATATTTCAGCTTTGAGGTCACCCATATTTTTATAGCTCCAATAAATGGGCTGAGTGGAGCAACCTATTTGCTTGGCAATATTTCGGGCAGAAAGCACTGCAAAGCCTTCCTTTCGTACCATCTCGAAAGCAGTTTTTATAATTACTTCTTGGGTTATTGTTGTTGATTTCGGCATATATTTCTTTATATAACAATTGTAATATAACACCTGTTATTTTTTGCAAACATAATATATTTTCCTAAATCCACAAAGTTTTAAATCAAAAAAAAGGGAATATAGTTTCAAGTTGTGAATACCTCTTCTTTAGCTCAAAAACATGATGAAAATCACATAAATAAGCATTCATCATTTTCTGAAAATAAACTAAATTTGTTAGATAAATTTTAAAATTATCTATTATGAAACATTTTTTATCTATTTTAGCACTAGGGTGCTTGCTATTGTCCTGTAACAGAGACCTAGAAAACAATGAAAACAACGAAACTCCAGCGCCTCCAAAAGAGAAATTAGTATTATTGAAACAATTATCAAAAGGTTCTACAGTAACTTTTCAGTATAAAAACGGAAATGAGATTGAGTCTGTAAATATAGACGGCGTGGGAAAATCTGACATTGATTATGAGTATGACACATATGGAAGAATAGTAAAAGAGCGTCGCTTTCATCGTAGCTATGATTATGGTGAAACTAATATAACCTACCAATATGACAACCAAGGCAGACTAGCTTCCTCACATGCAATAAGCACTGAATTCTATCCAGGAACAGGACTTACTCCTCGCTGTTCTGTTGAGAAAAAACACACATACACTTACCAAGGAAACAAAGTTACTGTCAAAATAGAGATGGGTGCCGACACTTGTTCTGCTATTCCTGAAACAGGAAAAGAAAAAACGATAACTCTTCTTGTAGAAAACGGCAGAGTTACAAAAACCTTTGATGAACAAGGCAACATTAAACAAACTATAGAATACTATAACACCAAAAACGCCCTTAGAAACATAAAAGGTTTTCCTGCTTTGGTTGTAGAGTTTTATATCAGACCGCTTACCTATGAGTTGCCTTATTACAATCATGGCATTGAGCGTATAGAAGACCTTAGATTTATAGATAATATCAAAACTAGAGATTTTCATGATGGAGATTATTGGGAATACCGATATAGTTATGATAAAGAGAATACTTATAATGGCGATTACCCTAATGGTGTAAGGATTCATGCGAGATCACATAATGACCCGACATATGATGAATATTTATACGAAATATCGGCTGATCGCTCTTACATTAAAGAAGAATAATAAAACCCTCAACTCTTCTCGTGAAATACGAGAAGAGTTTTTTTGTTATTTATCTTTGTAACAAATCATAAATAAAGTATACTAATGGATAAAAATCATTCTAAATAATTTATTATGTACATTTCACAGGTTTTTTCGGCGAAAAGCAAACGAGTATATGCCATAGTATGCACCATTGTTTTATTACTTTTATTCCAAGGAGCATTCCAAGAAAATAATAATGAAACAGAAAAAGTGATGAAAGAAATGATAAACCAGATAGGCGAACTCCCGACTTTTGCCTTGACTTTATCCAGCTTTGCTTTTTTTCTTTTTCCTTTGTTTTTCATTGTTAAAATATTTCATAATCAATCTATTACCCAGTTCACCACCAGCCGAAAAAAAATAGATTTCAAACGAATTTCTTTCAGCTTTTTAGTTTACGGAGGAATTATTGTAGGGACTTTCTTTTTAGAATATTTTATAAATCCTTCTGGTTACGCATGGAATTTCCAGCCATTGAAGTTCTTTATGTTATGCATTATGGCTCTGCTCCTGTTGCCTGTTCAAATAGGTTTTGAGGAGTATTTTTTCCGAGGGTATTTTATGCAGTGGCTCGGGCTTTTGTCCAAAAATCGATGGGTTCCGCTTTTCCTTTCTTCCATTTTATTTGGACTGGCTCATTTCGCTAATCCAGAAGTTTCCAAAATGGGCTACAAAATCATGTTTTTCTACATCGGGATGGGATTTTTGCTGGGCATCGTTACCCTGATGGATGATGGGCTGGAACTCGCTCTTGGTATTCATTTCGCTAACAATTTTTTTGCGTGTATTCTCTCCACATCGGACTGGTCAGTCTTCCAGACACCCTCTCTTTTCAAAGAACTCTCTGCTCCTGGCATTGAATTTTATCATATTATTCTAATGTTTACATTATATCTTTTAATTATCTTTATCTTTGCTAAGAAATATAATTGGGTTTCTTGGAAAGAAAAATTATTCAGTAAAATAAGTATTCCACAGACCGATAGCAATTAAAATTTAATTTTGGCACAAATATTGATAATATTGGACAGAACTCAAAAACACATTCATATAAATCAAATAAAGCGAGACCCTTAATATAAGAGTCTCGCTTTATTTTATACTATAACTAAATATTTATTTTCTAATACTGATATTCAGTTCCTCCAGCTGCACCTCATCTATCTGCGAAGGCGCATCTATCATCACATCCCTTCCGCTGTTGTTTTTTGGGAAGGCGATGTAGTCACGGATAACCTCATTACCATCCAAAATAGCGACCAGACGGTCAAACCCAAAGGCCAGCCCGCCATGAGGAGGAGCGCCATATCTGAACGCATTCATCAGGAATCCAAACTGAGCTTCCGCCTCTTCTCGACTAAATCCTAAAAGGGCGAACATCTTGGACTGCAAGTCTTTATCATAGATACGGATAGACCCGCCGCCAATCTCGTTGCCATTCAGCACGAGGTCATAAGCATTGGCTCTAACCTCTCCTGGTAAAGTTTCCAAAAGTGGAATATCCTCTGGTTTCGGCGAGGTGAATGGATGGTGCATCGCGTGGTATCTTCCGCTCTCCTCGTCCCATTCCAAAAGCGGGAAATCTACAACCCAAAGCGGCGCAAATTCATCACCTTTTCTTAAGCCAAGTCTATTTCCTAACTCCATTCTCAGCGCAGAAAGCTGGGCTCTTACTTTATTAGCATCGCCGCTCATGATAAGCATCAAATCGCCTTTTTGAGCATTAAATTTCTCTGCAATGGCTTTCAAATCATCTTCGTTATAAAACTTATTCACCGATGAAGTCAGCACGCCATCTTCTTGGAATTTTACCCAAACCATTCCGCTCGCTCCTATCTGCGGGCGTTTTACCCAGTCGATAAGCTCATCTATCTGCTTTCTCGTGTAGTCTGCTTTCCCTTCTACATTGATTCCGACTACAAGTTCTGCTTCATCAAAGATTTTAAATTCTTTCCCTTTTACAAGGTCATTCAGCTCCACGAATTCCATTCCGAAACGGATATCTGGCTTGTCGTTCCCATATTTTCTCATCGCCTCGGCAAAAGTCATTCTTGGGAATTGACCGAATTTCTTTCCTGTCGTTTCCTCCAAAAGATTTTTCGCCAAACCTTCGAAAACATTCATCACATCTTCCTGCTCCACGAAAGCCATTTCGCAGTCTATTTGGGTAAATTCAGGCTGTCTGTCCGCACGGAGGTCTTCATCACGGAAACATTTTACAATTTGGAAATATTTGTCCATTCCGCCCACCATCAGAAGCTGTTTGAAAGTCTGCGGCGACTGCGGAAGTGCATAGAACTGCCCTTCGTTCATACGGCTCGGCACCACGAAATCCCTCGCTCCCTCTGGAGTAGATTTGATAAGAACAGGCGTTTCCACCTCTATAAAACCTTGCTCAGAAAGATAATTTCGGACTTTCTGTGCGATTTTATGTCTGAAAATAAGTTTATCCTTCACTGGATTTCTTCTGATATCCAGATATCTATATTTCATACGAAGTTCCTCGCCGCCATCGGTTTCATCTTCGATGGTAAAAGGAGGCAGCACAGATTCATTTAAAACTGTAAGTTTTTCTACTAAAATCTCTATTTCTCCTGTCGGGATTTTTGGGTTTTTAGAAGCTCTTTCTATGACTTTTCCTTCCACTTGGATGACAAATTCACGCCCCAAGTTTTTAGCCTTTTCCAAAAGGTCTTTGGAAGTTCTTTCTTCATCAAAAACCAACTGAGTGATGCCATATCGGTCACGCAGATCCACCCAAATCATAAATCCTTTGTCACGGATAGTCTGCACCCAGCCCGCAAGAGTAACAGTTTCGTTAAGATTTTTCAGCGAAAGTTCGCCATTAGTATGTGTTCGAAACATATTTTTATTTGATTTTTTAAACTTAATTTTTTACAAAGATAATATTACTTGGCTAATGATGGCTATGTTCGTGAAATAAATGCCCCACGAGAACCACACCCACGCCCAAAATCACCAAAAACATTTTTTCCCAGTTTATCTGGTGGCTTTTACTATTATTTTCAAAAATAATCACCGAAGAAATATGCAGGAAAATTCCGCCCGACAGCGCCAAGAAATACGCCTTCCATTCAGGTTTAAAGTATTCCCCAAGCACCATTCCCAGCGGAGATGCCGCTGCAAAAAACGCGATGGTAACCCACGCAATCAGCTTGTTTTTCTTCTCTCTCAATAAAAATGCACCCAGCACAAATGAAATCGGCAGATTATGCACCAAAATTCCCAGCAAATACGGCGAATCCAAATGCATACCAGCCAATGGAATCCCTTCTATAAATGCATGGATAAACATACCCACCAGCAGCCCAATAGGGAGAATATTACATTTTTCATAATGAAAATGGCCGTGCTCAAATCCCTTGGTCATGCCTTCCAAAACCATCTGCAAAACCACTCCAATGATGACCCAAAGCCCAATATTCTCATTCCCAGAGCTATAAATCTGCGGAAAAACCTCCACCACACAGACCGCAATGAGAAACCCAGCGCTGAGCACCAGCAGTCTTTTGGCTAAATTTTCATTATTCCCAAAAAAATTCCCTAACAAAACTCCCACTAAAACACTGAGAACCAACAAACCAACAAGCATATTGCAATAAAATTATCAAACAACAAAATTAGTTATTTTTCATGGTGTACGAAAAATAAAAAAGAGATTGCTTTCACAATCTCTATCTATTTAATTATTTATTGTAAGTAAATTTATAAGTTTCTGTGCTTGTTTGAGAGCTATCAGAACTTTTGTGCGTGGAGGTTACTTTGATAGGATAGCCATTGGCATTGTATTCATAAGCATATTCATTTGTACTTGTTACAGTAGTTCCATCATGTTTAGAAACCCTTACTACTTGAGAAAATACAACATTATTTTTAAGAGTTCCTATCGCTCCACCATCAAACATTTCATATATCATTGCCGAAATTCCTTTAATATTTTTCATTGGAGCGTTTTTATCATCATACCTATAAGTAGTGGTTGTTACTCCATCCTCATTCTCTTTTACCGATTTCGTAATCAAGTCATTTTGTATTGTATAAGTATATTTTGTATTTTCAGCCCTATTAAACTGACTATCAACAGAATATTCGGATTTCTCACTCTCATTTACTACTACAATACCTCCTGCGTTATATGTATAGTTTTTTACATTCGTTGTAGTCACAACATTTCCATCATTTAACTTCACAACATTTACAGATACTGATTTATCTATTTTATTTTTGCTATTATATGTGAAGTTAGTAGTTTCTTTTTCTCCATTATTTTCAGTAGAAATTATAGAAGACACCAAATCCCCTGTATAGCTCCATGCATCTGATGTAGCCCAGCCACTCTCATAACCAGAAGTAAATTTTAATACTTTATCTCCATCATATTCATAAGTAGAAGTCTCTTCATCCCCATTTTCTTCAACATTCACTACTTTAGTTAATAAAACAGGAATTTCTTGTGTAGTCGTTTTAGGATTATTTACAGACTCCTCAGAATGATTGTCTCGAGAACATGAGGTTAAAACAAACCCAAAACACAAGGGTAAAATTAATTTCTTCATAAAAAATATTTTTTTGTTAAACTTTCGCGAAGTTATACCATTTACTTCACATATCATTTACCCCCCATATGATTTTTATCATATTTTTTAATGTTTTTCAAAACAATATTTCTTTAAGTTTTCTACCTTTGCAGAATATTTTAAAGTTAATGAATACAGAAAACATCAATATTCAAATCAAAACATTTTTTGGATTGGAAAACACTCTCGCTGAGGAAGTTAAAAAACTGGGCGGAAGAAATGTCGAAATAAAAAACCGAGCAGTGACCTGCGAGGGAGATTTAGGATTTTTGTATAAAATCAACTATTCCTGCCGAACAGCGCTGAAAATTTTAGTGCCTATACTTACTTTCAAAGCGTGGAACGAAGACCGATTTTATGATAAAATTTTCGCATTCCCGTGGGACGAAATTCTAAGTCCAGACCAGACCTTTGCCATAGATGCTACGATAAATTCTGAGAGATTTAGACATTCCCAGTTTATGACTCTGAAAATGAAAGATGCTATTGTAGATTTTTTCAAGGCAAAATACAGAAAACGCCCTGATATAGACACTAAAAATCCAGAAATAAAACTCCAGCTGCACATAGACCGAGAGCTGGTGAGCATTTCGCTGGACAGTTCGGGAGATGCTTTATTTAAAAGAGGTTATCGAAAAGAGCAGACAGAAGCGCCTATCAATGAGGTTTTGGCGGCAGGAATGCTCCAAATCGCTGGTTGGGACGGCAAGGGAAATTTCCTAGACCCTATGTGCGGAAGCGGAACCCTTCTGATAGAGGCCGCTATGATTGCCCTAAACCTTCCTGCACAGATTTTTAGAAAGAAATTTGCCTTCCAAAACTGGAAAAATTATGATGCTGAACTTTTCAGTAAAATCAGGGAATTTAGGCTGAATAAAATAACCGAATTTTCTGGAAAAATAATCGGCTACGATATTGACCCTTCTGCTATAAAAGCCACAAGAACCAATGTAGAATCCATAGAAATGGAAGACATTATAGAAATCCGAAAACAAAATTTCTTCGAGTCTAAAAAAGAGCTTTTCCCTCTGATGGTAATGTTTAATCCGCCGTATGACAAAAGAATTTCCATCAAAGAAGAAGATTTTTACAAAAAAATAGGCGATACCTTTAAGCAAAACTATCCCAACACGCTTTCTTGGATTATAACCTCTGATTTAGAAGCGGTTAAGAAAATAGGACTACGCCCTTCCAGAAAAGTCAAACTATTCAACGGAAAACTGGAATGCCGTTTCCTACAATACGAAACCTACGAGGGAACGAAAAAAACGCATAAATTTTCTAACGAAAAAGACAGTAACTAATTACTGTCTTTTGTTTTTTATTTTATTTTTGACTTCTTCCCTTATATACGGATATTTCTGCTGCATATCCTCTGATAAGGACGGGTCTAAATCAAGCGCTATTTCAAGGAAATCTTTGGCTTTCTGCTCTTCTTTTAGATGAAAATAGCAGTTGCTCATTTGATAGAAAAGCTCCGCTCTATGGTGCTGTTTTAAGGCTTTTTCTAAAAGTGAAACAGCCTCTTCATACTCACCGATGAGCATAAGCACCTCGCTGTATGCATACCAGTTGTAGAAGCGGTCTGGCTCCATTTCTACGATTTTTTTCAAACAGGAAAGACTTTCTTCGAATTTTCCGCCGTCTATGTATAGAAAGGCCAATTTTTTCTGATAATCCAGATTAGTTTCATTGAGTGAAACCGCTTCTTTCGCGAAATATAGCGCTTCCTCATATTTGTGCATCTCATAATAAACATCCGACTGCTCCATCATGGACATAAAAAACTGCGGATCTTCTCTGAGCGACTGCTGGAAGGCACTCAGCGCAGAAGCCCATTGTTTCATTTCCTTGTAGCAAAGCCCTATTTTATAGTAAGTAAAAGCCTTGGTGTATTCTAATTCCAGTAATTCCTCATAGACTTCTATGGCTTTTTCCCATTCGTTCAGCGCTTCATAACATGCCGCCTTGCTCCCATAAATAGAAAGGGAATCGCTGTTGATTGCCAGCACATAATCAAATCCCTTGATAGCCTCTCTATAATTCTTTTTATTGAAATGAAACTGCCCATATTCATACCAGCCTATTTCGGAAAACGGAAATTCATCAAGATAATTTTCCAAAAATTTTCTTGCTTCATCGGCTTTATTCAGCTGGTTGTAGCAAATCATAACATTCTCCAATGAATAATCATCGTAGGCATCATATTTCAGGGCTAATTTATAGTTTTTCAGCGCATTAAAAGGATCTTCCAAATTCACATATTCATCCGCAATAAAATTATGCAGGAAATTCTGCTCTTCGCCGTATTTCAAAGCTTTTTCGCAATATTCTATTGCTCTTCTCGGATTTCCAAGATTGGAATAATATTTCGCACAGCAGACCAAAAAATCCATAGTCTCCATCGATGAATTTCTAAGCTCCGCCATCAGCTCCTTTACCTGCGTATATTTCTGCTGTTCCAGAAGAATTTCTAATCTTTTGGTTTTTATTTCTATGGAATTAGGGTGTAGTCTCAGTGCATAGTTGACAGCCAACTCCGCAAATGCAATATCTCCCAGCTCCAAATAATGCACGATAATATCTTCCAGCTCCTCTGAACTGAAATAATATTCCTCGTTATTTTCTATCATTTCTTCGAACTTTTTTACAAGTTCATTTTCAAAAAATTCCTCTTCCAAAATCTGCTAATTTTTCTACAAAGGTAAAAGTTTTTATTATCTGATGAGAATTTATTTTTATTTTTGTATAAATATATAAAAACTTTTTTATGATACTAAAACAACTATCTTCTACTGTACAAAACAATAGAGCCAGCCAAGGCACGCGACTTCTTAATTACATCATAGACTTTATAGTATTCTACATTTTCATTTTCTTTTTAGGTATATTTCTAGGAATACTTTCTGTTATAGGAATAGAAGCTCCTCTACAATGGCTTCTGTATATAGATGGAAATCGTGCTCTAGATTATTTATTTACCAGCGTTTTATATTTCATTTACATATTCTTCTTTGAATATTTCACCAAAGGTAGAAGTATTGGAAAATACATCACAAAGACTAAAGTAGTCTCAATGGATGGAACGACTCCTACACAGAAAGATTTTTTTATCCGAAACATCTCAAGATTAGTTCCTTTTGATGGACTTTCTTTCTTGAAAGAAGATGGAGGATGGCAT
>CAUQSG010000057.1:0-10626 GCA_963520725.1 uncultured Flavobacteriaceae bacterium | reverse complement strand
CGATATTAACAAAATTAACCCTGCGTTATTTTTCACAGGTAGGAGAAAACCTTGTGTTATTTTTTACAGGTGAGTTGAGATACCCTACTTTATTTTTCACAAGTAAATGGGACACCTTATATTATTTTTTATAATTAGATTGGGATATTTTACTTTATTTATTTTATAAAATCAGGGACTTTACAATTTTCATAAGGTCCCTGATTTAGTCCCTTGTTTCTGTAATGTATTGATTTACAGATGTTATTGTGGAGCTGGAGGGATTCGAACCCTCGTCCAAACAAGCAACAAATAAACTTTCTACATGCTTATTTTGTTATTATTTTTCAACACAAAGCAGAGAACAAACACCCAACTTTATGCTTATCTTCTAAATTTTTTCGTCCTTTGGTCAAAGCTCCCAAAGGCTTATTTCCGCATTTCCTATGCCCCAGAATCGGACGCCGCAGAACGGAGCTTCCGTGAGACATCTTGTTTCCTTACTATACTTCGGGAAAAACGCTAATCTTACTATGCTTCGGATTAAGCAGCAAGAGCATACTCTTCGTTGCCAGTTAAAATTTGTAGCAAGGGATTAAAGAGATCGCGCTACGGTTCTCTGCATGCTTATTTACCCATTGGTCTTGCTGTCGAAACCGGTCAGCCCCAATGAATTTTGGGAGCAAATATAATGAAAAAATAAATGTAATGAGACAATATAATTTTAAAAATTATTTCCTTACCTGTTTCAGCCATTCTAAATAGCCCATTACCGCCATTATCGTAAAAACAAGATACTGCAAAGAGGTGATTCCCAGTCCTTTGTAGAGCATCATCGGAATGCAGATTAAATCGCCTACAATCCAGAAAATCCAGTTTTCTACTTTCCGTTTTGCCATAAACCACATCCCGATGAGAAACAGAGAAGTAGTGAAAATATCCAGCCAGTTTGCCCATTCAAGTTGCTGAAAACCAAGACTTACGCCGTTCATAGAGAAATGATTGTCTATAAAAGGTTTAAAATAATAAACTCCACAAACCGCTATGAAACTCAGCATGAATAGACTCAGTCCCACCAGCCAGTCTTTTTTCTTGGCAAAATCTACGCTGATGATTTGGTTTTCGGTGTTTTTGTTCCAAGAAATCCAGCCGTAGATACTCATGATGCTGTAATAAACATTGATAAGCATATCGCCCAAAAGACCGAAATTAAAGAGAATATAAACATAAATCGTAGTGCTGACGATGCCTGTGGGATAGACCCAAATATTCCTTTTCACAGAGAAAAAAACACTCAGCAGACCGAAAAAAGCTGCCACAGCTTCTAAGAAAATTTGAAAAAAAGTATATTCCTCGTAAGGTTTTATAAAAAGTTCATATGGATTCATCAGCCCAAAGATAAGGTTATTTTGATTATATTTGTGTCAATATTTAGATTAAATTTTTTGAATAATAGAGAATTATTAAAAATGCCGCTTGAAGAGCTGTGGCAGCTGTTCCCAATCAAATTAGTCCCGCACAATACTCTATGGGAAAAATGGTTTCAGGAAGAAAAACAACATTTGGAAACTATTATAAATGAGGAAGTTATCATTAGTCATATAGGAAGCACAGCGGTTCCTTCCATTTGGGCAAAACCAATTATTGACATCCTTATAGAATGCGATGATAAAAATAGTCTGAAAAATATTTCAGATATTTTGGACAAAAACCAATATCTCTGCATGTCTCGTGATAAAGATAGAATGGTGTATAACAAGGGATACACCATAAATGGTTTTGCGGAAAAGGTATTTCATTTACACATAAGATTGAGAGGCGATAATGATGAACTTTATTTTCGGGATTATCTTATTGAAAATCAATATGTAGCAAAAGAATATGAAAAAATGAAACTTCTCCTTTGGAAAAAATTTGAGCATAATAGAGATGCCTACACAGAGAGTAAAACGGACTTTGTCAAAAAATATACACTAAAAGCCAAGAATATATACGGAGATAGATATTAAAAAACTTTAGAAAATCTAATGTTAATAATTATCTTTGTAGAAATAAAATTGACATGAAAAATTTCACATTAAATACAATTTCAGAAGCTATAGAAGACCTTAAAAACGGTAAAATTATCATCGTAGTAGATGATGAAAACCGCGAAAACGAGGGCGATTTCCTCTCTGCAGCGGAACTGACTACACCAGAGATTATCAATTTTATGACCATCCATGGGCGTGGGCTTATCTGTACGCCACTTCCCGAAAGTAGGTGTGATGAACTGGGCTTGGAGGCGATGGTTTCGCGCAGTACCGACCCAAAAGAAACAGCATTTACGGTATCAGTGGATTTGCTGGGAGATGGCGTATCTACGGGTATTTCCGCCAATGACAGAGCCAGAACTATTTTAGCTCTGATGGATGAAAAGAGCAAACCTACTGATTTCATGCGCCCTGGGCATATTTTCCCTCTCAGAGCTAAAGAAGGCGGAGTGCTGAAACGCGCAGGGCACACCGAGGCCGCGATAGATTTGACCAGACTCGCTGGGTTGAAAGAGGGCGGAGTAATCTGCGAAATCATGAACGAAGATGGAACGATGGCAAGACTTCCGCAGCTGGCAGAACTTGCCCAAAAGCAAAACCTAAAAATAGTTTCCATAGAGGATTTGATAGAATACCGCCTGAAAAATGGAGATTTGATAGATAAAATCGAAGAAAGAGAAGTGAAGACTTTTTATGGAGATTTCAGATTTTATGCCTTTAAGGAGAAATACACAGAGCAGGTGCATTTTGCTTTGTCCAAAGGAAGCTGGTCGGTAAATGATGAGGTTCTCGTGCGGGTGCAGTCTTCGGGATCATACTTCGATGTGCTGAGTATTTTGGCCAATGGAGAGAAGTCTTTATTGGAGAAAATAACCGCTAAAATAAACGAAGAGGGCAAGGGAGTGATAGTTTTTATCAATAATGTTTCCACTACGGAGAATACGCTGCGAAAGCTTCAGCAGTTTATTAATAATCAAGAGAATACAGAGGTCAAAAGTACTCAGAACTTTAAAGATTATGGAATAGGAATTCAGATAATCAAGGAGTTAGGGATTCATAAAATAAAAATTTTATCTCAAAATACAGATCAGAAACCAATAGTAAGCGGTTATGATGTGGAGATTACGGAAATGGTAAAGATTTGATATTATGATAGTTAAGTCACTATACAAAAATGATGTTTTTGAATGGATTGATATTCAGGATATGAAATATGAAAATATTTCAGAAATATCTAAACAATACAAAATCAATATATTACACCTAAAAGATTGTATCAATACCAATCATCTTCCCAAAGCGGAAGATTTGGGCGAAATTAAATTTATTCTTGCGAGGACGAGTTCTGAGCCAGGTAACAAGTTTTTGAATTCCATTAACGATATTAGTACAAAAGTTGGGATTTTCATTAAAGAAAATCTTGTTTTGACCATTCATAGGGTTGATAATGAGCGCATTAAAAAACTCTCTGAAGAGCTGAAAAATGGGACTTTTCAGGCTGCTAATCCATATCGGGTAGCCTTGGAGCTGGGTTCTGGCATTTTGAAATCTTATAGAAAAGAAAATATCAATCTTTTGGAGAAAATGGAAAAAATAGAGAATGATATTTTCACTAAAACGGATTCTAACTCTAATGAAATTAAGCGTTTATATCGTTTGAAAAGGCGAGCAAGTCTTAATCTGAAACTTTTGTCCATTTCTAATGAATGGGTTAATTTTTATGACAAACTCCCGATAGAAAAAATAGAATTCAATGATTTGAAGGATACCTATACGGAGGTGATGAGTGGTTTTGAATATCTTAACTCTCAGTCTACCAGCCTTATAAGTCTATTTTTAGCGCTGTCTGACCAGAGAAATAACGAGTCCATGAAAATTTTAGCTGTATATTCAGCGTATTTCTTGCCGATAACCTTTTTGGCGAGTCTCTACGGGATGAACTTTCAGGAAATGTTCGGAATAGACCATGAATACGGCTTTTATTGGATGCTTGGCATCATGGTGGTCATCGTGATAGTGACTTCTATTTTCATGAAAAGGAAAAATGTGAAATAACTAAAATGTTGAGTATGAGCGATATTACACAGAATCAAAAAAGTATGAAAAAATTTTATGATGATATTTCAGAGAAATATGATTTGATTTTTTCATTGTCTCCACTGCACAAAACTTTTTTTGCAGAGGAAATAAAAGGCAAAAAGGTTTTGGATGTGGGCGCAGGAACAGGGAATTTGTCCCAGTATTTACTTGGCGAGAATTATGATGTCACAGCTATTGATATCAACGAAAAACTCATCAAAAAAGCAAAAGAAAAAGGCGTAGAAGTCGTTAATATGAGTATGCTTGATATTGACAGGCTTCCGAAATTTACGACCATTATCAACATAGGAAACACGCTTCCTCATTTGGAAAGCAAGAAAGAGATTTCAGTTTTTTTGCAGAAAGCCTATGCCCAGCTGGAACAAGGCGGGAAACTAATCATCCAGATGGTGAATTTTTGGAAATTCACATCTAAAAATAAAGAAGGGGATTTTTTAGGAAATTTGCCGATGATTGATAATGAGGGAGTTACTTTTGAGCGTTCTTATTATTTGAATGAAGATGGAAACATTATTTTCAAAACTGTTTTAGATAAAAAAGTTGAAAACGAAGAGGTTTTGATAAGTATTGATTATCAAGAACTTAAGGATTTTTTGGAGAATGCAGGGTTTAAAAATATTCAGTTTTATGGCGGATTTAATAAAGTTGATTTTAGCCCAGAAAACTCTATGCCTGTGATAGTTACAGCAGAAAAATTATAGAAAATGGCTTTGATTAGAGAAGTTTTAGGAAAAACTCCCATCGTGGGTGAGGATACATTTTTAGCGGAAACGGCTGTGATTATCGGAGATGTGGTGATGGGAGAGGAGTGCAGTATTTGGTATAATGCCGTATTGAGAGGGGATGTGAACAGCATCAGACTCGGTGACAGAGTGAATATTCAAGATAATGTAACTGTGCACTGCACCTACGAAAAACATGTGACCATTATAGGAAATGATGTTTCCATTGGGCATAATGCGGTGGTTCATGGGTGCGAAATAAAGGATAATGTGCTTATCGGCATGGGGGCTATTGTCATGGATGGCTGTCTGATAGAGTCTCATGTTGTGGTGGCGGCTGGTTCGGTGGTTACGCAGGGGACACACATCAGGGAAGGGGAGCTATGGGCAGGCGTTCCCGCAAAAAAGATAAAAAATGTTTCGCAAGACCTTATGGAGTCTGAAATACAGCGAATAAGCAAAAATTATGTAAAATATTCCTCTTGGTATAAAGAGAAAAAATAAAAAATAAACAAAATATTAAAGTATAAATTAAATTTAAAAAGATGAGAATAAAAGAATCAGAATTTTACAAATCATTTTATTTAATGGGGTATGATGGTGAAACCTCGTCAATAAAGCTTTATGATAAGATGGAAACATCTACATTTTCGTCGCCTTATAGAGTTTTATTGAATAATCTTATGGCAAATCTGTATATCGGTGGTGATGAACTGGTTATACATAAAGAAAAACTCTCTCAGTTCCAGAAATGTGAGGATTTCCAAACGATGGAATATTCATCAAAAACCAATGAACTCTACGAGAGCGAGGAATGCTACTTTCATCCTGAGTTAGAGGTTTTTATACTATTAACCAGAGACTTGTCTGATGACTATGATACAGAAGTTTTTGAGGAGGGGCTCTATCGTGTGGAGTATGTTTATTATAAAAATGATTCTCTTAATACTAAGGCAAATCTAATAAAACTTTTCAGTGAATATTTTGAAAAATATATTTCTAAAGAAGCCAAAGTATCTATTTTGCTGAAGGATAATTCAGGTTTTGACCTAAAAACTCATACGATAAAACCTCATAGAATAGACTTGGATTTGATGTACAATGATGATTTTATGGAGGTGCATACCAGAGTGAAACACACGATAACTAACGAAAACAAGGGAATCGTGCTGCTTCACGGAATTGCAGGTTCTGGAAAGACCAACTACATCAAATGGCTGACGAGCCAGATTCCGAATAAAAAATTCATCTTCATACCGACTACGATGATTTCTTCACTCACAGACCCTAGTTTTATTGGGGTTTTGGTGGATAATCAGAATTCGGTTTTGGTGCTGGAAGATTGTGAAAACTACATCGCGGAGAGAACAACGCTCAACAGCAATACAGATGTGGTTTCTTCGATTCTGAACATAGCGGACGGAATGCTGTCAGATGTGCTTGAATGTCAGCTAATTTGTACATTTAATTCGGATATATCCAAAATTGATTCTGCCCTGCTGAGAAAAGGAAGGCTGATAGCAGAATATAAGTTCCGAGAGCTGACCGTGGAAAAATCCAATGCTTACCTGAAATCAATAGGCAAGGACATTACTGTAGATGAGCCTTGCTCTCTGGCGGAACTTACGAATATGGATGAAAAATCCCTAAAAGACACTACAAAAGAAAATAAAAAAATAGGTTTTTGATGCTGAAATATTTGAAGAAAATAATTTATTTTATTTTAATATTTTACCTTTTAGCGGTGGTTTGGGGCAGATTTTTTAATCCCATTATCACATGGACGCAGCTCGGCGGTTTGTTTCAATATCAGAAATTAGACCGCGAGTATGTTTCCTATGATGAAATGGGGGATTATGTGAAAATAGCGGTCATAGCATCAGAAGACCAAAACTATTATAAACACGATGGTTTTGATTTTAAAGCTATTGAGAGAGCCATGGAGAATAATGAAAAAGGAAAACGAATACAGGGCGGAAGTACGATTTCCCAGCAGACAGCCAAAAATATTTTCCTTTGGAATAATAGAAGCTGGCTGAGAAAGGGCTTGGAAGTGGTTTTTACTTTTGTGATTGAAAAGGTTTGGAACAAGAAAATCATCATGGAGAGGTATCTCAATTCCATAGAAATGGGGCAGGGGGTCTTCGGTGTGGAGGCAGCTTCGCGGTATTATTTTAAGAAATCGGCTAAAAATCTTACCAAAAGCGAGGCGGCGTGGATAGCGGCGGTTCTTCCAAATCCAAAAAAATACGACCCAAAAAATCCAACGCCAGCGCTGAAAAGAAAGCACGGCTGGATAATGAAGCAGATGAACCATATCCGCCTACAAGAGTAGTTATAGAATGATGATTTGGGTGATTTCTATTCCCAGTTCAGAAGAGATTTTATTGACATAGAACGATTTTCGCATCTGGAAATCGTTTTTTAGTAAAGGAGATTTTATTTTTAGAGTAAGAACGCCTTTGTTTAGCCGAACTTGTTCTATTTCATTAAAAAGACTTTCGTCCAAGTATTCTCGGAGAAAGTCTTTTATTTTAAATGAAACCAAAATCTCATCAAAACCATAGATTTTGGCCAAACTTTTTACCAATTCTGAAGAGTGAAATTCTCTTTTCTTTCTCATGTAAGAAAAAATTATTTGTCGATTTCTAATCTTTTTTGGTAAGCCTGAACAGTATTTTCCATGCCCATGTAGAGAGCCTCGCTGATGAGTGCATGCCCAATGGACACCTCCAAAAGATTTGGGATAGTTTCTGCAAAATATCGTAGATTTTCAAGGCTTAAATCATGCCCTGCATTGATGCCCAGCCCCAGCTCACTTGCACGGATAGCCGTTTCTAAATAAGGTTTGATAGCCGCCTCTTTATTGGCTTTATATCCGGAAGCATAGGCCTCAGTGTATAGTTCTATTCGGTCAGTTCCTGTTTTCATGGCATAATCACAAAGTTCTGGTTTAGGGTCAAGGAAAATAGAAGTCCTGATTCCAGCTCGCTTGAATTCTGAAATAATGTCTGTTAGGAAATACAGATGAGTTTTGGTGTCCCAGCCAGCATTGGAAGTGATGGCATTGTCTGCATCAGGAACCAAAGTCACCTGCGTAGGCTTGATTTCCAAAACCATATCTATGAATGGGCGGTGCGGATTGCCTTCGATATTAAATTCCGTATGCACCAGCGGTTTTAGGTCATAGACATCTTGTCTTGTGATGTGGCGCTGGTCTGGTCTCGGGTGGATGGTGATGCCATCTGCACCGAATTCCTGAATTTTCACTGCGGCTTCCGTTACGCTGGGAAGCAACCCTCCTCTGGAATTTCTGAGGGTCGCTATTTTATTGATATTTACGCTTAATTTTGTCATTGAAAAGATTTAAATTTTTTTCAAAAATACTAAAAACCATGCAGATGAACTACAAGGATTTTAATTTACCTTTGAAATCATCTATGGATTGGTAGCCTTTTTGGGACATGATTTCTTTTAATTCAGATAGAAGTCGCCCGAATATAGACGGATTTTCTTTCATCAGCTGAGAGCCCACCTGAACCATACTTGCTCCACAGAGAATATGCTCAAAGACATCTTGCCCTGTAAGAACGCCGCCGCAGCCGATGACTTGGATATTTTTATTTAGTCTAGTGTACATCGCTCGGACATTAGCCAGAGCGGTAGGTTTGATGTATTCGCCGCCGATTCCGCCAAATCCGTCCTTTGGTTTGATAACGACTTCTTCTTTTTCAGTGTCGATATAGAGTCCGTTTCCGATGGAGTTGATACAATTCACATAGTGGAGCGGAAATTTATTCAGAACTTCTGCAATTTTGTCAAAATGAGCCATATCAAAATAAGGCGGAAGTTTTACGCCCAAAGGTTTGTCGATGAAAGTAAAAACTTCTTGTAAAATTCGTTCTGTAGCCTCAAAATCATAGCCTGTTTGAGGTTTCCCAGGGACATTAGGACAAGAGAGGTTAAGCTCTATAATGCCTTTAAAATCAGATGAATTTACTTTTTTCAGCATTTCCATATTTTCCTCAAAAGACATTCCTGCCACGGAGAGGAAGATGGTTTGTTCGTGCTTTTCTTGGAATTTTAGGGCATAGTCGAGATAGTAGTCCAGTCCTTCATTAGGCAGTCCCATGGAGTTGATAGTTCCTAGTGGAACTTCCACATATCGCGGCGATGGATTTCCTTCGCGGTATTTCGCTGTGGCACTTTTGGTTACGAAACTTCCGCAGTCAGAGAGGTGAAGTTCATTTAGTTTTTCTTCCGATTCGCACCAGCATCCAGAGGCGTTCATCAGTGGATTTTCGAAGGTGTAATTTCCGATTTTAGATTTGAGGTTCATGAGTGATTATTTTATTGGGTTAGACTTAATTTTGATATACAATTTTATGAATTTCTGCAATGGTTTGCGTTAGATTATCAGGCTCAAAAGTTCCCATTAGCCAGAGATTTAGTGGGTTTTTGTCTTGGCTATAGCTCGGTTGGCTATAGCTCTCGTCTAAAACAGAGAAGCCATTTTTTTTGTAAAAACCTACTCTTCGCTCAGCTATGTGGCTGAGTTCTTTGGGTTCGGTTTCCAGCACGATATTTCCGAGATTTTCAGTTAAAATAGACAGAATCGTAGAGCCTAAATTAGCGCCACGAAGAGCCTCAAAAATCTCAAAATGCTCTATAAATGTAAACTCTGAAAACTCCCATACAATAAGGTACCCAGAGAGATTTACTCCTTTGAAAATGGACAAAATCTTACTGTGGTTATTTTCTAAAAGCTTATAAAACTGCTCCTCATCTCTTCGCTCATCAGCAGGGAAAGAAGCGCAGTACGAGGAGAAAATATGTCTGTGTTCTTCTCCTTTTGCGGGTTGTATCTGTATGTCGTTTAGAGTAAAAATCATTTGGTTTAAATTTAAATTTAAAATTGTGTTTGACAGCATTCTAAGCATCTTTTTTGGCTGCACCAGTTTTTGTATAAATATAAGAACGCTTGAGAATCTAGGGCAGATTTTATCTTCGCACCTAAATTTTTCCATTGTTTGATAATGGAGTTTTTTTCAGGTTTTAGGTTTTGGTAAAAATTAAATATAATTCTTTGATTATCAGTTTTTTCCTTGTGATAGGAATAAATCACAGGAAGGATGGCATTCAGCAAAATAATTTCTATGAAATCCTCTGAAATTTTTTTGGTTTTAGCTTCGCTTTCCTTTCCGAAAACATAGTGATTTTCCCAGTATTCCGAGGTTTTTATGTCTTTGAATAACTCTTTCAACTCTTCCACGCTTTTTGCATTGATAATTTTTGAAAATAAATTCTGATGCCGAGAATACAGCTGAGCCAGCTGCGAAAGCCTTATGGTAGGGAATGAAACGGGCATCATCCGCATAAATTTAGCAGGAAAAACGATGTCATTTATCCCAAATTTCGTCTTTAAAAACTCAAATTCTTTCAGCCATTTTTGGCTGTCTTTTTCCGTATTATTTAGCAAATCTGCTTTTCCAAATAAGAGGCTTTCCAGCTGAAAAGGATTTTGAGAAACTTTTTTAATGATTTTAAAATCAATGTTTTGTGCAATTTGGAGGAAAGTTTCCGAATTTACTTTCAGCCCAAAAGAATAGGCTATTTTCTGGAATAAAACTGCCTCGTAATCGTTTTTTGTAGCCAGTAACTGCTGTCTGATTTCTTTGTCTTTTTCCTCTAATTTCTGCAAAACGATTTCTTCGGAAAAATAATTTGGGATTTTTTTGATGCTGAAAATATCTTCACAAGGGATAAAATTCTTTTCTTTATCAAAGTTATAG
>CAUQSG010000056.1:0-10976 GCA_963520725.1 uncultured Flavobacteriaceae bacterium | reverse complement strand
TTTGCAACCTCTTTGTGGTCACCTGTTAACATTACAGTTTTTTCTATTCCCACTTTCTTTAATGATGTAATAGCGTGTGCAGAATCAGTTTTTATTTGGTCGGATATGATGATGTGCCCAGCATATACTCCGTCTATCCCAACATATATTATGGCACCTTTGAAGTGATTACATTTGTCGCAATTTGCTATTTCTGCTCCAATTGATTTCATCATTTTTTCATTTCCTACACATATGTTTTTGCCGTTGATTTCGGCAGAAATACCTTGACCGGCAATCTCTTTTATGTTTTCAACTTTACAATCACAAGAGTTGTCTTTGTAGGCATTACATAATGCAGTAGCAATGGGGTGAGTAGAATATTGCTCTACATGGGCTGCAAGATGCAAGAGTTCCTGTTCTGAAATATTATTTGGATGAATGGATTCCACCTCAAAAACACCACGGGTTAGTGTGCCTGTTTTGTCGAATACAATTGTTTTGGTGCGTGCTAATGCTTCCATATAGTTGCCTCCTTTTATAAGAATACCAACGTGTCCAGCACCACCAATACCACAGAAGAACGATAAAGGGATGGAAATCACTAAAGCACATGGACAACTTACAATAAGAAATGTAAGTGCACGATAAAGCCAAGTAAATAAAGCATCAGTATAGCTTGCAGCAAAAAATGGCGGAATAAACGCTAAAAAGAGAGCAGAAATAACTACTATAGGTGTGTAAATTCGTGCAAATCGACGAATGAAAGATTCGCTTTTTGATTTGCTTTTGCTTGCTTCTTCTACTAAATTTAAAATTTTGGATGCAGTAGAATTGCTGAAAGTTTTATTCACTTTCACCTTCAATACTCCTGATATATTTACGCAACCAGATATGACAGAATCCCCAAATGCTACATCCTTGGGAACACTTTCTCCTGTTAGTGCTACCGTATTTAAACTTGAACTACCTTCAATTACTTCTCCGTCAAGCGGAATTTTTTCGCCTGGTTTGATAACAACTACTTCTCCAACAGCAATAGTAGAAGGATTTACCACGATTGATTCGCCATTTCTTAAAATGTTAGCTGTGTCTGGATGTATATCCATTAGATCTGAAATGGAGTCACGAGTTTTATCTTTAGCATAATGTTCAAACAATTCGCCAATTTGGAAGAATAACATTACGAAGACACCTTCTAAGAATTGAGGCTCGCCATTGGGTAAAAAGCCCACGACGAAAGCTCCTATTGTGGCAACAGCCATAAGAAAATTCTCATCAAAAGGGTCGCCCTCCATAATTCCTTCTACAGCTTCGTGTAATACATCGTAGCTGATAAGTAAATATGGAATAAGATAAATGATGAGTATTTGCCATATCGGTAGATTACAGTTAAGCTCTGTTAACCATGCTACTAGTAACAGCACAGAGGTTAGACCGATTCTTATTAGTTTCTTTTTCATTGTTTTTTAGATTTGTTACTAATTTCGATGCAAAAGTAAATAAAAGAGAATGTAACCAAGTTGCAAAGTTGCTGTCGCATTTAAATAAAAAACTTCATAAAAAAGGATAAACACCAATAAGTTACCTTGAAAAGCCTGAAAAATAGGTGAAAACAGAAAATAAATAAACTTTTATTCGTCTGTTCAGCAATTAATACTTAAAAAAGAACCTTTCGCAGTTTTTCCCTTATCTGCTGATGCGCCACAAAGTGATAATCCATCTTCTATTTTTCTGTTTAAAAATGCAAAAATAATCTATTTAATTGGATTAAACAAAATTGAGTCGGCTAGATTCGTTTTTTAACAAACTTTAATACTTATTTTTTGATTATTAAACATTTTTGTTAGAAATTTACCCACTCATTTTAACAATTATGTCAGAATTACATCAAGCCGAAGAAATAAAAATATTAACTGAAAAAATACAAGTTCAGAACCATCATTTCTCCCTTTTGAAGGAAGAAATCAATAAAGCCATCATCGGACAGGAATACATGGTAGAGCGCCTCCTCATAGGACTTCTCGGAAATGGACACATCCTGCTGGAAGGAGTTCCCGGACTGGCAAAAACCTTGGCGATAAAGACCCTTTCCGAAGCGGTGAGCGGAGAATTTTCCAGAATACAATTTACTCCCGATTTACTCCCTGCGGATGTCATCGGGACGATGATTTATAATGTAAAAGAAAATGATTTTTTGGTCAAAAAAGGACCTATTTTCGCTAATTTCGTTTTAGCGGATGAAATCAACCGTGCGCCTTCCAAAGTGCAGTCCGCCCTCTTGGAAGCCATGCAGGAAAAACAAGTAACCATAGGCGATGAGACCATACCGCTGCCAAAACCTTTCTTGGTTTTAGCCACTCAAAACCCGATAGACCAAGAGGGAACTTACCTCCTGCCAGAAGCGCAGAGCGACCGTTTTATGTTGAAATGCAAGATAGACTACCCTTCTTTTGAGGACGAGCGAAAGGTAATGCGTATGGTAGCTACAGCCCACCAGCCGAAGGTAAAACCAGTAATTTCGCTGGAAAACATCTCGGAAGCAAAGGAACTCATCAACCAGATTTACCTTGATGAAAAGATAGAAAAATATATTCTTGATATGGTTTTCGCAACCCGTTATCCTGAGCAGTACGGACTTGTAGAACTGAAAGATTACATCAGTTTTGGGGTTTCACCAAGGGCGTCTATCAATTTGGCTATCGCCTCTCGTGCTGTGGCATTCCTCAAAAATAGGGCTTTCGTAATTCCAGAAGATGTAAAAAGCATCGCAAAAGATGTTCTTCGCCATCGTATAGGGCTTACCTTTGAAGCTGAAGCAGAAAACATCAACGCAGAAAATATTATAGATAAAATTTTGAGCAAAATACAAGCTCCTTAATGGAAAAATGCTCTGCTATCATGACATACAAGTGGTGCTGCAGGAAGTTCCTGGACAAATCAGCCTTTGTTTCAGTATCACAGGCTGTCCTCTGCGGTGCGAAGGCTGTCACTCGCCATTTTTATGGAAAAACGGAAGCGGCGAAATTTTGACCGATGAGCTTTTTGCAGATTTTTTAAACAAATATAAAAGCATGATTTCCTGCGTCCTCTTTATGGGAGGCGAATGGGAGGAAGAAGATTTGATAAAAAAACTAAAAATAGCCGAAGACAACGGACTAAACACTTGTCTTTACACAGGAATGGAAGATGTTTCGGATGGGATTAAAAACCATCTCACTTGGCTGAAAACAGGGCCTTGGATAGCGGAATTAGGCGGATTGGACAGCCCTAAAACCAATCAAAAATTTATAGAGGTAAAAACTAATAAACTACTAAATCATTATTTTGTAAAACATTAAAAATTAACACCATGATTCGTCTAACACCTTCACAAATCAATGAAAAAATTGATTTTATCCAAAATTACATCAAAGCAGGTAATGCCGCTTCGGCTTCTTCTGTGGATGCAAACGCAAATGTAACCTCCAAAAACATCGCAACCATGGAGGCTGAAATCAACAAGGATATCAATATCCAAATCAACCGCGAGCTGGTGCGAAGAAAAATTGCAGATATTTTCGATGAAGAGACTGCAAATGAGTATGTTCGCCAGATAGAAAACCACGAAATCTATGTCCATGACGAGACCTCTCTGAAACCCTACTGCGTGTCCATCAGTATGTATCCATTCCTGCTTGACGGACTTCTGAAAATAGGTGGAGAAAGTAGAGCGCCAAAGCATTTGGAGAGCTTCTGCGGTGAGTTTGTGAATTTAGTTTTTGCGGTAAGCTCACAGTTTGCTGGAGCTTTGGCAACGGTAGAGTTTTTACTTTATTTTGACCATTTTGCAGCGAAAGATTTTGGTGAAAACTATTTAGAAACCAATACGAAAACCATAGAAAACCACTTGCAGCATGTGGTCTATGCAATCAATCAGCCAGCGGCAGCGCGCGGATATCAGTCTGTATTCTGGAACATTTCGCTTTATGACAAGCCTTATTTTGACAGCATGTTTGGCGATTTTGTCTTTCCTGATATGACCCGCCCTGACTGGGAGCGATTTTCTCGTTTCCAAAAATTCTTTATGAAGTGGTTTAATGCCGAAAGAACCAAAGCTATTTTAACTTTCCCTGTAGTTACCGCAGCTATGCTCACAGATGGAACCAAGCCCGTGGATGGTGATTTTGCGGAAATGTGCGCAGAGGAACTCAGCGAGGGAAATTCTTTCTTTATTTATCAGTCTGAAAGTGCGGACAGCCTAGCTTCCTGCTGCCGACTGCGCAACGAAATCAGCGACAATACATTCAGCTACTCGCTCGGTGCTGGTGGTGTGGCAACAGGCTCTATCAATGTTATCACACTGAATATCAATAGACTAATTCAGCTAAAAAAAGACATTGCTAAAGAAATTCAAAAAATTCATAAATATCAGGTTGCTTACCGAAAATTAGTCGAAGAATACAAAGCCGCAGGACTTCTGCCTGTGTATGATGCTGGTTTTATCTCTTTGGATAAACAATTTTTGACCATCGGAATCAATGGAATGGTGGAGGCTGCTGAATATCTGGGCATAGAGGCAAGCAACAATACGGATTACAAAAATTTCGTAAGTCATTATCTTAAAATCATTTACGAAGAAAATAAAAAAGCAAAACAGCTCTATGGCTATATGTTCAACACGGAATTTGTTCCAGCAGAAAACCTCGGTGTGAAAAATGCTATTTGGGACAAAAAAGATGGCTTGTTCTCGCCTCGTGAGTGCTACAACTCCTACTTCTACCCTGTTGAAAATGAGAAGATTAATGTTTTAGATAAAATTATTCTTCACGGAAAAGAAATCATCCAATATCTGGATGGTGGCTCGGCTCTTCATCTCAATTTAGAAGAAACACCAAACAAAGAAGGCTTCCTCAAATTACTGAATGCCACAGCATTAGCAGGGTGTAATTATTTTTGTTTCAATATTCGTATCACTATCTGTAACGACTGTGACCACATAGACAAGCGAACTCTGTACGAGTGCAGCAGCTGTCATTCCAAGGATATAGACCACGCTACCAGAGTAATAGGCTATCTAAAACGAGTGTCTTGTTTCAGCAATGCACGCCAGAAGGAACATCAGCTAAGACATTATCATCTTTCAAAATAATGAGCAGACTGGACATCAAAGATATTATAAAAAAAGTAAAACAAATAGAAATCCGTTCCCGCAGGGAGACTGATGCCTCCCTCATGGGCGCATATCACTCTGCATTCAAGGGACAGGGAATGACTTTTGCCGAGATAAGACCCTACCAGTTCGGCGATGAGATCCGCAGAATAGACTGGAACAAAACCGCCCGATTCCAACAGCCTTTTGTGAAAGTAATGGAAGAAGAGCGGGAGCTGACCATTATGCTTTTGGTGGATATTTCGGCGTCTATGGACTATGGAACAAAAATTTCACTAAAAAAGGAATTCGTAGCCGAAATCTGTGCAAGCATAGGCTTTTCGGCACTGAAAAATAATGACAAAGTAGGGCTCATTCTCTTTGCGGATAAAGTCTATAAAGTCGTCCCGCCACAAAAAGGAAAAAAACACCTTTTGGCTATGATATCTGATATCATTTCATCTGATTACATCGCCTCTGAAACCCATCTGGACAAGGCTTTGGAATATATGATGAATGTTTTTAAAAAGAAATCCTTTATTTTCGTTTTATCGGATTTTAATGATGATTTTCAAGAAAAAATACTGAAAACAGCTTCTAAAAAACACCAAATTTTAGGGCTGAAAATTTCTGATGAAAAAGACAGCGAAATCCCTGACATCGGCTATGCTCTGCTATCCGACAGCGAAACAGGAAAGCAGATTTGGGTAAATACATCTGACCGCAGATGGCAGGAAAATTTTAGAGAAAACCAAATAAAAAAAGAACAAAAAACAAAGGAAATTTTCGAGAGTGCTTCAGCTGGATTCATCAGCCTAAAAACAGGCGATGAGTATGTGAAAGAACTAAGAAAATATTTCAAAAAGTAGCAAAAAAAAATCAATAACAGAAGGCATTTTAACTATTTTAGTTGCCATAAATAAAAGATGAAAAAATATTTTTTACTTTTCTTTTTCGGAACCATATTTGGATTTGCGCAGCAGCTTTCCACGAGTTTGAATAAACAAAAAATCGAACTCGGTGAAACGGCTGTTTTCAAAGTTAAAATAGAAAATTTAAATCAAAAAAATGTAATTTCCGCGCCGAAAAATGGGCTTCTGCCGTTTAGTTTTGAGGAAACGAAAGACAGCATTTCCGAAAATCCAAACAGCTACGAACGGATTATAGAATTTACGATTTATGAAGAAGGGAAACACAGCATTCCTGCTTTGGAATTCAAAATCGGCGAGGAAATCCACCGCACCACGCCTTATGAAATAGAGGTTGTCAATCCTACCCAGCAGGGCGAAGAAATCAACGATATCATGCCGAACGAAGAGGTAAAACCCTCTCTTTCAGACTATTGGGAAATGTATAAAAACTATTTCTTCGGCGGACTTGTTATTTTGGGGATTTTAGGATTTGTCTTTTTATTTATTTTTAATAGAAAAGTCAAAAATCTGCGCGTAGAAAATCCAGCACTGAAAACCCTGAAAAAATTAGAACAGCTAAAAAATAAAAACCTGATAGAAAAGAACGAATACCGCCTTTTCTATGTAGAACTGATAGAAATCTGCAGAGGCTATCTTGCTGATAATAAAAACATTCCTGCTGACATTCTGCTCACAGAAGATTTGATAGATTTAATGAAAAGCAAACATTATATTTCAGATGAAGAAATAGAAGTATTTAAAAAAGTGCTGACTCGTGGAGATTTAGTAAAATTCGCGAAAACTATTCCTGAAAAAAATACGATGGAAAGTGATTTTGACTCAATAAAAAACATTATACATTCTACTCATTTTAACCTTAAAACTGATATAGACAATGTTTAATTTTGAGTTTCATAGCCCGTGGTTTTTGGCTTTGTTTTTATTATTTATTCCTTTAATTATCAAGGATTTAAAGAAAAGAAAACAAAAAGGAATCCTCATACCATCTACCCAAAATATACAAATGGGCAATGGCTATTTTTGGGTAAATAAAATCCTCACTTTATCCAAATATTTTATTCTCTCTGCCCTGATTATTGCACTGGCAAGACCTCGCACCTACACCATTAAAAACAACTATGAACAGGGCATTGACATCGTTTTAGCGGTGGATATTTCGCTAAGTATGCTGGCAAGGGATTTTAGCCCAGACCGACTGACTGTACTGAAAAAACTTTCCCAAGATTTCGTTTCGCAAAGGGAAAATGACAGACTTGGGCTGGTCATCTACGCCGCAGAAGCCTTTATGAGAGTGCCGCTGACCACCGACCACGAGGTGATTTCTACCGAAATAGAAGAAATGCAGCCTGGCGATGTAGCCCACGGAACCGCCATAGGCGAAGGGCTGGCAGTAGCCACCAAACACCTGATAAAAAGTCAATCCAAGAGCAAAGTAATCATCCTGATGACCGATGGAATGAATACTACAAGAAACGCAATGCCTGCGGAGGTTGCCAGCGATTTGGCTAGAAATAATGGGATAAAGGTCTACACCATCGGTATCGGGACGGATGGATATGCAGAATCTCCCGCTGTTGATGGCTTTGGAGATGTGTATTTCGTTCCTCAAAAAGTAGAAATAGATGAGCATCTGCTCAATTCTATTGCGGAAAACACAGGCGGAAAATACTTCCGTGCCGACTCCAGCGAGAGTTTAGAATATATCTATAAGGAAATCAACCAGTTAGAGAAAACAAAAATCAAAGGAAAGAAAAACTATGAATACACAGAATTTTTCAGAGTTTTTCTGTGGATGGCGCTGGGATGTCTTTGTCTGGATGCAGTTTTGAGATGGAAGTCTTTTAGAAGTGTTCAATAATATTTTTTATTGTTTTTCAAAAAAATACTGTCCCTGCTCCAGCCTTGCATAAATATGCTGCAGCCCGTTGCTTAGGATAATTTTGGGGGCAGAAATTATGGTATTATATCTCGCTGCCTGCTCAAAAACGCTCTCAGTAAGGGCTATATGAGGGGCTTTGCATTCTAATAATATCTGCGGTTCGGTTTTTTCCGTTACGAGCAAATCTATCCTCTTGGTGGTGCCGTTTAGTTCTATTTTTCGTTCCATGATGAGCGAAGAGGGACTTTTGCCCTTTATAAAATGAAAATAATGCACCCAGTGCTGCCGCACCCACTCCTCTGGGGTAAGAACTAAATAAGCCCTGCGAACCAAATCATAAATAAAAAATGTATCTTTGTCCTGCTTTATTTTAAAATCAAAATCCTGCTCAAAATTGAGCTTTGGTAATTGCATATTATGAAAGATTTAGAAATTATTTCCAAAAATATTAAAAATAAAGAATTTTCTCCTATTTATTTTTTCCATGGAGAAGAGCCTTACTATATAGACCTTGCCGTAAAACTCCTTGAAAACGGCATTCTTACGGAGGAAGAAAAGGCTTTCAACCAGATGATTGTCTACGGAAAAGATTCTTCTTATGCAGAAATACTTTCTTTGGCCGACCAGTATCCTATGATGGGTGATTATCAGGTGATTATCGTAAAAGAAGCCCAAGATTTAAAGCTAAATGAAGAAGAGCAGGATATTTTTTTGAGATATATAGAAAATCCCGTTCCCTCCACGATACTTGTCTTCGCTCACAAACAAAAGAAAATAGACTCTCGTAAGAAATTTGCAAAGGCATTAGAAAAGGCAAAAATGCTCCACTACAGCGAACCTGTGAAAGATTACAACCTCGCAAAATGGATTCAGCAGGAGTGCGTTTCCCTTGACATCAAAACTGCGCCTAATATTCCTACGCTCTTGGCTGAATATTTAGGAAATGATTTATCCAGAATAGCCAACGAGCTACAAAAACTAAAACTCATCTTAAAAGAAAATGAAATTTTAGATGAAAAACTCATCGAAAGGCATATAGGAATCAGCAAGGAATACAATGTTTTTGAACTGCAGAAGGCTCTCGGGACTAAAAATAGTTCAGTGGCGTTCAAAATCGTTTATTACATGGGCAAAAACCCTAAAACCAATCCACTAGTGCTCACAATAGGGAATTTGTACAACTTTTTTTCCAACATTGTTTTATACCACACTTTGGCGGGACAGTCTCCACAGGTAATAGCTTCTGAACTAAAGATAAATCCTTATTTCGTAAAGGATTTCGCTGAAGCGGCGAAGTTTTATCCACTGAAACACGCTACCAGAGCCATCTCCATTCTCAGGGAATTTGACCTTAAAGGAAAAGGGCTCGGCACCAACCAAACCGAAGAAAACGAACTTCTGAAAGAAATGGTCTATAAGCTTTTGAACATTGATAAAATCAACATTTGATTTATTTTTTCAAAAGTTGTAAAAAAATCTCCGAAGCGTTTCTTATATTTATCCTTTAATTCTAAAAACTATCATTATGAAACTCTTTAAAAATATTTTTCTGGTATTATTTTTTGTAGGATTTTCGGTTCATTTGTCCTCACAGCCGAGAACAGCGGATAAGATTTTTTCATCAGAAAGTAAGATTTTGGTCATTTCAGGACATCCTAATTTAGAAAAATCAAAGGCTAATAAAGCTATTTTGAAAGAATTAGAAAAACACTTCGGAAAACAAATCAGCATCCGCCGTCTGGACAAACTCTATCCCAACTATCAAATCAATGTAAAAGCGGAACAAGAAGCCATAAAAAATGCGGATTTCATCATCCTGCAATTTCCTTTGTATTGGTACGGAACGCCAGCACTTCTCAAGAAATGGATAGATGATGTGCTGTATGACTATTTCAAAGGCAATAGGCTTTCGGGTAAATTCAAAGATAAGGCGATAATCGCTTCCGTGACTATAGGCGGCTCAAAAGAACGATATTCACCACCAAACAAAACGGTAGAAACCTACCTTATTCCTTTACAAGAAACCTTTGAAGTCATCGGTGCAGGGTGGGCTTCTCCCGTGTATTCGTTCGATGCTGTTCCTTCCAACAAGAACCTATCAGAGACCGCATTTCAGCATTTTGTAAAGCTTATTGATTTAATAAATGAGCACAAAAGCGTGGCTGACCAAGGGTGCTGGTAGAGTTTTTTTCATTTTAAAATCACTCATATGTATCAAGAACTTTTGACTATAAAAGAAGGCGAGCGAACGCTGTCCAGCAATATTACTCGAATTAGTAACGACTGGAAACTGCCTCCTTCCTATCTTGAATTCACGAGAGAAATGGGATTCGGGCGGCTCTTGGGACTTTTTCTCAGTTATATTCCTATGGGAGCGAACAGCCCTTTTTGTGATGCTTTGGAGCATCGTAATGCTTATTGGAAGAAGATTTTTCAGGAATATGTAGATTTGTCCATATTTGATGAAGAGGAAGAAATGGAGCTGCTTGCCAATGCTGAGCCCTTTATGGTAAGTGAAAACGGCGAGGTTGTATTTTGGGATGTTAGGAAATCTCAAAACGGTGAATATCCTATTTACCTCGTGGATTTTCCTGTGGGAATCTATTTCGCAGGGAATAATTTTCAGGAATTCATCACCAACCTGACCAGTGAAACCACTTACAAATCAATATTAAAATTCCATACTGAGCCGCTGCTGCCGATTTTTGAGCCTTTATCTTTTATTGAATAAATTATTTTATTTAGACAAAAAAGTATGAATTTATGGATTTTGTAGATATATAGATTGGTATAAAAAAGGTTAGAATGAAAATCAAAAAGATGATATATTTATTTTTATTGTCAGTTATTATTTTCTTAGCAATCAGTCTTCTGTGGTTGTTTAGAAACCCGTCTTACGAAAAAATAGATAAAACATTTGTGCAAGCCTCAGAGGTTGCCATTAAAAAAGAAATTCCTGCTCTTAATTTAAGTTTTTTGGTAGACAAAATAGCTTATTCTGAACCTGTTTATTTTCCTAACGGAGTGGAAACAGTTGATTTTACAGAACACTTAG
>CAUQSG010000055.1:0-11295 GCA_963520725.1 uncultured Flavobacteriaceae bacterium | reverse complement strand
ATACAAGCCGTAGTAGGAAGATGATAATCAGGGCTTTGCGTACAAAACAAGATAAAATCTATCTCGTTTTTATCTATTTTTTTTAATAGTTTCTCAGAAGCTTTCACCGCCAGCTCCAGCGCTGTTTCCTCTGCTGATGCTGTATATCGCTGTTTTACACCGACTTTATTAAAAATTTTCTCTGGACTCCACTCTGGAAATTCCTTTTGTAAATCTTCGTTTGTTACTTTTTTTTCTGGAAAACATGTTTCTATTTCAGAAATTCTAAACATCTTTAGTCTACTTTTATACCATTCACATATATTTGATACCCCACCTCTACATTGGGTTCAAGTGTCTTAGAAACAGAGCAGTATTTCGCAAAGGACAAATCTGCTGCTTTTCTCGCCTTTTCAGGATTTACATCCCCATCTACATAGAATTTTACCATTATATTTCTAAATGGTTTCGCCTCCCCTTCTGCTACTCTCTCGCCTTCTACCTCTGCCGAAAACTTGGTAATCTGCTGTTTCTGTTTCTTCAGAATGCTGACTACATCTATTCCGCTGCAGCCCGCCACAGACATCAGCAGAGCCTCCATAGGGCTCACACCGTTATTTTTGTCTTCGCCTATATTATTGAGTAAGATTTTCTGACCATTTTCATTCGCACATTCGAAAAGAAAATCGTCATTTATTCTATTTAAAGTGATTTTCATTGCTCTTTATTTCCATTTAATATTACAACCAAGGCTCGGTCTCTGCAATTCTTCCTGCGGCTGACCTGCCAAAAGATTTTCAAAAGCTATGACTAAATCCTCGCCCGTAATCTCCTTATTATTTCCAGGTCTGGAATCATCCATTTGACCACGATAAATCAAGTCCAATTTGTCATCAAAGAAATAAAAATCTGGCGTACATGCCGCATCATAGGCCTTTGCCACAGCTTGGCTCTCATCATACAAATACGGAAAAGTGAAACCTTTTTCCTCCGCGAAATCCACCATCAGCTCTGGCGAATCTGCTGGATAATTTATCACATCATTAGAATTTATCGCGATAAACTCTATTCCTTTCCCTTTATAATCTTCGTAAAGTTCAGCCAATTTTTCTATCACATGAATCACAAACGGACAGTGGTTACACATAAAAATAACCAAAGTTCCTTTGCTTCCCTTTAAATCTTCCAAACTCTGTAACTCGTTGTTTTTCGCAGGATTAGGCAGTTCAAAAAACGGAGCTTTTGTTCCTAATGCCAGCATATTTGAAGGTGTATTTGCCATAATTTTTCTTTATTTTTAAATTAAATCTAATATTTCAGTGATTACATCATACCCTCTATTTTTCGCATAATAGACTTGTAAATCATTGTAAAACTGAGTTTTAGGGTAGTTTTCTGGGTCTGCTTTGTATTTTTTCAATAGTTCTGTTCCATAGGCAGGTCTCGGCCCCCAGTGTGCTATCACTCCATCGTTTTCATCTAAAATAACCACGATAGGAATAGAACGGGTTCCGTTGGTTAGGAATTGGTCTATCAAATCTGGATTTTCATCACGATAGACGATTCTCACTTCATTTTTCCCTTTGAAAAATAGAGAAACCGCCGGCACTGTCTGCCCTGCATCTCCGCACCAACCTTCAGAAATAATCAGAATTTTTCCTTTAAAATTCTTATTTTCAAGGGTTTTCACCTGCTCCTCATCGGGTTTATAGACCTTCATCATTCTGCTCATTCTCTGCACTCCCAGTTTATAATATTCCAGCATTTCTTTTTCTGCTGGAGTTAGTTTTTCTTCATCTTTATTGACAATTTCCTCTGTTTTCTTGAAATATTCTTCAAAAGAAATCCCTTTTTCCCAATATTTTTTCATTTTGTTTTCTTATTAAATTTTTCTCTGTTTATCAATGAGATACATATCCGCCAAAACAAATGCCGAAAGAGCATCCACGATGGGAACCGCTCTTGGCAACACGCATGGGTCATGCCTCCCCTTTCCTTCTAATTTTATGATATTCCCTGCATTATCTATGCTTTCCTGCGGCATCATCAGCGTAGAAACAGGCTTAAACGCCACTCGGAAATAAATATCCATTCCATTAGAAATTCCCCCTTGTATCCCGCCCGAATGGTTGGTTTTGGTAGTTCCATCAGCATTAAAAATATCATTCTGTGCCGAGCCAGACATTTTTGCTCCCTCAAATCCTGCTCCATACTCAAAACCTTTACAAGCATTGATACCAAGCATCGCCTTTCCCAGCTCTGCATGAAGTTTATTAAAAACTGGCTCTCCCAAGCCTTTCGGTGCATTTTTTATTACACAGGTTATCGTTCCTCCTACTGTATCGCCTTTTTTTCTCGCTTGTTCTATCCGCTCTATCATGAGCTTTGCGGTAGTTTCATCTGGGCACCTCACTTCATTTTCATCTATTTTTGAAAAATCAAGCTCCTGATATGGCTTTATACAAGATATTTCGCCCACCGATGACACATAAGAATAAATCTCAACTTCTGGCAGTAGATGTTTCGCCAAAGTCCCTGCCACTACCCAGTTCAGAGTTTCCCTCGCAGAAGAACGCCCGCCGCCTCGGTAATCCCTAAAACCAAATTTTTGGTCATATGTATAATCTGCATGAGATGGGCGATAGGAACGAGCCAAATGCTCATAATCTTTTGTCTTTTGGTTTTCGTTTTCAACCAAAAAACCTATCGGCATTCCTGTGGTTTTCCCTTCAAAAATCCCTGAAAGAAACCTCACTTCGTCCGCCTCTTTTCTCTGTGTAACGATAGTCGACTGCCCTGGTTTTCTTCTACTTAGCTGATGCTGAATCTCATCAAAATCGATTTTCACACCTGCTGGAAAATTGGTCAAAATCCCGCCATAAGCCTCCCCATGGCTTTCACCAAAGGAAGAAAAAGTCAGATAATTACCCAATGTCCCAAACATCCTACAAATATACAAATTCCTAAGAAATGAGAATTTTATTTTTTAATTTTTTCGAGGATACTTTTCAAGTGCTTTTTTTCCTGAAAATTTAGTTTTTTCCAAACAAAACCTTGGTCAAGAGTTTTTCCTATTTTTTGAGGGAAAATCCCCAATTCGTAAAATTCCTCCAACTGATGAGGCGTGAGAACCGGCAGAACCGTATCAAACCCAAAGACATAATCCCTCGGAACATTAAATTCCAGATTACCAACAGTAAATGTATCGTGCTTATTTAGAGAGTAATACAAAGGTTTATAAATCTGTTTCGCTTCATAATTTCTCATCACAAATCCCAAATTAAAACTTGGAACTTTTTCCTGCAAAATCTGAGGAAAAGCCAAAATACTGACCATCAAAACACTCAAACCAGAGAAAATTCCCAAACACCATTTTTTAGAAAAAACATCTCTAAAAAACACCACAAAAAACACGAAAAACACATCGATGAAAAATCTATACTGCGCTGAAAAACAGATCACAAAAATACTTTTAACCAAAATACAGAGAAAGATTATTCCCGTAATTTTATCCTTTTGTTTCCATGAAAAAATCCCAAAAAACAGCAAAACCAATATCAAACCGGCATTGATAACGCCCTTTATCCCATCCAAGAAAAGCCAGTTTACAAAATATTTCACCGCTGAAAATTGGGAAATTTCCTCCAAAGAATATTGTAAATCAAAAGTCTTTAAAACAGCCACTTCGCTCGATGAAACGAACAATCCGCCATATGGTTTCCAGCTAAAACCCAAATCCAAAAACTGAATCGGAAAAAAAGGATAGCCGAAAGTCCAAATATTTTTCACGCAGTACAAAACGCCAAACAAACCTCCTAACCAAATGAATTTCAAGCCTTTTTTGAAAATCAAAATCGGATAAAGGAAAGTCAAAATCGGCAGCCAAAGCATCGTAGGTTTAATACTGAAAACCAAAACCGAAAAGGCGAAAAGCAGGGCAAATTCTTTATTTTTAGTTAAAATTTCATTTAAGATAATTAAAGAAAAAACCATCGCTGGCAAATCTGGGCTCGGCGACTGCACAAAAAAGAACAAAACAGGCGAAAAACAAAGCATTACCCATGATTTTTTCTCAATAATATACAAGAAAAATATCATCAGAAGAAGCACATTTATCCTCAAAAATTCATCTGAAAAATGCGAAAATCCTGCCTGAAAAACATGCCATGGCGACATCTGCCCCAGCACCCAGTCCAAATTCGTAATTCCTTTTACCAGCCCATACTCAGAAAGCCACTTAATCGTAGGGACATAATACCCAAAATGGTCTAAAATAAAGGGAAATCCACTGCCCACAACTAAGGAAACCAAACTAAAACCTCCCCACAAAAGCCAGTTTTTTCGATCTATTTTAAAAAAATCTTTATACGACTGAAAATAAAAAAACAAGAGAAAACCACAACCAACAGTAATTCGCTCTAAATCAATATTTAACGGAACAAAAAAAGACAAAACACTCCATATAGTCATCAAAAATAATATCCCTAAGACCAGCTGTGCGGAAAGCCCTTCCCAAAACGCTCCAAATATCTTTTGAGAAAGGCGTCCAAAGCCCATCAATACAGGGAAAATTATTAAAACCGATACAAAAATATAAAGCATTGCCATTAAATATATCCGCAAAATTAATTCTATTTCGCAGATTTTTAAAAATATTTCTCTTAAATAGTTTATATTTGTGCGTAAAATAAGATTTTTATGATATTGTCAATGACTGGTTTCGGAAGAGCTGAAGCCATTTTTGAAGGTAAGAAAATAAATGTTGATATCAAATCTCTCAACAGCAAATCGTTCGACCTCAGCATAAAACTTCCTCTCCGTTTTAAAGAAAAAGAACTTGAAATCAGAAAATCCCTGAATGACAAGCTTTTGCGAGGAAAAGTAGATTGTTTCATCACTTGTGAATCTTTGGACGGCGCGAATGATGTGAAAATCAACCAAGAAATTATAAAATCCTACATGGAGCAGCTTCGCCAATGTTCACCAGAAGCTCCTGATTTTGAATACCTTAAAATGGCAATAAGAATGCCCGAAACCATCCAGTGCAAAACGGAAGAGCTCTCTGACAACGAATGGAATCTCCTGCAAGAAACTATAAATAAGGCAGTTATAGAATTTTCTAATTTTAGAAAAACTGAAGGAGAAATTTTAGGAGAAGAACTCACTAAAAACATCAAAAACATCGAAGAACTGCTGGGACAGGTGCAGCCTTTTGAGGAGGAGCGAATTTCCACTATAAAAGAGCGCTATCTCTCTTCTTTAAAGGATTTTGAGCAGCTGGACGAAACCAGATTTTACCAAGAAGTGGCGTATTTTGTAGAAAAACTGGACATTTCTGAAGAAAAAGTCCGTCTGACACAGCATTTGAAATATTTCTTGGAAGTTCTTAATAATGAAGATTTTAACGGAAAAAAACTAGGTTTCATCAGCCAAGAAATCGGAAGAGAAATCAATACTCTGGGCTCAAAGGCCAATCATCATGAAATCCAAAAAATAGTGGTCATGATGAAAGACAATTTAGAAAAGATAAAAGAACAGACACTCAATGTTTTATAAAAAATTTTCATCAAAACATTGATTCTATTTTAAAAACTCAAATTCAACATAAAATGAACAAAGTCATCATATTTTCGGCTCCATCTGGAAGCGGAAAAACCACTTTAGTAAAACACAGTTTAGAGAATTTCCCTCATTTAGAGTTTTCCATCTCTGCTACTACAAGAGCGCCAAGAGAAGGCGAAGCACACGGAAAAGACTACTATTTCCTAACGCCTGATGAATTTAGAAAAAAAATATCCGAAGATGCCTTTGTGGAGCATGAGGAGGTCTATGCTGACAAATTCTATGGAACACTGAAATCTGAAATAGAACGAATCTGGAAGAACGGAAAAACGGTGATTTTCGATGTGGATGTGGTCGGTGGAGTTAATCTAAAAAAGATTTTCGGAGACCAAGCCATGAGTATTTTCATCGCTCCGCCATCCATCGAAGAACTTGAAAAACGCCTAATCAAAAGAAATACTGACAGTTTAGAAACCATAAAAACCCGCGTGAACAAGGCTCAGGAAGAGCTTGGCTATCAGCATTTATTTGACCAAGTTTTGATAAATGATGATTTGGAAACTGCGAAAAAAGAAATAGAAAACATCATCTCTAATTTTACAAAAAAATGAAAAAAGAAGACAACGCCAATCTCCCTGTTCCAAGTTTCACAAAACTCCAAAACATAGGACTGACGGCCGAAGATTTTGATATTAAAAATGAAAATCTAAGAAGCAGAATTCTCATCGAGGATTTGAAAATTTACGCCTATCACGGAGTTTTGCCAGAGGAGAAAACGACTGGGACTTATTATCTCGTAAATGCTGAAATTCATGCAGACCTATGGAAAGCGGCACAGAGCGATCACTTGGAAGACACGATAAATTATGCCGAAATCAACGATATTATCCATAGAGAAATGGAAATTCCATCGCTGCTTTTGGAACGAGTAATTGGGAGAATTATCCAAAAATTAGAAGAAAAATTCCCACAAATCACCTACATCAAAATAAAACTCACCAAAACCAATCCGCCTATGCAGGGCGAAATGAAAGGCGTAAGCGTGGAGCTGGAAAAGGCACTTTAATATTCTTTTAAATTTAAAATAATCAGAAATTTTTAATTATAGGACAGAAAGAATCAGTAAGAATATATCTTATCGTGAATCTTCTGTCTTTTTTATTAGATGCTTTTTAAAAACTCAAAAAATGAATAAAAAATGAATGTTTTTTGTAAAATAATATTGCCTCTATTATGCATTATAAGCTGTTCCGAAAGAAAAGAAATAGAAGTTTATAATATGAAGATAGATGAAAATAAAAAAGAAGTATTGGTAGAAATAAGAAATAATACAGAGAATAATTACTATTTACTATCTCCTATTGTAAGTATAATGGCAAAACATTTACAGTATATAGATGGAGAAATGATAGAAGGACAAATACATCATAAAAAATTAGATAGTATAGTATGTTCCGTTTGTATCTGGGATGATATATGCAAAGAGGAATATTATGCTATGCGTGATATAGTACTTTTGCCTAAGAAATCTGTAAAAAAGATAAAATATAAATATGATAATGAAGAATATATAGAAATAGAAACAGTTCATATAGGTTTTCCATATAATGGTTATTACAATGAAATAGGCAAAAAAATGCAATTTATGTTAAAGAAAAAACTAGATAGCAGTAATATAATAAAAGGATATGAGTTTTATAATAAAGATATAGAAACTATGACCATTAAAATGTAATAGCCAGTAATTATTATAATTTTCTATAGGATGGTTAATCTAATAAATAGTAAATTTAATCCTTTAATAATAAGAAAATGAATGTTTTTTGTAGAATAATATTGCCTCTATTATGTATTATAAGCTGTTCTAAAAGAAAAGAAGCAGACAACACAATGGTATTAGAAAAAAATCATGCATTTTCCTTATGGAATAATGATAGTTTAGGGTGTAAACACGAAAGAACTATTGAGATGGGAGAAGAATTATATAATACCTTTAAAAAAAGTAATAAAAATGATAGTATTTTGCTAAAAGAATATCTCGGAACTCCTACTAGAAGATTTAAGGATAAAGAAGTGATAATATTTATGTATTATATTAATTCTTGTTGTGATAATGGTCAGTTATTAGAAGAATGTGATGTTTCTTTTATTTCTATAACATTCACTAATAAAAACAAGATTCTTTTTGGAAAAGGCATACAATAACGAGGATATCTGATAAAAAAACTAAATATAAATGGAAAAGAGCGCAAAATCAATTTACAACATGATAAAAAAACATATATTTACATGTAGTGTATTCTTTATTTTTCTTGGTTGTAATAAGAAAGATAAAGAATGTTATGAAAAATTTCAAGACCTTTATTTAAAACGATATACACTCTGGTTTGGTTCTGAAAGTCATCCTGAAATAAAACTTGGAATTCCTAATGAATCAATAGAATATGATGAACTTATAAAACAAACTAATGATAGTCTCCAAATTATGTTGGATTGTGCGATAAAACAAAATCCAAAAAATGAAATGCTATATCTATACAAAATGAAGCAACTTTATCTAGCAGGCAAACTAAAGGACACTGATAGTTTTCTTAAAACAGTGGATAAAGAAATTGTAAAACAGGATATGTATTTCCAAATGTCATTATTTTCTACACTTTGCCAAGAATTAGATGAAAATAAAATCCCTATTGAAGATTATAAGTTATTATTGAAACAATATTCACCCGATTTAAATCCAGTCTATAAAGAAAGAGCTTTTGAATTATTTTTATCGTATTTGATAACCAATAATTTAGATGAATTCAAAAAAGAATTGCAAAAGAAATACTCCAAAACTATTCTGCCAGAAGATTTAAATGATAGAAAAAGAATAATAGAAAATATAATGATGAGAGGAGATAGGCTCATTTTTGATTAAAATATTTTAATAAAAATATAGAATACAAAATAACTTCATATTCCCATCTCAAAAAGAATTTAAAAAATGAAAAATAAGTATATTTATTTTATTGCATTTCTACTTTTCTATAGTTGTGCTCATAAAAAAGACAATATAAAATCAATAGTCGTAAAAAACTGGAAAGGAACATTTTATCTATCAGAAGGAATACAGAAAGTTTATAAAACAAGAAAAACACCTTATGAGAAAGATACTATAAAGGAAGTTCCTTTCAAAGTATCTAATAAAAGTATTAATAAAATAAAAAGAATATATTATGACAATGATTTAGAAAATCTCCCTAATGAACATGAACTAAATTCTACTAATAAAGACAGTATACACCCTCCTCAAGAAGCAACGCAGATTATTTTTTATTTTCAAGATGGTAAAAGGAAATATATAACTTTTTGGGATGATGGGTATAATAATCCATTAGATAGATTTCCTGATGAAAAAATAAAACCCATATTTGAGGAAGTTACACAACTTACAAAAAGAATAAGTGATAGCACTGGAGAAAAAACAATAGTTCCAAGGTAGTTTCAAAAAACAAATAGTTTTTGGAGGAATTTTTAAAAAAATAATGTGTAACAACCCAAAAACATCATTAAACAATGATTTTTAACAAAAATGGAAGATTTTAATTCGTATTCAAAAGAAATAGAAGAAAAAACCTCAGAAATACCCGAAAATAATTTACTTTTTTGGGGTAGTTGGTTTTGTGAAGCTTTATTTCAAAGTTGTAAAAATCAAATTCAAGTTTTTTTGACTGATGAAGAGGTTTCATTGATAAATGAAATCATAAGTTATTTGTGGAATCTTGTTGATGAAAAGGAACAAATTGATAGGAGTAAAATTAATTTGTTATACGAAAAACTCAACGACATAGATGAAACAGATTTAGATGCAACAGATTACCAACAAGAAGAAATATATGAGTTGATAGTTTCTTTAGATGATATTTTAAGATATTGTCAGTCAGGTCTAAGAGGTTTTGAAGATAATATTTCTCAATCAATTATCAATGTAATAGATATAATGCTACAAGATGAAGATAAGGATATTTTATCAAAAGAAGGATTTCAAGATCCTTTGGTTCAAAATGAGATTAAAGCCCAATTTGAAATGATATCATTGCTCAAAGAGAAAAAATTAACAAGTGAGTTTAAACATTATTTACGCAATGTTTCAGATATGTGATGAACAACACTCTTGACAAAAATAAATCCATTCAAATCATCTTAAAAACAAAATATCCCAATGAGTGATTCATTGGGATATTTTTATAAATATAAAAATTTAATTTTCATTTGAACTTTGTTCGAACTTTTTTCCTATTTTATACCTATTTATTGACTGGTGTTTTTCTCCCTAAAATAGGCGTATTTTACCTATAATAAAAGTAAGATACTGAAAAACAATATCTTACTTGATTGAGCCATTATCGGGACTTGAACCCGAGACCTCTTCCTTACCAAGGAAGCGCTCTACCGCTGAGCTATAACGGCTTATAAAAAAATCACAATCTCTATTGATTGTGATTTCTGTGAGCGGAAGACGGGGGTCGAACCCGCGACATTCAGCTTGGAAGGCTGACGCTCTACCAACTGAGCTACTTCCGCATTTTTTATTGTTGGTAATTTTTACTTTGCAAATGTAAGAACTTTTTCTTAAACCCACAAATATTTTTTAATGTTTTTTTATAAATGTGGGGAGAGCAGGATTCGAACCTGCGAAGCCGAAGCAACGGAGTTACAGTCCGTCCCATTTGACCGCTCTGGTATCTCCCCTACCTTATAAAATGAGCCTCCAGAGGGATTCGAACCCACGACCCCGAGATTACAAATCACGTGCTCTGGCCAACTGAGCTATGGAGGCATTGATTTCAAAAGAACTTCTTTATTTCCTTTTTGCGTTTGCAAATATAGAAAAGTTTTTTTGAAACCACAAATTTTTATTGCTAAAAATTTAAATATTTTTTTAATTATTTTCTTTCTTTTTGATTAACAACTTTTTAGCAACATCCACACAAAGGTCTATACTCTCCTCAAAAGAGCTTGTAGTCTTCTTTACTACGATATCATCCCCTGGTACATTTAGAATAATCTCCGCTGTTTTGTTTTCTTTACCACTTACATTTTCTAATTTCAGGAAAACCTCACACGCTTGAATTTTATCATAGAAAGTATCTAATTTAGCTATTTTCTTTTCCATAAACTCTTCTAGTGAAACATGAGGAGTCATCCCCATCGCTTGAACTCTAATTTCCATAATGACATATTTTAGGTGTTAAACTTAGATTTTCTCATCATCAGATGATAATTGCGTTTTCGCATTACCTCTGGGATGAGTTTTATTAAAAATATTTTTCAGTTGTTCAATATCCGCATTGGTGTATACTTGTGTAGAAGATAAACTTGCGTGTCCCATCATCTTCTTAACCTTAGAAATTTCGGCTCCATTATTCAATATATGTGTCGCGAAACTATGTCTAAGGATATGCGGACTTCTCTTTCTCTTTGAAGACACAGCACTAAGATAGCGAGTTACGAGCAAATAAACAAATTTTTCTGTGATTTTTTTCCCCTTTGGTGTTACAAAAAAGTATAAATCCGCATCAGGATTAGGCCTTCTATGCTCATCATTATAAACCTTGAGCTCATTCATCAAAACAGGAGAAACAGGTAATATTCTCTGTTTATTCCCTTTACCTATCACTGTAATTTCATTTCTATAAAAATGAACATTCTCTAAAAGCAAATCACAAAGCTCTGCCCTACGCATTCCCGTTTGATACAGAACCTCTATAA
>CAUQSG010000054.1:0-11374 GCA_963520725.1 uncultured Flavobacteriaceae bacterium | reverse complement strand
ATGAAGAAGTAGATTATAAAACCCTCGACTTTCCCAATTGGCTCTCAAAACCTACCTATAACAGCAGAGAAGAACTCCAAAACTATATGGATACCCTTATAGCTGAACAACTCACCGCCTTGCAGGATAAGAAATTTGTAAAATATTATTAGTTTTTAATAGTTAATAATTTTAAAAAATGAATTTACAGCTGTTTATTGAGAATTTTCCTTGGCGAAGATTCGGTACGCCTTATGAAACCAATGCCAATATAGTGAAGCAAAGTGTCCTAAAAATCCTTGATGGAACGGCTACTGAAAAGGATTATTACAACCTCATCAATAGCTTGGAATCACAGGCTTGGCTCGTAAAACTTTCTCCTTGGGGACTTAAACTTTATTTTGCTTTATTAGCAGAAAACAAAGCTGATAAAACTCTGTTAATGAACGACATGCATACACTTTTTGAAGCTGCTAATTACAGTTCTCAGTCTCCACAGGCTAAGGAATTCAAAGCTACCAAAGGAAAAACCGCTAAATATGAAGCATTCAAGGAAAAGCTATTTGACCCTGATTTTGATGGTGTAATGGATGATGAATTCTTGAAAATTGTAAAATCACTAGATAGATATTATTACCATACGGCTGTTTTGGAATTATTTGAAGCTAATATTTCTTTTTTAGAAAACCTCGCTGCCTCTGAGGATAAAGCAGTAGCAGAAAAGGCTGTTTTACTAATAGAAGCCATTAAAAATCCTAAAACATATCCCTCAAACTAAATAAATTTTATAAAATAAGTATCATTATGACAACTACTTTCAATTTTGAACTTTTTAAAAAGCATTTAGATCTATTTTTAGAAAAGATAGAAGACCTTGGTGGGGCTACAGAACCTCTTGCGATAGAAAAACCCGCCACAGAAGACGAAATCAAAGTCGTAGAAGCGAAATTAGGCTATACACTGCCTCCACATTTCCGAGAAGTGCTTTTGGAAAATACCGCCCATTTGGAGTTTTGGTGGGATATCAATGACATTACAGATGAAGACGAGGATTTTCTTCCTGAGAAATTAGCTGAAATATTTTGTGGAGAGTTGCTTTTCGGGCTGGATTTGCTTTTGGGCTATGAAGAAAGTCGCAAGAGCTGGGTAGAAGATGTATATCCCGATTACAATAATAAATACGACCGTGTTTGGCATAATAAAATGTCCTTTCAGCAAGTAGGCAACGGTGATTATATTGCTATTGAGTTAGAACCAGAGAACTATGGAAAGGTTGTGTATCTCAGCCACGATGGTAGTGAAAACCACGGGCTTTATATAGCCAATAACTTTAAGGAATTCCTGATGAACTACGCTGCTGTGGGGTGTACTGGAGGAGAAGATTGGCAATGGGAGCCTTTTTATACCAAAGGCAAAGGCATAGACCCTACCTCAGAAAATGCACTTGCGTGGTATAAATTGCTAAATATAAATGAAAAAGAACTTGATATTTAAGCTTTTATGAAATTATTGCTTTTATTTTTACTGATAAACAGCTACACTTTTGCTCAAGTAAATGAAAACTATTTCTTTGCCGTAATCAATGACAAAGACGGCTATGTAAATGTGCGAAAAGAGGCAAATATACACAGCAAAGTGATAAAAAAACTTGATAATAATACGCTTATTTTTGCTTTTAATTACAATAAATTAGAAGATGGCAATTGGATTTATTATGATAAAGAGCATGGCAGCTACTAATAGTGAAGCCGCTGGCGCTTACATGGTCTGTTGGCAAATAGAAAAAGGAATTTATAAAGGTAGAAAAATTGGTATACCTTTTTAGAAGAAATTTTATTAAATTTGGCAAAAAATAATTATACTAATAATAAAATTTAGAAATATGCTAGAAGTTGGAGAAAGACCTTGGGGAAAATATTATGTCCTTGAAGATGAGGAAAACTACAAACTGAAAAGAATAGAAGTGAATGCAGGACATCGTTTGTCTTATCAGTACCATCATCACAGACAGGAGTTTTGGACAGTGGTTCAGGGTGAGGCTGTGGTTGTACTAGACGGAGTGGAACATGTAGTAAAATACGGAGAAAGTATCTTCATCCCACTAGGAGCAAAACACAGGATAGAAAACAGAAGTTCAGAACTTTTGGTTTTCATAGAAGTTCAGACAGGAACTTATTTTGGGGAGGATGATATTGTAAGAATAGAGGATGATTATGCTAGAGAAGGGAAATAACAAGTCTTAACTAAAGATAATTTAAGGATATGAACAATTCTATAACTATTTGGGATGATTTAGCAATCATATCCTTAAACTATAATTCAGCGAAAGAAGTTTTTAGGCAGGTTTCATCTCTGAGAGAAGAGGGAATTCCTGATGTATGTTTTTATCTGATAGACAATGCTTCTAATGATGGAAAGGAAATTGAGGAATATTGCCTGAAAAATGAAGTAAAATTTATTGCAAACCTTATAAATGGAGGATATGCACAAGGGAACAACATCGGAATAAAGAAAGCAATAGAAGATGGTAGAACGACTTTTCTAATTTTGAATCCTGATATTGAAATTAGTAAGGATACTATAGAGAAATTATATAACACTTTGCATTCCAAACCTGAATTACAGATTATAGGTCCTCGTATTTGTGATAAATTTAAAAGGAATTTGATTTATTCTGATGGAGGGATATTGACCCCTAATAGATTGTGGGATCATCACATAAATTATAATCAGGTAGAAAAGGGAAATTTAGAATCACTGAATACAAATATAGATTATGTAACAGGTAGCGTAATGATGTTTAAGAAAAGTACTCTAGATATCATTGGATGGATGAGAGAAGATTTTTTTATGTATTATGAAGAGGCAGAATGGTGCTATAGATTAAAAAAGCATAAAGATTTAAAATTAGGAGTACTTACAAGTTGTAAAGCATATCACCAGATGAGTGATAAAGGTGATTTTTATCAATATTATATATCTCGAAATAGAATTTTGTTTTTTAGAATGTATCATATTGATTATCATGTTATGATAAAGAAAACATTAACACAATCTTTTAAAGGAATTTTTTGTAAGAAATATAATAATTCTCCTTCATTTTCTAAACGACTAAACTTCTTTATATTGATGCTTAAAGCTGTATATAAGGGATTAACAACAAAAATCAAATTTTCTTCATAATTATGGAAAAGATAGTTTTATTCATAAAAACATATAAAAAAGACTATGACAGAGTTACTTTGTTAATAGATTCTATACACAGATATAATGTTGATAAAATACCCTTATTAATTTCTGTAAATGATGTAGATTTCGATTTTTTCAGAACTAAATTTCCTAATGAAAATCTTATAAAAGATAGTCAAATTGTAGATTGTAAAGAAAAAGACCCTTGGAGATATCAACAAATAATTAAATCTCAATTACACAAACTGGATTTTTGTGAAAATTATGTTTGTATAGATTCAGATTCTTATTTTATAAGAAATTTTGGAGTAAAAGATTTTATGTTTGACTCTGAAACGCCCTATACAGTAATGCATCAACAGAAAGATTTATTTTCTTGGAGTAGTATCAATAATGGTTCTATAGGATATAATCCTAAGAATGAGTTTGAAAAAGACCGTTCTTTCATTATGGACAAATTCCAAAGAAAAGGAGTTTTTTATGATTTTGGGCCTTCTCCTGTAATATGGTCTAATAAAGTATGGAAATCTTTTGAAGATAACTATTTAGCACCAAATAAAATGGACTTCTCTTCAATTATTCACCAATGCCCAAGTGAGTTCTCTTGGTATGGAGAATGGCTATTAAAAGATAAAACTATTCCAATCTATCCTATAGAGCCTTTATTTAAGGTTTTTCATTATGAAAAACAATACACAGATTTTATGAAGCAAGGACACACAGAAGATAGCATCAAGGAAAATTATTTAGGAATTGTCAAACAATCCAATTGGAAATTAAAAAGAAAAAAATGGTATAATAAATTTTTTTAACATAGATAAAGCAAATGAAAAAAAGAATATTATACTTTATGCCAGATAACCCGTCTTCTGGCAAAGCAGGAAACCTGACACGATGTACACAAATGCTAAATTATCTGGAATCTTTATCTGATATGTATGAAGTTGATTTTCTTTCTATTGGAGATTGGGGGGATTGGGATGAAGAAAATAAGGCTAAATTTCTAAAAAAACATCCTAATGTAAAATTACATTTAATCAACAGAAAAGGAAGCAAAACTAACAAGATAAAACAATTCTTTGAATATAAACTATTAAATCTTTTTCCAAAACTGATAAAGGGGACAAGCGTCGATATTACTAATCCAATGCTTAACAAAAAGGTTTCAAACTTTATAGACAAAGGAAACTATGATAAAGTGATTATCAGCTATGCTTCTTGGGCAAAAGTGGTAAGTAATATTAAAACTAAGCCCTATCTAATAGTAGATACCCACGATTTCATTACAGCACAAAGCAGGGATAAAATAGGAAAAATAGGAAAACTATTCCAAAGCGAAATAAACATTCTTAAAAAGTTTGATGAAATTTGGACTTATTCTGTGGAAGAGGAATATATTTTTGGGCAGTTTACAGATAAAAAAATTACACTCATTCCTATATCTTTTCCTTTCTGCCCTACAGAATATAAAGAAAATTATAAGTATGAATTGATTTTTATAGGAAGTCAAAATCCACATAATGTAATGGGTATCAGGTGGTTTGAAAAGGAAGTGCTACCTTTTTTAGAAGATACTAAAGTGCATATTATAGGTAAAATTTGTAAGGTGGTTTCTGACCATCCTAACTTCGTAAAACATGGTATGGTAGATGATATAGAAGATTTCTATCAAAACGCTAAAATTGCTATTTGTCCTATGCTTTCAGGAACAGGAATTAAAATAAAAGTTTTGGAAGCATTATCCCATTCATTACCTGTGGTAACCAACCGCAGAGGAGTAGATGGGCTTCTTAACAAAACCTTAAATGGCTGTATCGTAGAAAATACAGGTAAAGATTTTGCAGAAGCAATTCTAAAACTCTTGCGCGATAAATCTTTTTATATAGAAAAGAAAAAAGAAGCTAAGAAATATTTCTTAGAAAATCATTCTTTCGAAAAAGAGAAAAAAGTATTAGATAATATTTTCTTAACAAAATGAAAAAAATCCTTATAGACTTAGAGCGCCTTCGTTATCCTAATTCAGGGATTGCTAATGTTTTCCGAAACTTAGCAAAAGGATTGCAGACTCTTGATTCTGAATATATGTTCAACTATTTTGGAACTAAAACAGAATTACAAAAAATAGATACTTCTCTACCTATCGTTGAATGGAAAAGATGGCATAAATTTTATGAGAATTTCAGCTCAAAATTTGATATTGTACACACAAGCCACCAGCTTTCATCTTATTTTCATAAAAAGTATAGAAAATCCATCAAAATTCTTACGCTTCATGATTTGAATTTTCTATATGAAGATTTGAGTACCAGCAAAAGAAATAAAATGCTAAAAAAAGTAAATAATAATCTAAAAAACACGGATTATTTAGTATGTATTTCTGATTTTGTGAAGGAAGATGTGTTGAAAAACAAAAATATTCTCGCATTAGATAATGTCAAAGAAATTTTTGTTATTCATAATGGAATTGATTTTCCTGAACAAAAGGACTATTCTTTGGGGAAATATGAGTTTTTAAAACAAAAAAAATATATTCTCAATATAGGCGTTCTATTTGCTAAAAAAAATCAGAAAAAACTCGTAGAGATGCTTCCTTATATTAGTGAAGATTTGGTTTTGGTATCCTCTGGCGAAAAAGAGCCTTATGCCACCGAAGTAAGGGATACAGTTGAAAAACTAAATCTGCAAAACCGAGTTCATTTTTTGAAAAATATCAGTGAAGAAGAAAAATACGCACTAATACAAAATTGTCAAGCAATGTGCCACCCATCTATTGCAGAGGGTTTCGGAATTCCTCCTATTGAAGCAATGGCTTTTGGAAAGCCCGTATTTCTGAGTAAATACACTAGTCTTCCTGAGATTGGAGGAAATGTAGCTTTTTATTTTGATAGCCTTGAACCAAAGCAGATGGCAGAAACTTATCAAAAAGAGATGATAGAATTTAATAATTCTCCCATAGAAAACAGCCAAAAAATTAAAAAATGGGCATCTCGGTTTGAATATAAAAAAATGGCTCAAAATTATCTCAACCTTTACAAAAAAATTTTAGCGCACTAATTTTTTTTGCCCCCTACTTGTTCAATTTAACCTTATATTTGTTATTCTAAACGACTAAAATCAAACAATGGGACAGAAATTAGAGGTAAGATACGGGCTGTTCATGGCGGTGTCCATGGTAGTCGGACAGATGGTTGGTTCTGGTATTTTCTTCAAAGTAGATGATGTTTTAGCCTCCACCAATGGCAATGTTTACGCAGGTGTGATGGGTTTTATCATCGTGGGAATCAGCGTAGTTTTTTCAGCGGCATCTATGGCCAATTACGCCATTTTCTCTCCGAAGGAAGGCGGAATCCTGCATTATGTGGAGTTTCGCTATGGGAAAAGAGCTGCGGCTTATGTGGGCTGGGTTTATTTCATTATGTTTTTGCCTTTACTGGCGGGAGTTTTACTCACGGTATCAGGGATTTACATATCTCATTTCCTTGCGGAGTTTATCCATTTTGAACCTAATTTCCTGCACTATTCACTGATAGGTTGGTGTAATGGAGTCATATTTTTATTACTTAATATTTTCAGACCAAAATCTAGCGGTGTTTTTCTACAATTAACCGCAGTATTAAAGCTGTTTCCGCTCATTTTCATTGCGGCTATCGGAATTATAAGCCTTGTAGGAAATGACGCAGAAATGCTGAATCAAGCTGAAAATCATGCAGTAATTTCTTCTAACGAAACTAACTTTTGGCTTTTAGTGGGAGCAAGTTTCATTCCTATCGCCTTTTCTATGGATGGGTGGTATATCGCGATGCAAATTTCTGGAGAAATCAAAGACTCACAGAAAAACCTCCCAAAAGCCTTAATATCAGGAACTTTAATAGTCTTGGTGGTTTATGTTTTTTATTATTTAGGAATTGTCTCCAAAATGAGCAGTGATGAAATACGGCAGCTGGGCGACACCTACATCATCGAATTTTCAAGAAAAATTTCCTCCGAAGCAGGAGCGATAGCCATACAGCTATTTATAATTATCTCTGTATTAGGAACTTGCAATGGACTTGTTCTCGCAAATACCCGCGCTCCTTACCAGTTCTACAATCTGGAGTATTCTAAAAAATTCCTGAATCTGGGTAATATCAGCAAGAGGACTGGAATGCCCGTAAATAGCGCTTTGGTAGGCTTTGGGCTAATGACTATTTATCTTTTTATTTTTTATTTATCTAATACCAATCCTTTCCTAAAAACAATAAATTACGACATATCAGCCATTCCTATTCTGTTCATTTATGTGGTTAATTTTTGTTTGTATTTAGGGCTTTTCAAATTATTTAGAGAACATTTATTAAAAAATAAAACCCTGAAATACACCATGCTGCTTTTTGCTCTGATAGGAACATGCGTGGTTTTAGCAGGGACGCTTTTATCTCCTAATGGACTATCTTATTTAGTAATCGCTGTATTCTTTATTTTACTCGGAAAATTAGGCGTAAAGTAAATAAAGTAAAAAATAAAAACACTACTAAATTTTAGTAGTGTTTCTTTTTATTTAGTGAAATTCATAATCTTTATCCATCACAAAAGTCTCCATAAACTTAGTTGTGTAATTTCCAGCTAGGAAATCAGGATTGTCCATCAGTTGTCTGTGGAAAGGAATAGTAGTTTTCACTCCTTCTATATAAAACTCATCCAAAGACCTTTTCATTTTAGCAATAGCCTCCTCTCTAGTCTGTGCTGTGATGATGAGCTTAGCTATCATAGAATCATAGTTTGGCGGGATTGTATAACCAGCATACACATGCGTATCCACTCTCACACCGTGTCCGCCAGGGATATTAAGCTGAGTAATTTTACCAGGTGCAGGTCTAAAATCAGAATATGGATCTTCCGCATTGATTCTACATTCTATAGAATATAATTTTGGATAATAGTTTTTTCCAAGGATTTTTTCTCCTGCTGCTAGTAAAATCTGCTCACGGATAAGGTCATAATCTATAACCTGCTCTGTGATAGGGTGTTCCACCTGAATACGAGTGTTCATCTCCATGAAATAGAAATTTCTGTGTTTATCAACCAAAAATTCTATCGTCCCTACTCCCTCATATCCAATATATTCAGCTGCTTTTACAGCGGCATTTCCCATTTTTTCACGAAGCTCATCCGTCATAAAAGGAGACGGCGTTTCTTCTATCAATTTTTGATTTCTTCTCTGGATAGAGCAGTCTCTTTCTGATAAATGGCAAGCCTTACCATATCTATCTCCAGCAATCTGGAATTCTATGTGTCTTGGCTCTTCTATCAGTTTTTCCATGTACATTCCACCATTCCCGAAAGCCGCCAAAGCCTCTTGAATAGTAGAATCCCAGCTTTCTCTAAGCTCTTCTTTGCTCCAGATGGCACGCATTCCTTTACCACCACCACCTGCGGTAGCTTTTATCATTACAGGATAGCCGATTTCTTCAGCTATTTTTTCAGCTTCTTCTAGAGACTCTACAAGTCCATCAGACCCAGGAACACAAGGGATTCCAGCCGCTTTCATTGTTGCTTTCGCAGTGGCTTTGTCTCCCATTTTTTCTATCTGCTCTGGTGTAGCTCCTATGAATTTGATTCCATTTTTCTGACAAATTCTAGAAAAATTAGCATTTTCAGCCAAAAATCCATAGCCAGGGTGAATGGCATCTGCATTTGTGATTTCTGCTGCTGCAATGATGTTAGGAATTTTCAGATAAGAATCCTTACTCGCCGCAGGACCTATACATACCGCTTCATCCGCAAATCTTACATGCAGACTATCTTTATCCGCGATTGAGTAGACTGCTACTGTTTTGATTCCCATCTCTTTACAAGTTCTGAGAATTCTCATCGCAATCTCTCCACGATTGGCAATTAATATCTTTTTAAACATTGTTTTTCTGTTTATCAATTACAATAAATAGAGTAATTTATGATGGGTCTACTAAGAATAATGGCTGGTCGTACTCTACAGGAGAGGCATCATCCACCAAAATTTTCACAATTTTCCCACTCACTTCAGACTCTATCTGATTGAATAACTTCATAGCTTCTACCACACAAACTACTGTTCCTTCTGTGATTTCGCTTCCTACACTCACGAAAGGATCTTTGTCTGGAGCTGGTTTTCTATAGAAAGTACCAATGATAGGAGATTTTATTGTAATATATTTATCATTTTCTGCAGATTCTGCTGAGTTTGCAGAAGATTCCTGCTCTGACTGTGCAACAGGAGCTGCATTTACCACTGGTTGAACTTGTGTCATCTGTGGCGTTGTCACCACCGTACCAAATGTATGATTGGTAATATTGATTTCAAAATCCTTAGTTTTGTATTTTACTCCGGCTACATCAGCCTTTGAAACAAATTTAATAAGGTTTTGTAAGTCTTTAATATCCATAAAAAATAATTTTATTATTCAAATATAGTAAATAAACACAAAAAACCATTCACTTTCGTAAAAAGAATGGTTCTATATTTCTACCGCGATTTTTGGAGATTTTACCAAAAACCTATCGTTATTCTGCAGATTCTACTTCTTTTTCAAGAACTACTTTACCTCTGTAGTAAAGTTTTCCTTCATGCCAGTGAGCTCTGTGATATAGGTGTAATTCACCTGTTGTAGCATCTTTTGCCAATTGAGGAACTACTGCTTTGTAGTGAGTTCTTCTTTTATCTCTTCTTGTAGATGACTGTCTTCTTTTAGGATGTGCCATTTCTAATAATTTTTAGCTTTTTATATTAACTTTTATTTTCTCAATTTATTTAACGCTTCCCATCTTGGATCTATGTCTTCATCATCCGCCTTTTCTTCATTTATTTTAGGACTGAATTTATCCAATAAGTCTTGGAATTCTTCGTTTTCTAATGCAGCAGGAGATACTTTTTTCATAGGAATAGCAAGAACCACTGCTTCGTAGATAAACTGGGCAATATTGAACTCACTATAATGATGAGGAATTGTAATGATCTCTTCATTACTATCATCATATTCTTCTCCAAACTTTACTAAGAATTTTATTTCATTGTTTATCGGATACTGGAATTTTTCATTGCTGATATCACAAGTCAAATCCACTGTTCCTGAAACAGAAATTACAAAATCCAAAAAAGTAGAATGTTTTTCAAGTAAAACTTTACTAACTATTTTGGCATTTTCAAATTCTTCTTCAGCCTCAAATAAATCAAAGAACTGCTGTTCAACACAGAACTCAAACTCATGTTTTCCTTGCTTTAGACCAGAAAAACTGATGTCATAGTTTCTATATTTGTCCATAATAGGTTTGCAAAATTACTTTTTTTTTCTAAAACAACAAAATTATCTATCAAAAAAAGTTACTTTCTTTTAAATTTCAATAACAAAACATTGTCTTTATACAACTCCAAAGAGGTTTCGCTGATTACATATTTATTCACTTTTTCAAGTAAATTTAGATAATCTTCTTCCACAGAAATATTATCACAAAGTTTTCGTGTCGCTCCTATACTTTTTACTTGGAAAGTATCTTTTGAATTTGTGGTTAATTCCGAGAAATAATTATTACACCCAGAAAAACCTGATACTCTGCCCTTTGAAATTTCTAAAGTAATTCCTGATTCTGTTCTTGAATTATCCTCCAAAATCCAGCTTGTATTATTCAGTTGTACACTCTCTTTTTTTCCTGCAACAGATGCATTGGAACAAGATAATGACAAGACAAGCACGGCTGTTAGTGAAATTATTTTTTTCATAATTTGTGTATTTATGAGCGGAGTTCCGCATTAAACTGTTTCTTGAAAACATTTACCAAAGAATCCATCACTTGCGCTATCTCCTTTTCTTCCATCGTTTTTTCTTCGTTAAGAAGTTCAAAACTCAATGCATAAGATTTCTTGTCCTCTGGAAGATTTTTACCTTCATACACATCAAACAAATTGATGTTCTTCAAGAATGGAGACTTGTTATTTTTAGCAGCATTATAAAGTTGTGTGTATAGCACAGACTTATCTACTAACAGCGCCAAATCCCTTCTAGTTTTGTTAAATTTAGGAATATCTCTGAAGCGTAAATTATCTGTATTACGAAGATTTTGACATTCTTCAAGTTCTATTTCTGCATAGAATGCCTCTTGGTCTATGTCAAATTTTTTCAGCATTTTCGGACTTACTTTTCCGAGTCTTGCAACGGTTTTTCCTTCAACTGAAAATTCTATCGCATCCGAAAAA
>CAUQSG010000053.1:0-11610 GCA_963520725.1 uncultured Flavobacteriaceae bacterium | reverse complement strand
TTCCTTTACTTTAAAAACTCTTCCGCAGAAATCTACGGCTTTGTCCGAAGTGTAAAGATGCGTGTTTGGATGCAGTTTTTTTAGTCCAAATTTTTTAGAAATTAGGTTAAAAGCTCCCGATTTTAGAACGGCGTTGTTCGGAATGTAGAGATATTCCAAAATGTCTGAAAACTCAGGTGTTACAGCGGTTTCTTCCTCTGGTGAAAAACTGAAATTCGGTTCATCTGTGCTGAGGTTTTTGGTGGTGATTTTCAGTTTGTTCTCAGTGTTTGGGATGAGGTGGAGGACGATTTCTTTTACTTCGTTTTTTACAGCGATGATTTCTATCTCATCGATGGATTTCACAGTGGTTTGAAGATATTTCAAATCAATCAGCGGCGAGAGTTTTATCATTGTTTTTTTAGAAATAGACAAAAGTTTGTCCTGAATTTCCAAAATATTCGGTGAAAGGTCAGAAAGTAGGAACTTTTTTTGGTGGTCTTTGTCCCTTCTTGCAGGGTCTAGATAGATTAAATCAAAATGTTTTTCGTTAATCTCTAAAAACTGCTCTAAATTTTCGTTGATAAAATTCGCTTCTCTGCCGAGGGTTTTCCAGTTGTGCTGTACGATTTCCAGCAAATCTTTGTTTTGCTCCAAAAGTGTAACTTCACTGAAATTCTGTGAGAGAAAATAGGCATCAATCCCAAAACCACAGGTAAGGTCTAGAAAAGTTTTTCCATTGAGGTTTTCGGCTTTTTCCTTTGCGGTGCTTTCTGAGGAGGCTTGCTCTAAATTAAGATGTGGCGGGAAGACTATATTTTCCTTTAATAAGAAAGGAAATTTCTTCGCGGCGATTTGTTTTCCTTTTATTTGCTGGGCGATTTCCTGCATGGAAACCTCTGGAAAAGGCGATTTTTTCAGAAGTAATTTGGTAAGCTCAGAGTTCAGATTTTCACTGATGTATTTTTGTACTTCTGGCGCTGTTATTTTCTGAAAAAAACGCATGGTTTATTTGTTTTGAGGCTTTGGATGGTCTATAGTAGCGCTGTCCACTACAAGGATAAAAATTTCTTCATTTTTTCTTTTCATAAAGTAGTTTTCGCGGGCGTATTTCTCTTTTTCATCCTTGTTTTGCATAAGTCTTTTGTAGAAAGCCTCGTTTTTTTCAAATTCTCCTTTATAGAAAGTTAGTTGCTCCTCGTATTTGTTGATTTCTTGGTTTAGATTTCTGACCACAAGCCAAGAAGTATTATCAATGAAAGTCATCCAAAAAACAAATACCGCACCTGTGAAAAAATATCTGTTCAAAAATATTTTTTTCACAAGTTCCATCTTTTGGTTGGTTTTTGGTTGGTTATTTTCAGTTTGATTCATTATTAGGCGTTTTTAGCGAGTTTCTCACTACGGTCGAAAGGAAATCTATCGCTACAGTGTTTGGTTTCATGTTTGGAATAATGATATCTGCATGAGATTTGGACGGTTCTATGAATTCATCATGCATCGGCTTTAGGGTAGTTTGGTAACGGTGTAAAACCTCTTCCAAATCCCTGCCTCTTTCTTGGGTATCTCTGCGAATACGGCGGATGAGCCTTTCATCATTGTCAGCATGGACAAAAACTTTCAAATCACACTCTTTCAAAAGTTCTTTGCTCGTTAAAACTAAAATTCCCTCTACAATCAATACATCACGAGGTTCTATCACGGTGTAATTTCCTGTTCTGGTATGCGCTACGAATGAATAAATAGGCTGTTCTATACTTTTTCCCTTTTTCAAAGCACGGACATGTTTCACCAATAAATCAAAGTCAATGGATTTAGGGTGGTCATAGTTCAGACTTTCTCTTTCCTGAAGCGAAAGATGGGAATTATCATGATAATAATTGTCCTGTGAAAGAACATTAACTTTCTCAGGATCAAGGCTTTTTAGAATTTTAGAAACTACAGTAGTTTTTCCAGAGCCAGTTCCTCCAGCGATACCGATAACAAGCATAAAAAGTTTATTTTGGCAAAGATAATAAAAATATACTTTTTTCTATCGGAGAGAATTTGGTTTTAAAAAAGTTTTAAGATTTTTTCCTATTTTTTCTGTTAATGTGGTTTTGTAGTCAAAGTTTTGTTTTTTTTTGAGAAGATTAGTCATTATCATCTTTGTTACAACCATTAACATCTAATCCTAAATAAAAAAGCAGAGCAGCAATAGGTATTATTATGAAAAAAGATGGTGGGTAAATTACAGGTAAAACACCTAAGAAGAAAAACACAACAACTATAATGAGCAAATATCTAAAAAGTGTTTTCATTTTAAAGCCTAAATATAAAGATAAAACTTTTTTCTTTGTTAATGTGGTTTTGTAGCCAAAGTTTTGTTTTTTTTGAAGAAGACTAGTCATCACCTTCATTACAGCTATTTTTACTGGCTGTCCATCCCAAATAACATCCTAAGATAGTTAATATAGGATAGATGATCAAAACAGACGGTGGATAAATTACTGGTAAAACTCCCAAGAAGAAAAACACCACAGCTATGATGAGCAAATATTTAAAAAGTGTTTTCATTTTTAAACCCCAATTACATAACAAAGATAGTAATATTTTGATTAAAATTCCACCATCACAGGGCAGTGGTCAGAGTGTACCGCTTCTTTTAGGATGACGGCTCTTTTTAGCTGGTTTTCCATCGATTGGCTCACGAAATTATAGTCCAATCTCCAGCCCTTGTTATTCGCTCTGGCGTTCGCTCTGTAGCTCCACCATGAGTATTGGTTCGGCTCTTGGTTGAAATATCGGAAACTGTCTATTAGTCCGCATTCATCGATGAATTTGCTGAGCCATTCGCGCTCTATGGGAAGGAATCCAGAAGTGTTCGCAAGGCGGACAGGGTCATGGATGTCTATCGCCTGATGACAGATATTAAAATCTCCAGAAATGATGAGATTTGGGATTTTCTTTTTTAATTCTTTGATGTAATCTAGGAAATCATAACAAAACTGCATTTTAAAATCCAATCGGTCAATATTCGTGGCAGATGGCACATAAACCGAAATCACGGAAAAGTCCTCAAAATCAGCTCTGATGATTCTCCCTTCGGCATCTATATGTCCTATTCCACATCCGTATTCTATATGTTTGGGTTCGTGTTTGGTGACGATTCCTACGCCGCTATAACCTTTCTTTTCCGCTGAATACCAGTAACTTTGGTAACCAAGCTCTGCGAAACTGATTTGGTCAATCTGCTCGGGCTGAGCCTTGCTTTCTTGAATGCACAAAATATCAGGATTTGCTGATTTTAGCCAAGATAAAAAATCTTTCCCAAAGGCTGCGCGAATGCCGTTTACATTATAACTGATGAGTTTCATTTGTTTAGAATTAAAGTTTAAAAATAAAATATTTTTTATTGTTGGTTAAAATTTATCGTTTTTTCATCATCATCAGGAAAATCACAGGAATTCCGAATAATGAACTGATGATATTGAGAGGTATTTGCCATATTTCGGAAATAATGGAAAAAAGTTCCATTATTAGGGCACCGATGAGGATGTTGAGAATCCACTGGTGCCATAGCTGGGCAGGATTCCAAATCATTCTACAGAAGTGCGGAACAATCACACCGATGAACAAAATAGGTCCTAAAAACGCTGTAACAGAGGCTGATAGGAGAGATGAGGCGATGATGATGGTGTATTTCAGTTGGGTGAGATTTACTCCGAAAGTCTTGGCGTAGTCCTCTCCAAGGCTCATCCCTATCAGTGGTTTTATGGCTTTGAAAGTGATGATTAGGCCTAATGAAACAAGGGCGGTCAGCACTATATTTTGTGAAAAACTAACCTGATTATTCCCGCCAAAAGACCATAGAATGTAGCTTTTCAGGGATTCATTTTCGGCATAAAATTGTAAAATGCTGATAACAGCTCCAGCCAAAGCGGACACCAAAAATCCAAAAATAATGATGTAGGAAGAATCTTTGAAATTTTTAGAAAAAATCAATAGAAAAATCAGCAGAATAACGCTTCCAGAGATAGCAAAAATACTGATTAAGCTGTGCTGGATAAATTCAGGAATGATGAAATCTTTTGAGGCTAAAATGTAGAAAGCTACGGACAAGCTCGCTGCGGAAGAAATTCCCAATACAGAAGGCCCAGCCAATGGATTTTTAAAGTATTCTTGCAGCAGAAATCCGCTCGTAGGAATAGAAATTCCTGCTAGCAGCACGGCTAGGGTTCTATTCACTCTTATGCTTATAATTTCCTGATGAAAATTTTCTTGGCTCCAAAAATCAGAGAAATTCAGGTCAGAAAAACCAGTATTAAGATTTATGACCAGAGAAACCAATATCAAGCATAATAATACAACGCAAAGAATCAAAAAATTTCTAAACATTCTGAAAGGAAAAACTGAAAAATAAGAAATGGCCTCAAGGTAATTTTTACTTTTGAGACCATTGTTTATTAGATTTTTACAATGTTATTTCAAAGAATTGATTTTCTCTGTAAGAGCTTCTTTGGATGGAAAAGCTCCCATTATTTCTTCTCGTTTTTCTCCTTTTGTAATTAGGGTAAAAGGAATGGCATCACCTCTCCATGTTTCGAAGTTTTTGCTGAAAAAATCTTGGGAAAGGTTTCCAAAATTGAATAAAATTATATTATTCTTTAATCCAGATCTTTCCGCAAAATCAGCAACTTTAGTCCAGTTCTGTGGCTCGTCTAAATTTATGAAGGTGAATTTTACTTTTTCGTTTTTTAATTCTGTCATTTTCTCCTGAAAATGAGGCATTTCATCCATACAAGGTCTGCACCAAGTAGCGAAAAAGTTGGTAACATAGAGAGTGTCATTTTTTTTAGGTGCAAAAACCTCAGAAATTTGTTCTTGGCTCATTTCTTTGAGCAGGGTAGAACTTTGCAGTTCTTGTTTTTCAGTGGTTTCTACGGTTTGGGTTTCTTCTGTTTGGATGTTTGTTTCCTCTTTTTTGTTGCAGCTCGCTAAAGCTAAAACTGTTAATGCAGCGATGATTTTTTTCATTCGAAAAATTATTTTTTAAATTATTATTTGTAATAAATTCCAAAAAATCCAAAACTATCAATTTTTAGTATTCTTATTCATAGATTTAGAAAAGAATTGATTAAATTTGCCTTAGACTTCTTGGGCTAAATTTATAGCTTGGCAAAGTTAAATAAAAAAAGAAGTAGCTGCCAAACACAAAAAATTAAATAAAAGTTAAAAAACGCTATACATTGAGGAGGTTAGGCAATATTTTGAAAATATCTATTGTTATGATAGAAATGATGGTGCTGCTCATGTTCTGGGCGAATGTATGGGTTTTTCATTTGACCAATGGAAGGACATTCAGCCAAGTGAGCAAGGTGCCTCCTCGGACATGTGCCCTAGTTTTAGGAACTTCTCCAAAGATGAAATCTGGTAAGGCAAATCCTTATTTCATCTCTAGAATGAAGGCTGCGGCGACTCTGTATCACCATGGGAAAATTAAAAAAATCATCGTAAGTGGAGAGAAAAGCCCTTATTATAATGAGCCAGAGGCGATGAAAAGTTATTTGGTTGGTTATGAAGGGGTTCCAGAAAATGTGATAACGGAGGATTTTGAAGGATTTAGTACGCGGGAGAGTATTCTTCGGTGTAAAAATATTTTTAATGAGTCTAATGTGATTATAGTGTCTCAGGGGTATCACAACCTCAGAGCTTTGTTTTTTGCGAGAAATCACGGGATGAATGCATTGGGATTTGATGCGCGGGATGTTACAAAAAATGAGAGTTTTTACCGAAATCATATGCGTGAAGTTTTGGCGAGAGTTCAGGCGGCAGTGTATTATTTCTTAAAAATTTCATAAATTTGCCCATTACCTAAGAATTAAATCCAAAAAGGAGCTGATTCTTAAATGATAAAAATAATGAAACAGATAAAAAATAACCCTAAAATAATGCGTGCATGGGCGGTGTATGACTGGGCGAACTCGGTTTATTCCCTAGTGATTACATCTACCATTTTTCCTATTTATTATTCTATTCTAACGACGGCTTATGAGAAGAATGAATTTGTAGAAGAAACAGGAAAATGGATAAAAGTGCCTGTGCGAAATATGATTTCGTTTTTTGGGAAGCAGTATGAACCAGATGCAGTCTATGGATATTCCTTGACATTATCATTTTTCATAGTGGTTATCCTTACGCCTATTTTGTCTTCTTTGGCGGATATCATCGGAAATAAAAAATCTTTTTTACAGTTTTTCTGTTACCTTGGAGCGACATCTTGTATGGGATTGGCGCTTTTTGTGAATATGAAAACGGTGTATTTAGGTTTGCTTTTTAGTGTTACTGCGAGTATTGGTTTTTGGGGGAGTTTGGTTTTTTATAATTCATTTTTGCCCGATATTGCCACGAAAGACAAACAAGATGCATTGTCTGCAAAGGGCTATGTCTATGGGTATATAGGTTCTGTGGTGCTGGTAATTATCTGCTTGATACTAATACAGGTAGTGGCGCGAGATGCTAAACAGGCGCTGCTTTACACAAGGGTAAGTTTCTTATTGACAGGGGCTTGGTGGTTTGGTTTTTCGCAATATACATTTAGACATTTGCCTAAGTTTGGTGAGGTTAAAGACCAGCTGCCAAAGGATTTGGTTTTGTTGAATTTTAAAAATATTTTTAAATCTCACGAAGAACATGGAGGGTGGTTTCAGGTAGTAAAAGGTAATATAAAATTCTACATAGAAATAGTAAAAGAGAGTTTTAGAGAACTTTATAAAATAGGGAAAGAACTCTTTAAAACACCGAATCTAAAGTATTTCTTATCAAGTTTCTTTTTCTATAGTGTAGGAATGCAGACGATTTTCCTAATGGCAACTTTATTTGGGAAAAGTGAAATAAACTTAGAAGAAGGAAAACTGATAGCTACTCTTTTAATCATTCAAATAGAAGCAATTATCGGAGCGGTTATATTTTCAAGGTTGTCTAAAAAAATAGGAAATAAAAATGTAATCAGTATCACGGTTTTTCTTTGGATAGTGGTCTGTGTGTGGGCATATGTTCTGAATAAAGCCAATCCGAATGTAGAATATCATTTCTATGCCGTTGCAGGTTTGGTGGGACTTGTGATGGGAGGGTTACAGGCTATGTCTCGTTCTACATATAGTAGACTTTTGCCAGAGAATAGTATGGATAATACTACATTTTTTAGTTTTTATGATGTATTAGAAAAAATAGCCATAATGATGGGAACGCTCATATTTTCGTTTATTATCGATAAATATGATGTGATAAAGAACTGCTTTGCCCAAGTGGATATAGTATTGCCATCGGCGGCAGGAATGCGTTTTGCAGCTTTCTTCATGGGTGTGTTTTTCCTATTAGGTTTGATTTTGATAAGATTCGTTAAAATTAAGGTAATGGGCGATAAGGAAGTTTTGTAACAGCCTTAAAATAGAGTTTCTACTTTATAAAAAGAGATAAACTAATGAAAAAAACTTTATCCAAAATAATTAATAAAATATATGATGGGGATAATAATATAGATATATCTGAAATGAGATACCTTCCTAGGTGGGGTGTTTTATTTATAGATGTATGTATTTTGCTGTTTTCATTGTTAATTATAGAACAGATAGGTGTCTATTTTACAGGGACAATGGATTTTTATAAAAAATGTTCTCTCATTGTAGGGGTGAATGTATTTTTTATGATTATTTTCCGTACTTATTCAGGTATTGTCAGGCATTCTACTTTTATAGACCTTTCTAAAATATTTCTATCCATAGTATATACCATATTTGTTTTGGTTATTCTTAATGTAGTGGTGTATTGGAGGATGGATTACAAACTGTTCAAGACTTCGTTGTTGCTTGTTTATGCGGGAGTTTCCTTTGTGTTATTATTTATTTATCGCCTTTTTGTAAAGGAATTTTTTAATTTCGTAAGAGAATACAGAAAGAATTTCCAGAAGAAAAGAATTTTGGTTTTAGGGATAGACGAGGTTTCTGTTTCTTTGGCAAAAATAATAGCGGACAACCCTTCTGTTCCGTATCATTTGGTAGGTTTTATTACGGAGAGAACGGATTCTAAACAAGCAAGTTTACTCAATAGAAAAATCTATACTAAAAATGATATAGATGAATATCAGAAAACGCTCGATATAGACGGCGTTCTTATCAACCGAAACGGGCTGACGAAGGAAGCGATGCAGGAATGGGTGAATTTTTTCTTGGAGAAAGGTATTCAGATGTATAAAGCGCCTGTTTTAGAGGAAATAAGAGAAGGAGGAGATTATTTCAAAATACAAAATATTCAGATAGAAGACTTGCTCAACAGAAAACCTATCAGCATAGAAAATGAGGAAGTCAAAAGCAGACATTATAACAAAAATGTTCTGATAACGGGAGGTGCAGGCTCTATCGGAAGTGAAATCGTAAGGCAGGTAGCAATGTCAGACCCTGCTTTGGTGGTTGTTTTAGACCAAGCAGAAACACCGCTATATGCCATAGAATTAGAATTAAAGGAAAGTTTTCCGAATGTTAATTTTAAATTTGTTTTATCGGATATTTCTAATATCAATAGGCTTGAAAGCGTATTTGAAGAATACAAGTTTTCTGTGGTCTATCATGCCGCAGCCTATAAGCATGTTCCACTGGTGGAAGAAAATCCACATGAGGGAGTTTTGGTGAATATTCAAGGAAGTAAAAACTTGGCTCTTCTTGCAAGTAAATACAAAGTAGATACCTTTGTGATGGTCTCTACGGACAAGGCGGTAAATCCTACCAATGTAATGGGAGCCTCCAAGAGAGCAGCCGAATTGTTCGTTCAAGCGCTTCAAAATCAACCAGGGAATACGACTAAGTTTGTGACCACTCGTTTCGGAAATGTTCTGGGGTCTAATGGTTCGGTTATCCCATATTTCAAAAAACAGATAGAAAAAGGCGGACCGATTACGATTACTCATCCAGATATTGTGAGGTATTTTATGACCATTCCAGAGGCGTGCGAACTGGTTCTTCAGGCAGGAACTATGGGTGTAGGAGGAGAAATTTTTGTCTTTGATATGGGAGAGCCTGTGAAAATAGTGGACTTAGCGGAGAGAATGATAAGATTGTCTGGTTTTGAGCCTGATATAGATATTAAAATAGTATATACAGGGCTTCGCCCAGGGGAAAAACTTTACGAAGAACTGCTCAGTGATGGAACGAAAACACTGCCGACACATCACGAGAAAATAATGATTTCCAAGGATGAAACCATGGGATTTGAAAAAATAAATACATTGACCCAGAAAATATACGATCTTGCCAAAGAAAGTAATAAGATAGAAGTGGTTAGGACTTTGAAGGAAATAGTGAAAGAATTTAAGAGTAATAATTCTGTTTACCAGCAGTTAGATTAGCCCTAATTCTGAAAAAAAGGATATATTTGCAATAATTATAAATGAGCAATGATGAAAATAAAAATATTTTTAATAATAACAGCACTTTTGGCTTTGACCTCTTGTAAAAATCAAAAAGAAATAGCCTATATGCAGAATATAGAGCAGATAGCAAAAGAGGCATCTCAGAAAAATGTGCAATCCACTATACAACCTAACGACCAGCTTTTGATATATGTGACAGCAAAGGATATGAGCATTACAGCGCCGTTCAACCAAGGCGTAGCGACTGATATCAATAAATCACAAGTTAATTATTCCCAGCCTAATACTAACCTTCCAGCATCTGGACAGACTTCTGTATCAGGTGTTACTTATACCGTTTATTCAGATGGATTTATAGAATTTCCTGTTTTGGGTAGAATAAGCACTACAGGAAAAACAGTGGAGGCTTTGAAAGATGAACTGACCAAGAAATTGAGAAAATATATCATAGACCCTACGGTGAGCGTTCGTTTTGCTAATTATCGTGTAACGGTGCTTGGGGAAGTGAATAAACCTGGGGAATATCTTATCCCAGATGGAAAAACGACCTTGCTTGGAGCTTTGGGGCTGGCAGGAGATCTGACCATTTATGGGAAAAGAGATAATATCTTAGTAGTAAGAGAGCAGGATGGAGTAAGAACACAGGCCTATATCAACCTTACAGATGCTAATTTTATCAATTCTCCTTATTATCACTTAAAACAAAATGATGTGGTCTATGTAACTCCTAATAATGCCAAGAAAAATTCAGCTTCTTTTGGTCCTCAGACTACGATTTACATATCGGTAGCGTCTATCATTGTGACAATTTTGGCATTGATTATTAAAAAATAAACATCAAAAATGAATAATAAAAATTCATCAAAATATCCCAATACAGACAAGCACCAAGTAGATGTCTTAGAACTGATAAAACCATATACACAGAGTTGGAAATGGTTTGTAGTCTCTGCATTCCTTGCTTTAGTATTGGCATTGTTATACCTTAGAACCGTAACTCATGTTTATCAGGTACAGTCTTCTGTATTGGTAAAAGAAGCCAAAAATACATCAAGTTCCAGCACAGAAGCAGATTTGCTTATGGATTTATCAAAGCTGGGAGGAATGAGTTCTAATAGTATAGACAATGAGATAGAAATTTTTAAATCCAAAAAACTAATGAATGCCGTTGTGGAAAGCAAAAATCTGCAAGTGGCAATTTATTCCAGCGACAATCTTAAGAGTAAAGAGCTTTATGGGGATACGGCTCCATTTTTTGTAAATGTAGTTAATGAAAAGAAGAATGCGGTATTTCCTCAGGAGAATGTAAAAATAGAGATAAATGGCGATAAGATTACATTGTCTTCCAGTGAGTTGGATAATGAAATTACAGGAAGATTTAACAAGTTGATAAGCCTTCCATATGCCAATATCATCATTACTAAAAATAAGGACTTTGATTCTGTAAAAGCAGGGGCTTTGGGCGAATTGTCCCTTTCTATCTTGTCAAAAGAAGCTCGTGTAGTTCAATTGCAAAAAATGCTCAATGTAGGGCTGCTTAATAAAGATGCGACAATAGTAGGTCTTTCCATGAACTATCCTAATGTGGATAAAGCCAAAGACATCATTAATAATCTAGTAGTGGCCTACAACCAAGATGCAATCAGTGATAAAAACTCTCAGTCAAAAGAAACGATGAAGTTCATCGAAGGGCGTATTGAGGTGATATCCAGTGAGTTACAAAGTGTTGAGAATGAGAAGGAAAGGTTTAAAGAAAAAAACCAGCTGACAGACATAGGAGTAGAAGCCAAACTTAATTTGGAAACTAGTGCCCAGTCCAGAGCTAAACAGCTTGATATAGATGCCGAAGCGCAAATGGTGGATGGTATGATAGGCTATCTCAATAACAAGGGAGCGTATCAGGTGCTGCCATCAGCAGTAGGACTTACAGACCCTACAGCGTCTGCGGGGATAGAATCTTATAACCGTTTGGTTTTAGAAAGAGACAGATTATTAGCATCTGCCACGGAAAATCACCCAGCGGTAGTTAATGTATCTCAGCAGCTTAATGAACTGAAAGGCTCCATTATGCAGAGTTTGCAAAAAACTAAAACGAACTTGAAAATAGCAAGTTCTGAGTTACAAATGGAGCAAAACCGAGCAAATGGGAAAATTTCTAAGTTACCGAACATAGAGAAATTATTCAGAAATATAGAAAGACAACAGCAGATTAAAGAGCAGTTGTATCT
>CAUQSG010000052.1:0-11769 GCA_963520725.1 uncultured Flavobacteriaceae bacterium | reverse complement strand
TCATTTTTCAAATACTCAAGGGCTTGTTATTACCTATAAGAATAAAACTTATCGCGTTGATTTTGAAAAAATTTTAATTGAAAATGGCGCTGGTTATGTAGAAAAAATAGATTCTTTGGTACTGTTCAAACCTTATATACTGAACAAACGCTCTTATGACTACCAAAGCCTCAGCAGGAAAGAGTTTAATAAATACTACTTATTACTTAAAATAGCCAAAAAGTATCTGCGTTGGGGAGTTACACCTGAAAGCTATAAACGGCTCTCGGCTATTGACCTGATGTATGACACTCCTAAAAATGCCCACAACCATAAGCCCAAGCCTTGGATGGAGAGTTTCAAGCAACTTTATGCTGATTACTCAGAGAGAAACAAACACAGCAAAGAAGAATACGCTGATTATCTGAAAAGAATAGATGAAATGATATCCAAATATGGGGATTTAGAACCTTTTGTGATACTCAAAATGCACTTTTTGCATGAAGGAGCTCATTATAAAGAGTTTATATCCTACTATGAAAAGAAACCAGCAGAATATAGTGATTTTTCTAAAGAAGCCATGCGAGCTTATTGTTACATAAAAGAATATGATAAAGCTATCGCTTTAGCTAAACAGAGGGCATCAGAAGAAAAAGAAAAATTCAAAAAATATACCATGGAATATGACTATATTTTGTATAGTTTTTATTGGCTTTTTATAAAATCATACTATAAAAATGAATCTATAAAAAACGAGTTACAATCCTTTGTCAGCAGAATTGAATGGGTCAAAAATGGTAATACTGGACACCGTTCAGCGATTTTGAAAAAATTTGAAGGACTAAAACGCTACGACCGCTATAGAGTAAAGAAAAAGCTCACTGACAAAGAGAAAGAACAGAAAAAATGCATGGAAGCCAATCTGCTGGAGGCATTTAAAGAAAGCTGTACTTGGTGTGATTATTTTGAGGATTGTTTTTAAGGATTAATACAAATATGATATCTTTGCAGAATAGAAAAATTAAAAAGAATTTATGTCAAATATTTTAGCCATAGTAGGGCGACCTAATGTAGGGAAATCCACTTTGTTTAATCGTCTTTTGGAACGCAGGGAAGCCATCGTAGACAGCACTGCGGGGGTTACCAGAGACCGTCATTACGGAAAAAGCGACTGGAACGGCGTGGAATTTACCGTGATAGACACGGGAGGATATGATGTGGGAAGTGATGATATCTTCGAGGAAGAAATCAGAAAACAAGTGCAGCTGGCAGTGGATGAGGCTACTTCTATCGTTTTCATGGTCAATGTAGAAGAAGGCCTTACCGATACCGACCAAGAAATTTATCAGCTCCTTAGAAAAGCAAACAAACCGCTGTATGTGGTTGTAAATAAAGTAGATTCATCAAAGGAGCTTCTTCCTGCTACGGAATTTTATCAACTTGGAATAGAAAAATATTATACGCTTTCTTCTGCTACAGGAAGCGGAACGGGAGAGCTGCTGGATGATATCGTTAGGGATTTTCCTACTACGGAATATGTAGATGTGTTTGAAGGGCTTCCGAGAATAACCATCGCTGGGCGACCTAATGTAGGTAAATCTACACTGACCAACGCTCTACTGGGCGATGAAAGAAACATCGTAACGGATATCGCAGGAACTACGCGAGACAGCATAGAGACGGTTTATAATAAATTTGGGCACGAGTTTATTTTGGTGGATACGGCAGGAATGCGTAAAAAATCTAAAGTAAATGAAGATTTGGAGTTTTATTCTGTGATGCGTTCCATCAGAGCGATAGAGAATTCTGATGTGGTTATCCTGATGATAGATGCTACCAAAGGCTGGGAAAGCCAAGATATGAACATCTTTGGGATAGCGCAGAAAAACCGAAAAGGAATAGTAATTTTGGTTAATAAATGGGATTTGGTGGAAAAAGAAACCAATACCATGAAGCAGTTTGAAAACCAAATTCGTGAGAAAATAGCTTTGTTTAGCGATGTGCCTATTTTGTTCATTTCGGCATTGACAAAACAAAGAATCCTGAAAGCTGTGGAAACCGCAGTGGAAGTCTATGAAAACCGTAAAAAACGAATTAAGACAAGTAAGCTGAACGAAATCATGCTTCCTATCATAGAAAACACGCCGCCGCCAGCTCTGAAAGGGAAATACATCAAAATAAAATACTGCACACAGCTGCCTACGGTGACGCCGCAGTTTGCGTTCTTCTGTAACCTTCCGCAGTATGTGAAAGAACCTTATAAAAGGTTTATAGAAAACCAATTGCGTAAGAATTTTGATTTTACTGGAGTGCCTATTGAGGTTTATTTCAGACAAAAATAGTTTTCATCCTCTTCCTTTCGTTATAAGGAGGGGGATATTTTTAATAACATAGAAAAAATTAAACAATTATGATGCATATACTTTCTAACGAGGTTTCGCTGGTTAATTCTTGGATAAATGAACTGAGAAATGTAGAAGTTCAGACCGATAGAATGAAATTCCGTAGAAATATGGAAAGAATAGGCGAAATCGCAGCCTTTGAAATTAGTAAAAAATTGGATTACAAAGAGGTGGAAATTACCACGCCTTTGGATAAAATCAAAGTGAAAGAAATCGCTATTCAGCCTGTGATTACCACGATTTTGAGAGCGGGAGTTCCGCTGTTTCAAGGAGTTTTGAACTATTTTGACAAGGCAGACTGCGGTTTTGTGGCAGCGTATAGAAAACACGATATGAACGATTATTTTTCTATCAAACAAGATTACCTTACTTGCCCTAATATAGAGGGAAGACCGCTCATTGTGGCAGATCCTATGCTGGCAACAGGTGCCAGTCTGATAGAAGCCCTGAAAGACCTGCTTACTCACGGAAAGCCTTCGCAGATACACATTGTGGCGGCTATTGCTAGCAGACAAGGTGCAGAGGCAATCAGAACGGCTTATCCAGAAGCGCATATTTGGATAGGAGCGATAGATGAGAAGCTGACTTCCAAGGGCTACATCACGCCAGGGCTGGGCGATGCAGGAGACCTTAGTTTTGGGGAGAAATTACAAAATTAAAAACAAAAGAGACTGGATATCAGTCTCTTTTTTATTTTATGAATAAAAATGTTATTATAATGGAAGAAATTTAAGAAATGCCAGATTGCATTTTTTTCTGAAATCTTCTAACATCTTCTAATACTTTTTCTAAATCTTTTGGGGAAAATTGAGAACGCAATTTCTCTATTTCTTGGAAATAAAACTTGTCTTCATCCTCCCAAGATAGCCCTTCAGGTATCTTTATATTTTCTTTGGCTTTATAATATTCTTCAAGTGTCATTTGGTTAAAACTTTATACGAAGTTACAAATAAATTTTAAAATTTAAATATAAATAAAAACCACACCAGTACCGAAGTACCGATGTGGTAAAAACTATAATTGATAAAAAGATGTCTAGTTGTACCCAGCGCTGCTTAGGTCATCATTGTTTTGATCTTGCATCTCTGGTTTTATTTTTGTTTTGCTTTCTGTTACATTTCCACTTTTGAGTCTGTAAGAGAATGAAAGTAAGAACTGTCTTGGCATCATCTGCATTTCATTATATCTCGTGAAAGTATCTGAGTCTGCGTAAGTTCTCATCTTTCTAGAATTGAAAACATCTTGAACGCTGAAACTGATAGTTCCTGTATTATTCCAGATATTCTTGCTGATACCGATGTTTAGAGCATAGGTATTCTTTTTCTCTGTATTATAATCTCTGTGTCCACTGCGGAAATCTCCTTGAAGCTGTAAATTCGTGGTTCTATTGATTTTAAACGCTGAGGTAAGTTTTGCTTTTAGGTTGTTTCCTTCGTTTACAATCGTAGAGTTGTTATAAGTCATTTCGTTTTTGTATCGGAAAATATTCACATTTCCATACACTCTAAACCAGCTGGTAGGACTTACACTGTAGCTAAGGTCTAGACCATATCTATCCTCCGTTCCTAAATTGAAAGGTATGGAAAGGATATACTCTGTCGGCTGTCCTGTGATAGGATGGATATAGGTCTGCTCCTCTGTGATGAAACTGATGTCATCAGTGGTTCTTTGGTAATAGAGCGTAGGGTTGATATTCCATTTAGCTCTGGAATAATTGTAACTGAACTCAAATGAATTAACAAAAGATGGATTCAGGTCAGAATTTCCCATAAATCTATTTGGGTCACCACTGATTCTCATCACAGGGATGATTTCCCAAGACTTAGGTCTTTTGATTCTTCTCGAATAATTTAGCGAGAACTGGCTCTTTTCCGTGATATCATAGCTTAAGAATACAGAAGGGAAAAACTCATTGTATTTTTTGCTTTTTGTAGAAAGTCCAGTAAGATTGTTATTGGCTTCAATATCAATATTGATATTTTCATTTCTTACACCAAGCTGATACCCGAATTTTCCGATTTTACTTTTGAACTGAGCATAGAACGCCAAAAGTTGTTCTGTGTAGTTATTTTTCCCAGTAACATCATCAAATGTGATGAAACTTCCTCCTGAAAGCCCTTGGTAAGAGTTATTGATATCGTTATTATTATAGTCATATCTAGCACCCGCTTCTATTTTAGAGTTTTCGCCAATAGGCAGCTCGTAGTCTAGTTTTCCTATCCAAGTTTTTCTAGAAAAATCAGCCACATTTAGGTATTGATAAAGGGTATGAGCGGTGTTTCTATTATCAAAGATATTACCTTCCGAGTTGTTGCTTGTATTTTGGAAGCTACCACTCAGCTCTAGCATATGCCCTTTGTTATTGAATTTATGCTCTATTCCTGCATCTACCTGTATACTCTTATTTTCATCCAGTCCATCAGATTTTCTGTATGTGCTTCCTGTGAGAGAAGATGTATTCTGCTGAAGGCTGAAACCATCCATCAGCATTCTATTAGCAGAGAATGAAGCATTTACCGAAGTTTTATCTGAAATGCTGTAAGTGAAACCTGTGTTGAAATTATAGTTTTTCATTTCAGGCTTGTTTTCACTGCTGGTAGTCAGGCTTTCTCCTGTATTTTTATAGAAAATATCTGAGTAGCTTTTGGATTTATTTTTCATGTATCCGCCGCCGCCATTCACGAACCAAGTCCATTTTCCGTAGTTCCAAGAAAGATTGGTACTTAGTCTTGTAGCTGGATTGTAGCCAAGGCTTCCGTTCACAGAGCCATTAAAGCCCAGCGAAGAAGTTTTTTTCATAATGATATTGAGGATACCCGCCGTTCCCTCAGCTTCGAATTTTGAAGAAGGGTTAGAAATGATTTCTATCCTGTCAATCTGGTCGGCAGGGATACTTTTCAGCGCAGCGCTGATATCATCAGTAATTCCCAGCACAGAAGAAGGCTTCCCATTGATAAGGAATTTTACATTAGAATTTCCTCTCATAGATACAGAGCCGTCAGTCTCCACGCTTACCGAAGGGACATTGTTCAGTACATCATGCAGAGTTCCTCCTTTTGAGGAGATATCCTGTCCTACATTGTAGGTTTTTTTGTCAAGTTCCACTTTATAAGGCGCAGAACTTTTCGCTGTGATGACTACTTCAGCGATTTGTTTTTCGTTACTGCTTGATTTTGAATTGTTTGCGGTTTTACTGGTTTCTGGTTCTAGGATAATATTCCCAAGGTTAGAAGCACCTTGGATTTCTATTTCGTAGGTTTTTCTTTTGAAATTAACCGCATCGATTACGACTTGATAAGTCCCATTCGCCAAATTCAGAGCAAAACTACCGCTGTCATCCGTCATAGAGGCATCACTGAGGGCAGCATTAGTTTTATTATTAAATTCTATGGAAGCATAAGGCACGACTGCGCCATTTTGGTCAGTGATTTTTCCTTTAATGCTTTGTTTTTCTTGGGCGTTCATCATTACTGCTGCTCCCAAAAAGAAGGTCAAACCGATGGTTTTCTTCCCAAAAATCCTTGTTATTTCAATATGTGACATAAAAAACTTTTTTTAAAATCTCTATATTTACAGCCACAAAATCAAAAACATGGTATTGAGCAGAATTTGGAGTATGTTTATCATCATCGCTATTGCGGTGGCAAGTTTCAAATATCTTTTTTCGGACAATTATAAAGCCATTTATAATGATATGGTAGTGGGCAAAGGAGGTGATACAGTGGCTATTGCAACCAAACCATTGGCTGATGTTCCGCTTGAAATTTTCGAAAAACTAAAACAAGAAAAATTAGTAATAAAAGATAAAATCCATTATCAAAATCAAGATACTGACAAAGTAAGAATATACAGAGTTCAGGAGGCGAGCGGGGTGATAGGCACGGCGCAGACAGCGGTGGAGATTAGTTTGGGGCTTATAGGGATTATGACTTTGTTTATGGGCTTTATGAACATTGCCGAGAGGGCAGGCGGAATCAATCTTTTGAGCCGAATAATCCAGCCGTTTTTCTCTAAACTTTTTCCAGAAGTTCCCAAGGGGCATCCTTCTTTTGGGCTGATGATGCTGAATTTCAGTGCTAATCTTTTGGGGCTGGATAATGCAGCTACGCCATTTGGACTAAAAGCTATGGACAGCCTGCAAAGCCTAAATCCAGATAAAGAAAAGGCGACCAATGCCCAGATTATGTTCCTTTGTCTTCATGCCAGCGGACTTACACTGATTCCTGTAAGTATAATAGCGACGAGGTCTTCTCTCAATTCTGCCACGCCTACCGATATCTTTTTGCCTACGATGATTGCTACTTTTTGTGCAACGATGGCAGCGATGATCATAGTATCTATTAGGCAGAAAATCAATCTGTTACATCCCGTGTTATTGGCGTATATTGGTGGGATTTCTGCCATTGTAGGAGCGATGGTTTTCTTCTTGGTAAAACTTAATAAAGAAGAACTGGACGGTGTGAGTAAGCTGATTTCTAATGGATTGATTTTGCTGATTTTCCTACTCATCGTGCTGGGAGGAGTTTATAAAAAGATTAATATTTTTGATGCCTTTATAGATGGTGCAAAGGAGGGCTTTAATACCTGCGTGAAAATTATTCCTTATCTAGTGGGAATGCTTGTGGCTATTTCTCTTTTGAGAACCAGCGGAGTTTTTGATTTGATTATCAATGGAATGAAATGGATAGTAGAAAGCCTAAGTATGGACACTCGTTTTGTAGATGGGCTTCCTACGGCACTGATAAAACCTCTAAGCGGTTCGGGAGCGAGGGGAATGATGATAGACACGATGACTACTTTCGGGGTGGATAGTTTCCCAGCTCGGTTGTCAGCAATTTTGCAGGGAAGTTCAGACACTACATTCTATGTCATCGCAGTTTATTTTGGGGCTGTGGGTGTGAAAAACACACGATATACGATTTCTTCTATGCTGTTGTCTGATTTAGTGGGTATTACGACATCTATCATCATGGCGTATTGGTTCTTTGGGTAAAATAAAAACAATGAAGGAGGAGATGAAATTCATTGCTAAAAAAATCACATTTATTTTTAGTGTTTTTTCAGTTTTAGTGTTTGGTCAAGGTTCAAAAATAGACCAGATTATTACCAATGCCGAAATGCAGAGGGGGAGACATCAGTTTGATAAAGCATACCAATCCATAAAAACAGCCGAAAAACAGGCTCGGCAGAAATCAGCAAAGGAACTGCCCAAAGTCTATTCGGAAATGGTAAAGTACCAGTTTTCGGTTTCTAATTCGGATTCAGCGAAGATTTATACAGAAAAAGCCATGGCAGAGGCCCAGAGTATCAATCATCCTGAAGCCCTTGCCTATGGATATTACACCAAAGCATATTATTATAACTATCTGGAAGTAAGGGATTTGGCTGTGGAGTTTTCTCAGAAATCATTGGATTTGGCGCAGAAACATAATTTAGACCTGCTAAAACCTCGTATATACTACATTCTCTATGGGGCTCACGCGAGTCTTGACCATACGGCTCAGGCTTATAAATACGCCATAGATGCTGTAAAATCGGCTAAAAAAGCTAAAAACTACAACCTGCTGTCCAATGCCTATTCGGCTATGTCTACATCTATGGGACTTCTGTATAAAGAAAATCCAAAGCCAGAGTATATGGATAGTATACTGATTTATCTCAAAAAATCAGCGGAGGTTTATCATAAACATCCTAATTTTGTGAGTCCAGAGACTTATGCCATTACCAATATCAACATTGCGGACTACTACTATCAGACCAAAGGAAGTGCGGACAGCATAAGAAAATACACGGAAATCGCCAAGCAGACTTCCCTGAACCGAGATGCGAGTTCATCAGTGAAAGCCAATGCAGACGGGCTTTTGGCGCAGCTGGCGATTCGTCAGGGGGATTTTAACAAGGCTGAAAAACTACTGGTGGATGCCTATTCTGATATGGAGAAGCAGTCCTCGCCAGATTACCATACTTTGGCTTCTATTTCGGAGGCTCTTTCTCAGTTTTATCAAAATAATAATAACTTTGAAAAAGCGCTATTTTTCAAAAAACAAAAAGAACAATACAACGATAAAATATACGACCAAAACCAGCAGGAACAAACCCATAAGCTGGAAGCTCAATACGAAAACAAGCGTATAAAATCCGAAATAGAAGTAGTAAAAGAGAGAGAAAAAAACAGGAGAATCCAAAATTATCTCTACATTAGTCTGGCTATTATGGCTGTGTTTCTGCTGATTTTGGTGCGTAGAAACTATACTAATAGAATGAAACTGCAGGCGGAAAAAGAGCTTCGCCTCCAAAAAGAAAAGCAGGAAGCTCAGGCTCAGACTTTGCACAAAGAAAAACAGCGCCGTCTGCTCTCTATCCAAAAAATAAGAGTGGAAAGAGAGTCTAAACTCCGTATTCTACTGGAACAAGAAGAGCAAGCCCGCCTAAAAGAACAGCAGGAGCTACTTCGGTTAAAAAATGACCAAATGCACAAGGAAGCCTTAGCAAACGCCCTCCAAATAGAGCGAAAAAATCAGCTTTTGGATGAAATCAGAGAGAGCATAAAAGCCAAGGAAACCGATGTAAATATAGACACGATACTAAAACAAGAGAAACGAATGGAGGAAGCGCTGGACCAGTCTGTGAAGGAGTTTCAGGAAATCCACCCAGAGTTTTTCAGTAAGCTGAATGCCTTGTCGGATAACAAGCTTACGCCTCTTGACCTTAGATATTGTGCGTATATTCATTTGAAATTGTCTACCAAAGAACTTGCAACCATCTTTAATGTAGAGCCAAAAAGTATCCGAATGACCAAATACAGAATCAAACAAAAACTGAATTTGGACAAGGAACAAGATTTGGAAGATTTTTTACAAAATATTGTTTAAATATTGAAAATCAAAGTATTATAAAAGAAGTAGACACTTTGTAGACGCTCTTTTTTTGGCGGGAGTATCATAATGTCATAATTTTACACTATAAAAATAAAGTTATGGCAGATACAAATTCAAAACTTCCGTTTTTAGAGATTATAGAATGGGTGGAACCAGACCCAAATTTACTAATGTGGAAAGTTCCAGACCAAGATAAAGAAATAAAAAACGGAGCGAAACTTATCGTGCGCGAGAGCCAGACAGCACTCTTCCTAAATGAAGGTGTGGCAGCGGATGTTTTCCCAGCAGGAACGCATGAATTATCCACTAAAAATATTCCGATTCTTTCCAAGCTTAAAGGCTGGAAGTATGGCTTTGAGAGTCCATTCAAGGCCGATGTATATTATTTCTCTACCAAGCAGTTTGTAAATCTGAAATGGGGAACTCCAGCGCCTATTCTTATGCGAGATCCGCAGTTTGGGCAGGTTCGTGTAAGGGCTTTTGGTTCGTATAATGTGCGCATCACGGATGTAGCGAAGTTTTTCAAAGAATATGCGGGTACTTATCCGATGCTTACGGTCTTTGAGCTTGAAAACCAGTTGAGGGATTTCATCGCGCCGAAGTTCGGTGAGGTGCTTTCTAATGCGGGGCTTTCGGTTCTTGATTTGGCTGGAAATATGACTGCTTTGAGCGAAAAAATCCGTCCACTTATAGAGCCTTATTTTGCTGATTTTGGGGTGGAAGTTACCCAGTTTATGGTGAGTTCTGCGACTCTCCCAGAGGAGGTTACGGAGTTCTATGACAAGGTGACTAATATGAATATGATAGGCGATATGGAGCGTTTCCAGAAATTTAATACAGCGATTGCGATAGGGAATGACCGCAGTAATATAAGTTCAGGAATACAGGAGGGCATGGCGATGGGGGCTATGATAAGCGCGATGCAGCAGCAGACACAGCAAAACCAGCCACAAAATTCGGTTCAAGATGATGCCACGGCCAAACTTCAAAAACTAAAAACACTTTTTGAGAGTGGGCTTATAGATGAAACCGAATATAAGGAAAAGAAAGCAGAAATATTATCAAGTCTTTGATAATCAGGCATTAAAATAATAAACCAATGGAGGACGAAAATAAATCGTCTGGAAATGCGATGTCTTTTCTGGAACGAATGAAACAAAGGTCTCAGGCTCAGAAAAAATACGGAGATGATATTTTCCAGCCGAAAGACACGGCTGAAATTGATACGCAGGACTGCCCAAACTGTGGCGCAGGACGAGCCAAACGAGATGGTGTAACTCATTGTGCCTATTGTGGTTATGAGTTTATACAAACAACCTTGGATGATGGTATCTACATCACAAAAGAGGATAATTCTCGGAAATTCAATAAATAAAACAGTGAAACTGCTTCTTAGGGACTTTTGAAATTTCAAAAGTCCCTTGTTTATTATAAAACAAAGAAGTTTCTTAAAACCAAATTAAAAAATCCGTAAATTGCACACAAAATAAAAAAGAAAATGAAAAGGATTTTATTAGCTGTGATGCTCTTCATAGGTGTATGGGGCTTTGCACAAAATATTGAAAAGATAATAAAGGAACAGATTGTAGATAAAATAAAAAACTACAAGCCTACAGACCTAGTTCCATATTCCAAAGACGGCAAAAAATGGGCGCTGATGGATGTGAAATCTAGAAAAATCCTCACAGATTTTATCTTAAATGAACCTAGTACTTTTAATCCTGATATCTATGTTAAAATATATGGAGAATCTGGTGAAGAAAGTGAGATAATTTATTCAGATTATAGATTAGAATCAGAAGTAGGGTTGATTTATCCTGTCGCAGCAGTCCAGACTGTTGATGCTGATAACTCACCTTTGCAAGTAAAGGAAAAGAGGAAGATAGAAGTTGATGAGACAAAATATAAATATATATTAAAACCAATACTCTACAAAGAAGAGTATTATGCTATAGCTACTAAAAAAGATAACAGTGATGTTCTTATTAATGAACGAGGAGAACAACTCAAAGGGTTTCATTTTAGAGTTATAAAAGACTCCTATCTTTATAAAGATAAAAATCCAAACGAAAAAATTTTTTATGTAGAAGGTTTCGATGGTAAAAAGGGCTTTATAACTATATCAGGGAAGAGAAAACTCTATGGTAAGCTAATGAATGAACCGAGGTCTTATGTCATTGGAGAGGGGCATCAAAGTGCTTTTGGGTATAGTCTTCAGAAAGATAACGATGATATTAAGAAAATAAAAAAATCGGGTATAGTAGATACATCCACACAAAAATGGCTGATAAAACCACAGGAAAAGTATAAAATTTACAGTATACTTTATACTTCATCAGAAATAATGATGGAGGATGAGGAATATGATGTAACAAATAGGAACAAAGCCACTGTGTATTTCTTAGCAACCGACCAAAGCGGTCAGTACTTTGTTTTGGATATAAAAGGAAATCCTATTTTACCGAAAAATTAACTAAAAAGCACCTTTTCAAAAAGGTGCTTTTTTATGT
>CAUQSG010000051.1:0-12060 GCA_963520725.1 uncultured Flavobacteriaceae bacterium | reverse complement strand
TAATGAAATTAGGATTTTTCTGTAATTCTTTTTGGATAAAATACAAAACAGAAGTTTTAATACCGCTGAAAGAATAATCATATCCTTCCAATTTAGGTTTCCCAAAAGTGAAAGCATCAGGATTTCCATTTTGGGCGAGTTTATCAATAATAGCTCCCGCAGGATAGTCCAGACCGAATATTTTTCCGATTTTATCAAAAGCTTCTCCAGCTGCGTCATCTATGGTTTTTCCGATAATTTCCATATCAAAATAATCTCTCACCAAAACTATCATCGTATGTCCGCCACTTACTGTAAGGCACAGAAATGGAAACTGTGGAGGAGTGGGATTGGCATCGCTTATAAAATGAGCCAAAATATGCGCTTGGAGATGATTGACCTCTATCAATGGGACATCTAGGGACATTGCCAAAGACTTCGCAAAGGAGGTTCCTACCAAAAGTGAACCCAAAAGCCCAGGTCCTCGTGTAAAACCTATTGCAGAAATCTCATTTTGTTGTATCTTTGCTTCTGCAAGTGATTTTTGAACTACAGGGATGATGTTCTGTTGATGAGCACGGGAAGCCAGCTCAGGAACTACACCACCATATTCATTATGAATAGTCTGCGTATTAGCAATATTAGAGAGGATTTTTCGTTCCCTAATTACCGCAGCGGAGGTGTCATCACAGGAGGATTCTATCCCTAAAATAATAGGTGCATTCATAATGGCAAATATAGATAAAAATATAGATAACAACGAAATCGGAGAAGAAAACAACAAATCCTCGATAAAAAATGTAAAGGAAAAGGTAAAAAAACTTTCATGGTGGGCAAAGCTGTTTTTGTTCTGCTTTTTTAGTTTTATATTTTTGGTTGTTTCACTGCTGATAGCTATCAATATCCCTTCGGTAAAGGATAAACTCGCAAAGGAAGCTATCTGTTTTCTAAATAAGGAATTTAAAACCACATTCAGTGCTGAAAATGTGGAGATTAACTTTTTAGGAGATGTGGTTATCAATGGCGTTTCTGCAAAAGACCATCATGATTTTGAATTTTTGAAGGCTAAAAAACTTACCGCACATTCGGACTGGTTTGCTATAGCTTTTAATTCCAGAGATTTAAAATTTCAAAAAATAAGTCTAGAAGAACCTGATTTAAAAGTAATTACCTATAAAGGCGAGGAGCAGGATAATTTTACCAAGTATATTGAAAAATTTGACACTCCGAAAGACCCTACTAAACCACCAGCTAAATTTACGACCAGAATAGAAATTATCAATGGAAAAGTTTCTATTGTCAATCAAAATCTAGGAGAGGATGGCAATTGGCTGAAAGCAGAGAATTTTAATGCCTATGTTTCTGATTTAAAAACAAATGGTCCAAATGTCACTTTGAAGCTTAATAAATTTTCTTTCGTGACAGAACGATGGGGCAAAAAACATAAGCTGGAAGCGCTTTCTGGAGATGTTACGGTAACAAATAAAAAACTGGAACTGAAAGATTTGATTTTCCATACAGACCATTCGCTCTTGCAGGGTGATTTGGTTTTTAACCTTGATAAAAAGACAGGTTGGAAAGATTTTAACAATAAAGTAGTGTGGGATATGAACCTCAAAAGAGGCAGCTATCTCCATGGATATGACATCAGCTATTTCGTGAAAAACTGGGATAATTACCAAAAATACCAGCTTTTCGGGAAGATGGATGGAACGCTGAATGATTTTGTCCTTAAAAACTTTTTGATAAAAGTAAAAGATAATGAAATCCAGACTTCAGAAATCAGGTTGGCTAAACTGATGGAGGGGAATTTCAATATTAAAAGTAATCAAATTTCTGCTGCCTTCACTTATAAAGGGCTGAAAGAATCTCTGCCGACTTTCATTGCGAAAAAAATGGGAGGTGTGGCTGATGATTTTGGGCATATAAAATATAATGGATTTGCAGACCTCAATAAAGACCGAGTGGCTGCGAAGGGGAATTTGATTACAGGAATAGGGCAGGCGCAGATTGATAATTTTGTTCTTAGAAATTACTCTTCTAAAATGCCTGAATATAGCGGAAATCTGACTTTAAAAGACCTGAATACAACGATTTTAACGAAAAATAAGCAGGTTGGGCTGGTTTCTGGAAAATTCAATGTGCAGGGTAAAGGCTTTGATATCAATACTTTATCTCTAAATACAAAATCCCAGATTTCAAAAATAGAACTCATGGGAAAAACATTGAACAATATTTCTCTAGATGGGGAACTGGCGCAAAAGCAGTTTAAAGGGATAATCAGCATCAATGACACGCAGGCTAGAGGCGTGGTAAATGGTAAAATAGATTTCAGCAAACCGAGACTTTCTGCTGATGTGGATGCGAAGATAGACCATTTGAATTTGGCTTATTTCGGGGCTTCAGGTTCGGGAACGAATACATTTAGAGGAAATGTGAAGGGTAAAGTTTCGATGACCAATATTAACGATTTAGACCTTGATGCGACTATAAATAATGTGACTTTGGGTGGAAATAAGCCCGTTTCTATCCCGAATGGAGCCGTGAAAGTGGCTATGGAAGGCGGAAATAGAGTGATAGAGGTGGATATGCCAGATGCTGTGAAGGGTAAAATTTCGGGTAAATTTAATCTGGAAGACATCGGAGGAATGTTCCAAGAGGGAGCAAATAGACTTTTGGCAGGAAATAAGGTAAAAAAATACTATAAAGGTCAAAATTTTACGATGGATATCGATGTTCATCAGAAATTGATAGACTATTTTGAACCTAATATTTCTATTGCAGATGGAGCAAAAATTACAGGAAGTTTTGATGGAAATACTGACCATCTAAAACTGAATTTGGATGCTCCTTCCTTTAAATATGTAATGGAAAAAGAGGCGGAAATCTCTGAAGCAGAAAGGCTTTTAGCAAAAGTTAATCCTGACTATGAAGTTCGTGAAGGAGTAGAAAGAGACAGTATCATGGCACGAAATATAGCCCTTAGGATAGATACTTCTAACCCTGATGACTATTGGTCAGCGAATGTCGAAAGGACTGAATACCAAGGAAGTGTATTAAAGGATATCAACATAAAGGCTCAAAATAAAGATAATCAAAAGCTAAACATCTTAGCAAGTCTAAAAGTAGGGACATTGGAAAAAGAAAAAAAGAACCAATGGACGCCCTATGCAGCTGATATAGAGCAGTCTATGAGTGCTAATGGGGATTATGTAGTGAAATTTTCGCCTACAGAGCTTAAGTTGAGTAATTTTATCTGGATGGTGGATACCTCTCCGGAGCTTGACCATTCCATCGTTTATAGGAAAAAAACTAAAGATTTTCAAATCAAAAATCTGAGATTATATTCTGATGACAGTGAAATTCTTGTCAATGGAATTTTTAAAAACGGAAAGGATTTTGACCTGTCAGGAGATGTTAAAAACATGGACATTTCTAAAATCCTTGCAGTAGTGCATCAGGATAGCAAAATAGACTTGAAAGGGGTAGCCAATGGTAGTTTGAAAGTGAAAATGAACCAGAGAGCTTTAGTTCCGTTGATAGACCTTAAAATAGAGAATATTAGTCTAAGTGACAACTATTTAGGAAATCTAATCATCAATGCTGAGGCAAGCGAGTATGAGAATGTTTATAATGTAAAAGCCAATATAGAATCTGGCGAATGGTTTGGGAATGATAAATTGGCTATAGAAGGGACGATAGATAACAACATGAAATCGCCTAAACTAGACCTTGTAGCTAAATTGGATGATTTTGATTTAGGCTTTGTTCAGGTGTTTGTGAAGGATATCTTTTCTAATTTTAAAGGGAAAGCTACGGGAGAGCTAAAGATAGATGGAACGCCCAAAGACCTGAACTATGGCGGAGATATCGCCATGAAAGGCTTTGCTCTGAAGTTGAAATTTTCAGGGGTGGATTATACCTTTGATGATACAGTTGTTACAGTTTCTAATGGAAACTTACTCTTTAACCTTGTCGGTGTTAAAGACCATAGAACCAACTCGAAAGGGATGATTTCCATCGGGCGTTTGAGTTTATCAGATTTGTCTAATATTGGTGCCGACCTTCTTATTCGTGCGGATGACCTTATGCTTCTAAATACAGAGCAGAAAGATTTTGATACTTTCTGGGGAATGATTTTTGCTAAAGGAGATATCTTTGTGGGCTTTGAAAATCAAACTTTGAAAATAGATGCCACAGCTGATGTATTGAAAAATAGTATTTTCACTCTTAATAGTGCTTCGGCAAGTTCGGGAGATGAATTTAAAATGCTAAGATTTTTGAAAGAAAATAAGGAAGGAAATGTAGTGGTAGCAGAGAAAAAACGAACAGGTTTGGCTATGGATATCAACCTGAACATTTCGGCTGACAAAAACTCTACGGTCAATGTTTTAGTAGGAGATGAAGTAGGGGATATCAGCGTTCAGGGGAATACCAAAAATATGAAATTCAGTATGGATAAGACTGGTAATATGCGTATGTTTGGTGGTTATTCTGTAGAGTCTGGAACATACATTTCAAAGGCTATTTTAGAGAAAAAATTTGATATTAAAAAAGGAAGTAATCTGCACTGGAATGGAGATGTTATGAATCCAGAACTGAACATTACAGCCAGCTATGATGCCATAGTTTCTAATATGGGAGAGTATCTAAATACGGGGTCTCTTCCGCCAGTGAATGTAGAGCTGCAGACAAAAATAACCAACAGACTTACAGCTCCAAATATACGACCTGTAATCCAAGCTCCAGAGGTGTCCAGCCAAGTTCGTGAGGTGCTAAATACTAAATTGGCTACGGAAGAGGAGCGTGTCTTGCAGTTTGCATCCATTTTGGCGTTAGGAAACTTCAATGTCTCTAATACAAATGCTTCTTCGGCAATAGCTTCTGGGGTGAATGTATTCTTCCAGCAGTTGAGCTCAGCGTTTAACTCGATTAGTAGTGATTTACAAGTTGATTTAGATTACATCAAAGGTTCAGAAAGCTTAAATACTAGCGACAGAGCAAGTGCAAAAGTGAGCTATGCCATTTCGCCAAGGCTTACCATAAAAGCAGGAACAGGAGTTCCTTTGTCAGGAAGCACAAGGACGCAGAATAACTATCTTTCAGGAGAAGGAATTATAGAATATGATATGTCTAAAAATAATAATGGAAGCCTCTTAGGAAGGGTATATTCTAAACCTTCTAATGTAGGGTTGGTTCTAGGAAGCTCTGCGGGAGCCAACCAGACATATGGTGGTGGTATAGTGCTTTCATATGGATTTAATAGGTTTTTACCAAAGAAAAAGTCTAAAAAAGAAACTCAAGAAACTAAGAAAGACAGCATCAAACAAGATACTATGAAGTCAAATTAAAATTTTTATTGAAAAATCCTTTTATAATTGAATAAAACAAGTATTTTTGTCCAACGATTGAAAACTTGTATTAAACATTGATAAAAAGGATAAGATATGCATAATTCACAACTTGATGAAATTGATAAAAAAATTTTAGATTACTTAGTAGAAAATACGAGGATGCCTTTTACAGAAATTGCCCAGAAAATGGGAGTTTCCGCAGGAACTATCCATGTGAGAGTTAAAAAAATGGAGGATGTAGGAATCATCCGTGGTTCATCTCTCGTGATAGATTACACGAAGCTAGACTACAGATTTATCACCTATGTTGGTATTTTTTTGAGTAAATCAAATAAGACAATGGCTGTCCTAAAAGAGTTAGAAAAAATCCCAAATGTGACAGAATTAAGCGTTATTGCAGGGAAATACAATATCTTCTGTAAAATCAGAGCGAAAGATACAGATGATGCCAAGAGAATAATCTACGGAATCAATGACATAGATGATGTAATGCGTACGGAAAGTATGATTTCTATCGAGGAATATTTCAGTGATAAAAATAGATTGATAAAAGCAGTAGAAATATAAATTTAAAATTTAGAGAAGTTTTTTACTTCTCTTTTTTATTTAAAAATGAAAAGAATAATATTTTTAATCGTAGCCGTTTTTTGCTGCTGTTCTGCATCAGCACAAGACTTGCCCAGTGAGTTTTATGCAAAAGTCGTAGGGATTTCGGATGGAGATACCTTTAAGGTTTTATATCAAGAAAATCAAGAGATTAAAGTTCGGCTTAATCATATAGATGCACCAGAAAAGGGACAGCCTTTTGGGAAAAATGCAAAGAAATTTGCATCAGATTTATGTTTCGGAAAAGAAGTGAAAATCGTCAGACAAAAGAAGAAGGACAGATATCAGAGAATCATCGCAGAAGTATTCGTTGGGCAAACTAATATCAATAAAGAAATTGTAAGAGCTGGATATGCATGGCATTTTAAGAAATATTCTTCTGATAGGGAATATGACAAGATAGAAACTGAAGCGAGGGAAAATAAGCGAGGACTTTGGCAGGATAAAAACCCTGTAGCTCCGTGGACATGGCGCGAAATCAAAAAACAAAAAAGAGCACTTGAAAAAAGTACTCCTTTTTGATTGTATATAAAAAGATTATTAGTTTTCGCTTAATCCATCTACTTGGTAGTTTATACGCTCGATTTTAGCATCTTTAAGAGAGTAGTAAGCACCAACGATTTTGATTTCTCCTTTGTCCTCTTTTTCTTTGATGTATGGACTTCTCTTACGGATTTCATCGATTGTATTTTTCACATTGTTTACAGCTACATCATGCACATATTGCTTGTTTTTAGTAGATTTTTCACCTGTGAAAGTTTTATTTGTCATAGCGACAGCTGGTTTTATTTTAGTAAGCATTTCAGTGATGTTACCCAATTTCACATCATCGATTGTACTTTTTACAGCACCACAGCTCTCGTGTCCTAGCACCATAATTACTTTAGAACCAGATTTTACAGCATATTCCATACTTCCTAATTGATCTACATTTACGAAGTTACCAGCTACTCTTCCTACGAATAGGTCACCGATACCTTGGTCTAAAACATCCTCTACAGGAACTCTACTATCTATACAGCTTAAAACATATGCTTTTGGATATTGTCCATCAACTGCTTGTAACACCGCAGTAGAGTGGTCTCTGGCAGTAACTTCTCCTGTTCTAAAGCGCTCATTACCAGCAGCTAATTGCTGAAGTACCATATCAGGAGTTAGTTTTTTCTGATCTTCTTCTGATAAAACATGGTATTCTGTAATTTCAATACCATTTACTTCTTTTGTTTTTTCGTCGTCTGATTTGTGTTTTCTTTCTTTTTTGTGGTCAGCATGTGCATCTTTTTTTTCTTCTTTCTTACAAGCTGCCACACTCAAAATTACTCCTAATACTAGAGCTGATTTTAACACTACCTTTTTCATAAAATATAATATTTTAATATTTGTTTGATGACAAAAATATATTTTTTCTTTTAAATATGCTCGTTGTTTTAATTAAAATAATAAAATTTTAACCAAATTTTAACAATTATGATAAGTTTTTAACAAATAAAATGTGAATTTATAAAAAATATAAAGATTTTTGAAATAAATAATAATTATATTTGCCAAGTTTAAAAATTTAAAAATGAGAAAAATAGCATTCACATCTCTTGCTTTAGCATCATCTATGGTTTTCGCTCAAGAAAATCAGTCGGCTAAGGATTCTCTGGTAATTTCTAATAAGAAGGAATTAGACTCTTTAAAGCTGGAAATCCAGTCTTTAAAGGAAATGGTGGCTGCCAGCTCAGCCGATAAAAAGGAAGAAGAAAAAAAGGCTTCCAAATGGTATGATAAAATCTCTGTCGGAGGATATGTTCAAGTGAGATACAATGAATTTCTAGAAAATAATCCTAATCTAGGCTGTGAGCAGTGCGACCACTTCTGGGGGAATGAAGCGGATGGATTGTCTTTCAGAAGGTTGAGATTCAAATTCTCTGGGCAGATTACTCCAAGAGTATTTTTCTACATCCAGCCCGATTTTGCTAAAACAGTGGGGGACAAAAAGTATGTAGGGGTTATTAAAGACGCTTATTTTGACTTGGGTTTAAACTCTAAAAACGAATACAAAATCCGTATCGGGCAGAGTAAAGTTCCTTTCGGCTATGAGAACCTTCAGTCTAGTAGCGACAGGCTTCCTTTGGATAGAAATGATGCCATCAATAGTGGTCTAAAAGATGAAAGGGATTTGGGTGTTTATTTCTTGTGGGCGAGAGAGAAGGAGAAAGAGATTATGGATTATCTTTACAAAAAAGGCCTGAAACACTCGGGGGATTTTGGGGTTTTTGCCTTGGGATTCTATAACGGACAAACGGGGAATAACTATGATAAGAACAAAAAATTCCACTGGGTGGCTAGATTTTCTTATCCATTTAAGGTAGGAAATCAGATTATAGAACCTGGGATACAAGCTTATACAGGGAAATTTGTCTTGCCTAAAACAAATGAGAGAACAATTACCCATACTAACAAAGAATATTTAGACCAAAGAATAGCGGCATCGTTTGTTCTTTATCCACAGCCGTTTGGGATACAGGCGGAATATAACATTGGTAAAGGCCCTGAATATGATGCAGCTACAAATTCAGTAGAAGTTAAAAGCCTATATGGTGGATATGCGACATTCTCTTATTTTATCAATAAATGGGACCAAAAGTTCATTCCATTTGTAAGACTTCAGCACTACAAAGGCGGAAAGAAACACGAGCTAGATGCTAGAAGCTACAATGTAAAAGAAATGGAAATAGGACTAGAATGGCATCCATTCAAAGCCTTTGAACTTGTAGCGATGTACACTATATCAGACAGAGCTCACAAAGATTTCGCAAATCCTAACTACCACGAAAAAGGAGGTTTGATAAGATTACAAGCACAATTAAAATTCTAACCCAATACAAAAAAAGACTTATCACTATGATAAGTCTTTTTTTTGTCAATGATTAAATAATTCCCAATTCTTTTCCTACTTTTTCAAAAGCAGTGATGGCTTTGTCTAGGTGTTCTTTCGTGTGGGCAGCAGAGAGCTGAACTCGTATTCTTGCTTTTTCTTTCGGTACCACTGGATAGAAGAAACCTATCACATAGATGCCTTCATCCATTAGTCTTTCAGCCATTTTTTGTGAAAGTTTAGCATCATAAAGCATCACTGGGACGATTGCCGCATCACCATCTGGAATGTCAAATCCTTTGGCTTTCATTTCAGAACGGAAATATTGGGCGTTTTCCATTACTTTGTCTCTCAGAGAAGTGTCTTTAGACAGCATTTCCAGTACTTTTGTCGCTGCTCCTACAATCCCTGGCGCTAGCGAATTAGAGAAAAGATAAGGGCGGGAACGCTGTCTCAGCATGTCTATAATTTCTTTCTTCCCTGATGTGAAACCACCCATAGCACCACCAAGAGCCTTCCCAAGGGTAGAAGTAATGATATCCACTCGGTTCATCACATCATTAGCTTCGTGAGTGCCTCGCCCTGTTTTTCCTATAAATCCTGTGGCGTGGCTGTCATCCACCATTACTAAAGCATCATATTTTTCAGCCAAATCACATACTCCTTTTAGATTAGCCACGATGCCATCCATAGAGAAAACGCCGTCTGTTACGATGATTTTAAAGCGGTGATTTTTCTCTGAAGCAGCTTTCAGCTGGGCTTCCAGATCCTCCATATTATTGTTTTTATAGCGGTATCTGGCAGCTTTACAAAGCCTTACACCATCGATGATAGAAGCGTGGTTCAGCTCATCAGAAATAATGGCATCTTGGTCAGTGAAAAGCGGTTCAAAAACTCCACCATTCGCATCAAAAGCAGCTGCGTATAGGATAGTGTCTTCCATTCCTAAGAACTCGGAAATCTTGTTTTCCAAATTCTTGTGAATATCCTGTGTTCCACAGATGAACCTTACAGAAGACATTCCGTATCCGTGTGTATCCATCGTGCTTTGTGATGCTTTTATCACCTCTGGATGATTAGAAAGTCCAAGGTAATTATTTGCACAGAAATTCAGTAGTTTTTTTCCATTGGCTACGATTTCGGCATCTTGTGAAGAAGTGATGATGCGCTCTCTCTTGTAGAGACCATCATTTTCTATTTGAGTCAATTCATTTTGAAGATGAGATAAAAATTTTGAACTAAGCATATCTATATTTTTTATAAATTACAATGATAAAAAGTTTTGAAGGGTTCGCTGTGCCTCTGCAACATCGTGAACGCGCAGGATTTTAGCTCCTTTTTTCAGCATTTTTAGATGGAGCTGCTGGGTTTCTTCATTGATGTCATGAGGCGATTTCCCAAGAGGTTTATAAATAAAGGATTTCCGCGAAATTCCCACTAAAATAGGATATTTTCCGAAGGAAATATGTTCCAATTCTTCCACCATTTGATTTTGATTTTCAATAGTTTTCCCAAAACCAAAACCAGGGTCAAGGATAATATCTTTTACTCCTAATTCTAATAGTTCTGCTGTTTTTTTGGAAAAGAACTGATTCAGGGCGAGGATAATATCTTGATAATCTTCCTTTTCATGCATGGTTTCGTAGGTGGAATTACCATGGGTCAGGATGTATGGAAGCTGTGTTTTAGCTGCCGTAGGGAACATATTAAGGTCGTATTGTCCGCCAGAAATATCATTGATGATGTCAATGCCCTCATTGTACCCAAAATAGGCAGCCTCGCTATGAAAAGTATCCAGTGAAATCAGAGCCTTAGGAAATTCCTTTTTGATGGATGAAATAATATTTTTTAGTCGGCTAATTTCCTCATTTGCAGTGAGAAATGTAGCATTCGGGCGGGTGGATTGTGCGCCTATATCTATGATAGAAGCTCCCTCAGAAAGCATTTTTTCGGTTTGTTTTAAAGCCGAAACTTCATCATTAAATTTGCCTCCATCAGAGAAGCTGTCTGGTGTCAGATTGAGAATTCCCATGATTTTTGGAATTGTTAAATCCAAAAGAACTCCACGGCAATTGATAGAAAATGACTGCAAATTTTTCATACTACAAAAATAATAATTTCTTATCTTTGGGCGAATATTTTATCAAAATGCAAAACACTATAAATCAATATAATGAAATTTCTGCAGTTTGTAGAAGTCTTTTTGAGAAGAAATTAGCAGATTATGGTGCTGCGTGGCGGGTGCTGCGTCCCAGTTCGGTGACTGACCAAATTTACATCAAAGTTAATAGAATCCGAACGCTGCAGATGACTGACAAAAAGATGATAGATGAAGATGAAGAGGAGGGATTTATAGCGATTGTAAATTATTCCGTTATTGCTCTTATCCAGCTGGATAGGGGAGTTTCAGAGGTTTTGGGCAAAGAAGATAAAGCCGAAATTCTAGCGCTTTATGATGATTTTATCCAAAAAGCAAGAGACTTGATGGAGAAGAAAAATCACGATTATGGTGAAGTTTGGCGTGATATGAGGATCAGCTCAATGACTGATTTGATTTATCAAAAAATATTGAGAACCAAACAGATAGAAGATAACGAAGGCAAAACATTGATATCCGAAGGTCTAGAAGCCAACTATTTTGATATGCTGAATTACGCAGTTTTCTGCCTTATAAAATTATCCGAAAAATAAAATCAGCTAAATACGACATAGATTTTTTCACCGATATTTAGTCCCATCAGAGGAGCGGCTCCGTTGGTCTTACTTCCTTTGTACATGGCGATTTCCAGCAAATCAGCTTCATTGAATAAAGCCAATTCTTTCGCCAAAAAAAAGTTTTCCTTTTCCCAATCTGTGATAATATCGGTATGTTTTTTGACTATATTTTTCATCGAACATTCCCTGAATTTTATTTTAAAATTTTGGTTTCCTGAAAGATGCTTTTCAAAAATTTCCTTGCTGATATTAGAAACAGCATTCCCAAAATGGTCGATATAGACTATTTCTCCTGCAATCATTTTTTGGGTTTCATTGTAGTTAGGTTTTGGGAAAACCACTTCTTTTATACTTTTGATTTGCTTTCCTATAAGTTTGGTATCATTTCCTTTGTGTAGATGTACAGCCACGGGTACAAAAATATCTATGGGAGTGAATATTCTATCATCATCAGACGCATTGTGAGAAATTTCATAGATTTTTTCAGGTTTTATCTCTGGAAAAATTAAGCTGAAAAGCCCATTATCAGGCATTATGAAATAA
>CAUQSG010000050.1:0-12281 GCA_963520725.1 uncultured Flavobacteriaceae bacterium | reverse complement strand
AGGCAACTGCTTTCTTAAAGTCGCGGACACCTAAAGTGATAAGTGTAAATTTCTGTCTCATTTTATTTATGGGTTAAAAGTTCTCTCTCTTTCTTGGGAACTTTGGCAAGTACCTGGTCGTAAGAATGCTGAATCATTTCTTTGGTAAGGACAATGGGCAGACCTTCTAAAAGCACGGTGTTCCAATGTTTCTTGTTCAGGTGATAGCCCGCGATGATTTGCTCAGGATACTGCTCGCGGAGTTCTATGGCACGCTCGGGGTTGCATTTGAGGCTCACCCGCAAAGGTACTGATTCTAAATTTGTAAGCACAAAAATGCGATTACAAATCCGAAAGACTAAAACATTCTCACCAAAAGGCATATCTTCAGTAACATAGGGCAAGGAAAGGCAATACTCTCTAAGTTCTTCTAAGTTCATTAGTGGTTGTTTTTTTAGATTTAATTAAAAATAAAAATTATTTAGCCAACGCTTTTTCTACTATTTCTATAAGTTCTTCCGGCGTCATTAGGGTATTGAGATAGTCCTCCAAGTTTCCCATATTATCTATATCACTGAAAAACATCTCGTGGTCAGTCCCAAAGAGAGTAGGGTTTTCGGGATTAGGGTCGCTCAGGGCTATGTATATATGGTCTGGATAACCATATGTATAGAAAAGTTCTATGAAATCAGGGGTCTTGTCACCTGTAACTTTTGTGATTTCTGTAAGGTCTGTAAAACCCTCATCGGAGAAATCATCATACCATTCTTCATAATCATCAGTTCCCTCTTTGAAAGGGGTAAAGAGGCTGACTGTCCAAAAGTGTTGTCCATAAGATTCTTCCGTAAGTCGATAGAACTGAGCAATCATCTGGTCATAGAAATCCTTTTTATCCGTTTGGTAAAGTTCTCTATGATCATCTACCCACGCGCCTATGCCATAAATAGGCTCAGTATCTTCTGCCTTTGCCCAAGGAGTGTCCTGAGGCTTTGGATAGAGTACGGTATCAAAAGTAATAGCCAATAGGTCATCCGCTAAGGAAGTGCCTTTAACTTGGCTGATGTCGCCTCCTAGGGCTTGGATTCTGTTAAGAATTTCTTGTTTCATATGATTTAGATATTTGATATTAAATGTATTTTGTTCAAAAATAGTTATAAATTTTTATTTTGTTTTAATAGAGAGGAGTTTTTATAGGGCTATTTTTCAGAAAATCATAAAATTTTATGAATTTTTAGAAAAAAACTTAGTATTTTTGCCCTCCGTTTTTGATTTTTTTAAATAAAATTTAAATACAATGAAGAAAATATTATTGGTTGCGATGATGCTTCAGTCTATGGTGGCTTTTTCTCAAGATAAAAAAACGAACGAAAAAATTCAGCAGTTCTATGAGTTTAAAGTTTCTTTCCGAGTAGGAGAAGTTATGCTCATAAAAGCCGAAGCTTTAGCAAAATTAGGAAGAGAAACAGATTCTAAAAACACTTTATTGGCTTTAGCAGCGAAGAGATATAATTCAACGGGATTAACGAATTTTACAACCACTATTAACGGGCTTTCTGGTGATGCATATTACACAGAACTACTGAACGAAAGAGCGAGAGAGACTTCATTCGAAGGGCTTCGTTGGTTTGATTTAAGAAGAACTACCCAGCCTTCTATCATCCATGTTTATGGTGGAACTACTTACACGCTCAGCGCAGGAGATGCCCGCTATACGCTGCCTTTCCCAAGAGAAGCAAGACTTAAAAATCCTAATTTATAAACCTAAAAAGCCATTCGGTGTGAATGGCTTTTTTTATTTTGGTTAATTTTAAATAAAAATTGCAATAATTTTGTTGCTTTATCCTATTTTTGCAAATCTAAAAAATACTAAAATGGCAATTCCAGATAAATACAATCCGCAAGAAACGGAACAAAAATGGTACAACTACTGGCTGGAAAACAAATTTTTCCACTCTGAACCGAATGACAAACCGCCTTACACCATTGTCATTCCGCCGCCTAATGTTACAGGGATTCTACACATGGGACACATGCTGAATAACACGATTCAGGATGTTTTGGTGAGAAGAGCCAGAATGAAAGGCTTCAATGCCTGCTGGGTGCCAGGGACAGACCATGCATCCATCGCTACAGAGGCGAAAGTAGTGGCTAAACTGAAAGAACAGGGCGTTAGTAAATCGGATATTACCCGTGAGGAGTTCCTAAAACACGCTTGGGACTGGACGAATCAGTATGGCGGAACTATCCTAGAACAGCTTAAAAAACTGGGCTGCTCTTGCGATTGGGACAGAACTCGTTTCACATTGGAGGACAAGCTTTCTCAGCAGGTGATAAAATCCTTTGTTGATTTGTATAACAAAGGGCTGATTTACCGTGGTTACAGAATGGTAAACTGGGATCCAGAGGCGAAAACTAACATTTCCGATGAGGAAGTGATTTTCAAGGAGCAAAACGGAAAATTATATTTCTTAAAATACCAAATAGAAGGCTTAGAGGAGTTCCTTACAGTGGCTACCACTCGTCCAGAAACTATTTTTGGTGATGTAGCTATTTGTATCAATCCTAATGATGAGAGATACGCTCATCTGAAAGGGAAAAAAGCCATTGTTCCGATTGTAAATCGTGCAATTCCGATTATTGAAGATGATTATGTGGATATAGAATTTGGGACAGGAGCTTTGAAAATTACTCCTGCTCACGATGTCAATGACTATGAAATCGGGCAGAAACACAGCCTTCCGATGCTTGATATCTTGGATGATGATGCTAACCTAAACGAGCATGGTCTGCATTATGTAGGGAAAAATCGTTTTGGGGTAAGAAAAGCCATTGCCAAAGAATTAGAAGAAAAAAATCTTTTGATAAAAGCCGAAGATTATGTAAATAAAGTAGGAACTTCTGAGAGAACAGGAGCTGTGATAGAGCCAAAAATATCACAACAGTGGTTTTTGAAAATGTCCGAAATCGCAAAACCTGCTCTGGATGCGGTGATGAATGATGAAATAAAATTCCATCCCGAAAAGTTCAAAAACACCTATAAACACTGGATGGAAAACATCCGCGATTGGAATATTTCGCGGCAGCTATGGTGGGGACAGCGCATTCCAGCGTACTACTATGGTGATGGTGAAAATGATTTTGTAGTGGCTGAAAACATAGATGGAGCCCTAAAATTAGCCAAAGCTAAAAATCCAAATTTAGAAATGGCTGACCTTCGCCAAGATGAAGATGCACTGGACACTTGGTTCTCTTCTTGGCTGTGGCCGATGTCTGTTTTTGATGGACTTTTAGACCCTGAAAATAAGGATATTAACTACTATTACCCAACGGCAGATTTGGTTACAGGGCCGGATATTATTTTCTTCTGGGTGGCTCGTATGATAATGGCAGGGCTGGAATGGAGAGGAAAAGTTCCGTTTAAAAATGTTTATTTCACAGGGATTGTAAGGGATAAACAAAGAAGAAAAATGTCCAAATCTCTGGGGAATTCACCAGACCCATTGGAATTGATTGACAAATATGGTGCGGACAGCGTGAGAGTGGGGATTTTGCTGAGTTCTGCGGCTGGAAATGACCTTCTTTTTGATGAGGATTTGATGTTGCAAGGAAGAAACTTTGCAACGAAAATATACAATGCATTTAAGTTGACACAAAGCTGGACAAAAGAAGCAAAACCAGCTGGAGAGGCTGAAAAACAAACGATTGTTTGGTTTGAAAATCAGATGAATAAAACCATCAGCGAAATCAATGACCAGTTTGAGAAATTCCGAATTTCAGATGCGCTGCATTTGCTTTACAAATTGATTTGGGATGACTTCTGTTCATGGTATTTGGAAGCGGTGAAACCTAATTTTGGGGAAAGTATTTCTCAGGAGGTTTATGACCAAACCATCAAGTTCTTTGAGGAGCTGATGAGACTTCTTCATCCGTTTATGCCATTCCTTACGGAGGAGCTTTATCAGCATATCGCGGAGCGAAACACATCAGAAGCGCTTGTTATCGCCCAGCAGAAAAATGCGGAAAGTTTTGATGAAAATACCATCTCTGCGTTTGATACAGCGAAAGAAATCATCTCAGGTGTGAGAAATTACCGCCAGAGCAAAGGAATTTCGCCAAGGGAAGAAGTGGAATTATTCACCAGCGAAAGCTCTTTTGCGAATGAAAATGTAATCAGAAGACTGGCGAACATCTCTCAGATTCATTATTCCGAGAAAACGGACAAGCCGAGCTTCACTTTCCTAGTGGGAGCGGTGGAAATCTCTGTTCCACTAAGCGAAAACTTAGATTTAGGCGAAGAAAAAAAGAAAACCGAAGAAGAATTGGCTTACCTGAAAGGCTTTTTGGTTTCGGTGGAGAAAAAACTGAGCAATGAAAAGTTCGTTGCCAACGCCAAGCCCGAAATTGTAGAAACCGAGCGTAAAAAACAAAAAGACACACTGGAGAAAATCGCGATTTTGGAGGAGAAATTGAAATCTTTGTAGGGAAATTATTTAACCATTGGTAGGAAATGAATAAAAGTGAGCTTCGGTTAATTAACCGAAGCTCCAAAATATATAAAAATGAGTAACGGTTAACTAACCGACGGCAGAAAATATATAAAAATGAGCAACGGTTAATTAACCGATGGTAGAAAATATATAAAAGCGAGTGTCGGTTAATTAACCGACAGAAATAAAAAAATGTGGGAGGGAATGAAATAAAAATTTTAGAATATGTCAAAGGAAAAAAGAGAAAAAATTTTTACAGAATATATAAAAAATATTAATTTGTTAATAGATGAAAATTTAATTAATGCAGAAAAGGACACATATTATTGCCCTCTTTGTTTGAAAGGATACAAGAGTCTTTGTTTAGCTGAAAATGATTTTTTGACATTAGAAGATGCTCCACCAAAATCGCTTGGAGGAAAAGCAAATATCCTAACCTGTAAAGATTGTAATAACGAAGCTGGTACAAAAATAGATTCTCATCTTGTAGAAAGAATGAAGGAGTTAGAAAATAAACAATTACTTCCAAAATCTGAAATGAAAGTCTTAGTAGATATTGATGAAGATACTTTTAATGCTACACTTTCGGTAGATGAAAATAATAAAATGAGTCTATCCTTTAGCTCAAAAAATAATAATCCTAATGTATTAAATCCTATTATGGAGGAAACTAAGAAAGATAAAAGGATTAATTTTAGCTTTCCAAAAACAAAAGTTAACTCTGAGAAGCTTGAGTATTCAATATTAAAAACAGCATATTTGCTTTTTTTCCAAAAAACAGGGTACTCATTAATTTTTGATGAGAGTTATGATATTATTCGTGAACAGATTAAAAATACAGAAAAAAGAATCTATCCCTATCATTTTTGGGGATATAATGAGCCAGGGTTATCACAAGGTTTATATTTTGTGATACAAAAAGACTATGAATCAGTAATGATGGTATTTAATTTGAAGGCAGATAAAATAGAAAGGAGTTTTATAGTATTTCTTCCAGTACCTAAAAATAATAAAAGTAAAGTAATAATAGGAAATAGTAAAATTGAATTGGAAATGTATGATGGGAATAATGATAACTATTTGTGTAATGTTCAATCTATAAGTAAATTAATGAGTTGGGCATATTATTAAATATAAATAATTTTAGATAAAATATATTTAACATTTCAAAATATCAACGCAATGAAAAAATTATTGTCACAAATCAGAATCACCGAAGTAGGTGATACAGCCCACAGATTAGTTAGCCTCTACAAAAGCACGCTAGCGCTTAAAGATGAGGCATTTTTGAAACCTCTATTCGTAGAGATGGAGAAAAAAGGCAACGCCCTAACCGAAGCTGTGAAAAGAGATGCCGTTATTTCCCAATTGGAGAACGCAGACGCCAAGAGAGATGGTGCCATCCGAGTACTGGATAGGCTACTCAAAGGCTACAAAACCATTCCTTTGGATACCCTAAAAGCCTATGGAGTACAGCTTTCAGCGGTCTTTAAAAAATATGGTATGAAGATGACGGTGGAGAACTATTCTTCCCAATCCAACCTTGTAGATTCCTTGCTCAAAGACCTTTCAGCAAGTGATTTGGTGGAGGCTGTTGCAGGGTTGCCAGGCGTAGTGGAAGCGATTGCAAACATTAGAACGGCACAGGAAGAATTTACTAAAATCCGTGCTAACTATGACAAAGAATTAGCGCAAAAAGGGAGTAAAGAGACGGCAACTAGCCTTAGAAAGCCGCTTTTGGAGCTGATAAATAGCAAACTCCTTACTTACCTTGCCGCAATGAAGATTGCCGACGCTGCCAAGTACAAGGCATTCTCAGAAGATGTAGCGGTCATCATCACCAGCGTAAAAGAAGCCATCAAAGCAAGAGGCAAAAAAGGCGACCAACAACCGAAAACAGACAAAGAGAAATAGTTTTCTAATAATTAAAATTTAGTTTTGAGATATGGGAGATTTAAGTTTTGGAGAGATTTTTGTGATTTTTTTGGTCATTATGATATTTTTTGGACCGAAGAAAATTCCTCAGATAGCTCGTGAACTAGGGCAGGGGCTGAGAAAAATGCGTGGAGCAGTGGATGATATCAAGCAGGAAATCATGAAGGAAACAGAAGACAACCCAGTCTCTGAAATAAAAAATGAAATAGACAAAGTAAAGCAGGAGGCGGCCAATCTGATGCAGGAAGAAGATAAAAAAACGAAATAGATGATAGAAGTAATATCGCAGGATAAGGAGATTTTTCTGTATTTGAACAACTTGGGAAGTGCAGAATTTGATGCTTTTTGGAAGTTTGTTTCTGGAAAATGGTCTTGGATACCGCTTTATGCTGGGCTGCTGTATCTTTTGTATCGTAATTATTCTCGTAAAGAGCTGATTTATATCGTTTTAGTATTAGCTGTTTCGGTGCTTGTTTCAGACCAGATAGCCAATATTTTCAAATATGGTTTGGAAAGGCTGAGACCCTGTCATGATGCTGAATTACAACCATATATGAGAATAGTAGAATGTGGAGGTCGCTATGGATTTTATTCCAGCCATGCATCGAATACCTTTCTTTTAGCGAGTTTTCTAAGTCCATTATTGGGACAAAAGTATAGATTTTTGCCGGTGTTTTTATTTGTTTGGGCTGGGGTAGTGAGCTATAGCAGGATTTATCTTGGGGTTCATTTTCCATTGGATGTTTTGATGGGAACCTTTATGGGAATGATTATTGGCAAGGCTGGTGTATATGCTTTTAGAAAAATTAGTTATAAAAAAAAGGAGATTTGAGGTCTCCTTTTATTTTTTGTATTTTTTTTCGGATACTTTATTTCCGTTTCTGAAAGTAACTATCTTTTCGGGCGTTCCATCCTTGGAATAATATATCCAGTCACCTATTTTTTTGAAATTAGCATCCGTAGGGCCTTTTGCGTTTATATTTCCGTTTGGATAGTATATCTCAAAAGAATCGGTAGCATTGTTATTGAGTTTGGCTTTACTCTGTATCGTTCCATTTTCATAATAAGAATGATAGTCTCCATGCATTTTGCCATCTTTATAGTTTATTTTCATTTCTACATTTCCATTTGGGAAGTAGGTGATGTATTCTCCCTCCAAAACGCTCATATGGTCGCGATAAACATAATTTTCCTTTCCGCTGATTTTCCCGTTTTTAGAATAATAAGTCCAAGTTTTTATTTTAAACCCTTTTTTAAAATATCCTTCAGCACTCTTTGTTCCATTTTCATAATAGAAAATGGCCTGTCCATCTAGTTTTCCTTTTTTCCAGTAGCAGGCTTCTTTGGTGTTTCCATTGTCATAAAACTGTTTGCAAAGTCCCTCTTGCTGCCCATCTTTGAAGCCGCAAGGTTTTTGTGCAAATAATAAATTAGCTGAAAAAAACAAGCCTATGAACAATAATCTTTTCATAATTTTATAGTCAATTTTAGTTGGGTAAATAATATTTTTATTAATTTTGTTAGTCCTTTTTATCAAGGATAATCAAAACATTGCAAATTTAATGAATTAAAAAATATGAAAAAGTGTTTAATTGTAATAATTTCTTTTTTGTGTGCAGGTGAGATGTTTTCTCAGAAAGACAGCTATTTTCCTCAGGTGTTTTTTGACAAAAAACAAGCAGAAGCTCAGCTGGGCTACGGCAAATCTACCATAGAAGGGGTGGCTTTTACGAGAGAAAAAAGAAATGTGCCGCTTACAATGGGCATGGTAAAAGCAAAGATGGGAAAAAAACATGTTGCTAGACCGAATACAGTCATTATGCTTTTTCCTGTTACTGAGTATTTTACCGAGTTTTATAATCTTAGAAGAAAAATAGAAAGCAGCAAAAAGCAAGTTCTAATGTCCAAAGAAGCGTTTGCGGTCAGAAGGGAAGCCTATACGGATGACTATGGAAGATTTAAATTTGAAAATCTGAAAGTAGGAAAATATTATATAGAAACAATAGTGGATTTCACAGCGGTGGGTAGTTATAAAAAACAAACAGGAACATCTACAGCCTATAATGTATATGGGACTCCGCTCTATTCTACACCGATATACGAAACATTTTTCTACGATTATGAAGACTCGCACCGAGAAAGCAAATTCGTAGAAGTGAAAAAAGACGGACAAGTGATAGAAATAAAATTATAAGAAGCAAAAAAGAGTGAATATTCACTCTTTTTTCTATTTAGTCTATAATCAAACCATCTTTCATGGTTAGTTTCCTGTCTGTGCTTTCTGCCAATATCGGGTTGTGAGTGATGATGACAAAAGTCTGATTGTATTTTTCCCTCAAATCAAAAAACAACTGATGCAGAGAATCTGCGTTTTTGGAGTCAAGGTTTCCCGTAGGCTCATCAGCAAAAATAATTTTAGGTGAATTTATCAAAGCACGGATAACGGCTACCCTTTGCGCTTCACCGCCAGAGAGCATTTTTGGTTTGTAATGGATGCGGTCTACTACATTTAGCTCTTCGAAAAGCTGAATCGCTTTTTCTTTATAATCTTTTACATTTTTCCCAGCGATTCTTATCGGCATCATCACATTTTCTAAAGCTGTAAACTCTGGCAAAAGCTGATGGTGCTGAAAAACAAAACCAATGTTTTCGTTTCGGAATTTTGATAATTCTTTGTCATTCATTTTTAGGAAAGATTCTCCGAAAAGAAGGATTTCTGTTTCGTGTTTTTGAATATCCGAAGGCAAGTCCAAAGTCCCTAAAATCTGCAAAAGTGTGGATTTTCCAGCTCCAGATTCTCCTACGATAGAGACGATCTCGCCTTTGTGAATTTCTAAATTTACTCCTTTGAGAACTTCCAGCTCTCCATAAGATTTATGAATGTTTTTTGCTTTTATCATGTTTGAATTTAGCATAAACTGATTATGCCTGAGGGCAAAGATAATAAACTTTTTAGTTTTGTGGATTTCTTTTTTGTTTATAATTTCGCAAAGGAATATAGATTTTAGAATGAAAAAAGAATTATGGTTTTTAGGTTTTTTGAACGAAAAGGGCAGAGCTTTATCTACTGATTATCAGAGCGAAGAAAAAGCTCTATCGGTAGAAGATGCTTTACAGGCGATAGAATTATTAAAAGAAGAAAAAATCGCAATTTACGGAGGAGATATTCTCACGGAAGCCGATGGAGAGCTTGTTTATGTCCATGATATCTGGGGAAAAGAGTATCATTATCTAAACTGGTATTGTGATAAATCAGAGGATGAAGATAGAGCAGATTATTTGCAAAGAAGCTATGATAAAGCCAAAGAGGGAATCATGGAAGCGAAAAAAGTAGCTGACCGATTGGGTGAAAAATGTTACATTGTGCTGGTTACAGAATATATTCATTTAACCTAAAAATGATAAAATATTATTATTTTTGCGGAAAATTCTGATTTATGAGGATAGATATCATCACTGTGGTTCCAGAACTGATGGAAAGCCCTTTCAAGGTTTCGATGCTAAAAAGAGCGATAGAAAAAGGGCTGGCGGAAATACATTTCCATAATGTAAGGGATTATTCCACGAATAATTATAAACAAATAGATGATACCCAGTATGGCGGCGGCGCAGGAATGGTAATGATGGTGGAGCCACTGGACAAATGCATTTCTCAACTAAAATCAGAGCGAAACTATGATGAAATCATCTATCTGACGCCAGATGGCAAGACACTCAATCAAAAAATAGCAAACAGCCTTTCACTGAAAGAAAACTTGATTTTAATCTGTGGGCATTACAAGGGTATTGACCAGAGAGTGAGAGATTTACATGTAACGATGGAGATTTCCATCGGAGATTTTGTTCTTACGGGAGGGGAGCTGGCGGCATGTGTTCTTGTGGATTCTGTGGTCAGACTATTGCCAGGTGTTCTGAATGATGAGCAGTCAGCCCTTACGGATAGTTTTCAGGACAATCTTCTTTCGCCGCCGATATATACGCGCCCAGAAGTTTATAAAGATTTAGAAGTTCCGAAAGTTCTTTTGAGTGGTAATTTTGCGGCGATAGAGCAGTGGCGACACTAAAAAGCACTAGAAATCACCCAGCAGAAGCGCCCAGACTTGTTGGATTAAATAATTTAAATTTTCAAAGGATTTTTGCTAAAAAAATGATACCTTGCAGTATATTTTAGGATAACGATGAAGAGTCATAAAGAACTAGCGGTTTTTTATAATGTGGAAAATCTTTTTCCGCCCGATGAGAAATTTGTAAAAGGGGAGAGTAAAAAATTCTCTGGCCTGAAAAAATGGAATGAATGGCGGTACAAACATAAGCTGCAGAGGCTTTCGCATGTCTTTGGGCTTATGAAACAAGAAAAAGGCGAGCTTCCTTTCATCATTGGACTAGCGGAAATTGCTGATAATTCAGTATTGGAAGACCTGATTCAGCAGCCTGTCTTTGATGACAGATATGCTTATGTGCATTATGATTCTTTGGACGAAAGAGGCGTAGACACAGCGCTTCTTTATGATAAATCCAAAATAGATGTTATAGATTCTGATACGATAAGTTTTATTTTTGAATTTGAAGAAGATGGCGTGGATGGCGTGGATACGACTAGAGATATTCTTCATTGCAAAGTCCGATACAGAGGCGATATTCTCAATATTTTTGTTCTTCATCTGCCATCAAAAAGAGATGATGGCATCAATCAGCCCAAAAGGGACTATATCCTAAACGAAGTCAAAGAAAAAACATTGGCTCTTCTCAAAGATAACAGGGAAGCCGTGATACTTTTGGGAGATTTTAATGAAAATCCCTATGCAGAAAATATGAACTTTTTGCTCTATAATGACGGCTCGGAAAAGATTTTGGAAAATCCTTTTTCGAAGTTGTATCATGAGCGTAAGTTTTCCACTTTTTACTCAAAACAAGGACTTTTATTTGACCAAATCATACTTTCTGGGTATTTCTATGGACAAAATTCTCTATTGAAATTTGAGAAAGCGGAAGTTTTTGCGCATAATGACCTCAGAACCAGAGATGGAAAATATCAGGGAAAACCATTCCGTACCTATGCAGGAACACGGTATTTAGGAGGGTATAGTGACCATTTTCCTGTTTTGGTGGAATTAAAGGTATCAAATCATTAAAAAAATCCCAAATAGGGTGAATAAAATAATAAAAACTAATGGAATTAGGAAAAATACAGACACTAACAATCTCAGAACGAAATCATCAGGGCGTTTATTTAGAAGATAAAAATAAGGAAAAATGTTTTCTACCGAAGATTTTTTCTGATGAAAGCTGGAATATAGGAGATGAAGTAGAAGTGTTTGTTTATCAGGATAATAACCAATTGCAAGCGACAATAGAAACGCCGTTTTGCCAAGTTGGGGAGTTTGCGGTTATGACCTGTACCCACACCCTTCCGAGTGGGGCTTTTATGGATTGGGGGATTATTAAAGATTTATTTATCCCTTATAAACAGCAGAAAACCAAGATAATAGAAGGGAAAAAATATTTAGTCTATGTCTATATCGATGAAGAAACAGGACTTTTGACAGGGACGACTAAATTTAAAAGAAATCCACAGTATCAGGAACTTCCGTTTAAAAAAGGTGATAAAGTTTCTTTAATCATAGCTAATGAATCTGAACTCGGCTGGAATGTCATCATCAATCAGAAATATATAGGACTGGTTTATTTTTCGGATATTTACAAAAAACTTTATCCATTTTCAGAGGAAGTAGGATACATCAAAAACCTCCGCGAAGATGGGAAAATAGATGTTTCTCTACAGCCAGAAGGATACAAGAATATGGATGAATTTAAGCAGAAAATATTAGAAAAACTGGAGCAGGGCTATGGGCTTTTGTATCTTTCTGATGAGTCTTCGCC
>CAUQSG010000049.1:0-12782 GCA_963520725.1 uncultured Flavobacteriaceae bacterium | reverse complement strand
TCTTTAACATCTTTTTTTTGAGTCGGTTTAAGGATTGTATAATCTTCTGATTCTACGATTTTTGGAAGCTCTGCCCCTATGATATTTCCTTTCCCTTTCAGCTTCACAAAGACATCCATAGGCTGATTTACTTCCACTTCTTCCTTAGGAATTTCTACTTTTAAATCAAACTTTCCTACTGCGTTTTTAAAACTGCTCGGTGCGCCTTCAGGAAGTTTTTTCACATGAATTCTAAGCGGATTGGATAATATTTTTTCTTCATTAAACAGCGCTGTTGAAGGAGATACGAAGAAGTTTCCTTCCCTCTCTGGGACAACCACGAATGAGGCTATCACCTGCATCGCCATTTCATCACTTTTATCTATCTCTATATCTTCTCTCTTTAGATTTACAGTGTGGATTTTTTTGGTATTTTGAGGAAGTTTTATATGATTTACTTTTCTAAAATCTTGATAATTATGAGGATTTGCTTTTAGTTTTAAAACCACATTAACTGGCTGATTTTGATAAACATCCTTATCTAAAACCTCCATCACCATAGAAACACTTCGTCCCCATGCATCATGTTTTCGTTTCCCATCTCTCACCAAAATTTCGAATGGCTCAGACTTGTATGTCTTTCCATTTACCTGCACCAATGCGCTTCCTATTCTGGTTTTTCCTGCATGTTTAGGCTGTAAAATAAGATGATATAGAACCTGCCTTACCACATTTCCTGTTTCTGGGTCTATGGCTGCTACGGATTCTGTAGCGTTTCCAAGGATTTCAAATTTTGATAAATCAGGAAGTCTCACAGGCGACTGCTGCTGGTAATTTTCCCCGATAATTTCAAGTCCAATACTCAAATTAAACGGTTCTCTTACTTGGTATTCTTTGGTATCTGTTTCGGACAAAAGAGTTACTTGTCCATATCCAAATATGGGCAAAATAAACAATAATATGTAAACTCTCAGTCTCATTACCAATCTTTACGATTGCTCTGCGGCTGGGCATATCCTTGCTTTCCCAGAGCCCTTTTAGCTGTGTTTCGTTCCCGTTCTTCTATGTATCGTAATAGTTCTTTTTCCAGCTCCTTTGGCTGATTGGGTTCTTCTTTGTTAGAATTATCCTCTTGCTGTTGGCCATTTTGTTGCTCCTTTCTAAATTTGTCATTTTCTGGAGCATACATATCCATAGGATTTTCTTTTTCCCCTTTATTTTGCTCGTTATTTTGTTGCTGTTGTTGAGATTGTTGCTGGTCTTGTTCCTGCTGTTGTTGCTTGGAATCCTTTTTCTGCAGGGCGATTTGCAGATTTTTTAAGATGGTTTGATTATTTGGGTCTAGTTTTAGGGCTTGTTTATAAGAATCTACGGCCTCTTTTTGCTGTTTATTTTTGAAATAAGCGTTACCCAAATTATATAGAGTAGCGGTTTTTTGCTCTTTGGTTTTTGCGTTTTTTAATGCTTTTTGATAGGTAGAAACAGCATCGGAATATTGGTTTTTCTTGTATAGAGTATTTCCCAAATTGTACTGCGCCCTGAAATCTTCTGACTTATTCTGCAGGATCTTCAGATAATGATATGACGCATCATCAAAGTTTCCTTTCTCAAAACTCTGGTTCCCTCTATGTGTATGAACATCACTGCTCACCTGTGCAGAAACCTGCATCACAAAAACCAAACTATATAGAACTAATAAGACTCTTGCCATATATTTATTAGGCAAAAGTAAACTTTCTTTTGTTAAAAAAGAAGCTGTTTTGTGTTAAAAATTGCTAAAAATTAGGTATTTACATTATATATTCAAATCTCTTTTGGGATTCAAAAAATATATCAGAAAAAGTAAAACCAGCACCCCAGCCAAAAACCACTGATAGTAATGTTCCTTATTCAGAATGCTTATTTTACTAGCTTTACCGCCATCTTTTTGATTTGATTTTATGTCTTTTATGATTTCACTCGCTGCCTTTTCTACACTATTTCCGTCTATATACACCCCTCCTGTTTTCTCGGAAATGGTTTTGAGAGCCTGTGTTTCTCTTTTGGTGATAACCGTATTCCCGTCCTCATCTTTTTTATAATCTTGATAAAGATTAAACTGAAGCTCTGGTATCGCTCCACCTTCCTCCGTGCCTATCCCCACGCTGGTCACCGTAATATTATTTTTCTGGGCTAAATTCACTGCCGCATCGTGGTTTCCTTCATTGTCTTCCCCATCGCTGATTAGAACAACTTTTTTCAATCCTGATACTCCTTTTTTCAGCTTCTTTTCGGTTTCTTCCATTGCTAAAAGAAAATCCGTTCCCTGCCTTTTTATCAAATCCGAACTAAGGTTTTCCAAATAAATATCCACCGAAGAATAATCCGTAGTCAGAGGCATCATCGTTCGGGCTTCTCCCGCAAAAATCACTATTCCCACTCGCTCTTCACTTAGCTGGTTTAAGGTTTTATTTAAAATCAATTTGGCTTGTTCCAGTCTTGAAGGTTCTATATCATTGGAATTCATAGAGTTAGAAACATCCACCAAAAATATCACATCTGATGAGGCTTTCTCCACACTCATTTCTGTTTTTTCATTCTTCACAATATCCACAAAAGACAAAATCAAGAGCAAAAAAGACATAACATAGCACAAAACCAAAACTCCTGAAAACCTTGATTTTTCACCAAAAATATGTTTCTGAAATCTGCTTTCTGCAAAAAAATCCCGTTTCTTTTTTCTCCATTTTGAAAAATCCCAAAGCAGATACGCCGCCATCAGTAAAACCAACAGCAACCCAAAATATCGATAATTACCAAACTCCCAGTTCATTCTTTATCTTAATTTCTACATACTCATAATATCAGTGATTCTGATAAGGTCTTTATCTATTTTACTCTCATCATTCTCTTTCACGGCTTTTTCCAGTGGGATAAGTTCCATCCTATCATTGTTAATTCCCACCATATACTGCGATTTCCCTTCCAGCAGGGATTCCACCGCTTTTACACCCATTCTCGTTGCCAAAACTCGGTCATAGCAGGTAGGAGTCCCGCCTCGCTGCATGTGTCCCAGCACAGAAACTCTAATATCATATTCAGGGCGTTTCTGCTCTACATATTCTTTAAGCTCAAATACTGCCTTGCCTGCCGTATTTCCCTCGGCTACCACTATTATATTGGAAGTTTTTCCTCTTCGTTTTCCCCTGTCAATATCTTCAAGCAACACTTCCGCTGGAATATTTTTTTCTGGAATTATGATTCGTTCTGCTCCGCCACCAATTCCTGAATTTAGCGCAATAAAGCCTGAGTCTCGCCCCATCACTTCCACGAAAAACATTCTATTGTGAGAACTCGCCGTATCCCTTATTTTGTCAATGGCATCCACTACGGTATTTAATGCCGTATCGTAGCCGATAGTATGTGTAGTCCCATAGATGTCGTTATCTATCGTTCCAGGAATTCCCATCACAGGAAAACCAAATTCTTGACTAAAAGACAACACTCCTGTAAAGGTTCCATCGCCGCCAATCACCACCAAAGCCTCTACTCCGTTCTTTGTCAAGTTCTTATAAGCATTCTCCCTACCCTCTTTCGTTCTAAAACCTTCTGAACGGGCTGATTTTAGGAAAGTTCCGCCTTTGTTTATAATATTACGGACACTGCGGGCATTTAGCTCCACAAAATCATCCTCTATCATTCCTTGGAAACCACGATAAATCCCCAAAACCTCCACCTCATGATAGGAACATGTACGCACCACAGCTCTGATGGCTGCATTCATCCCTGGAGCATCTCCACCAGAGGTCAAAACCGCTATTTTATTGACTTTTTTTAGCATTTTTCTAATTTATTTTTTCCAATTTGGCAAATTTCAAAATCAAGTTCTTTTCGCCTTCTGTGGCAAATTTTATTTTTGCTTTCACATTATTAGGGTCTGTTCCATCCAAAAACAGCACTTCTCCCACTCCAAAACGATTATGCCTTACTCTGTCCCCTACTTCTATATCTTGGGACTGGCTGTTGTCAGGAGTATTTATTTTCGCAGATGAAACAGGCTTCAAATTCCTTTTAACAGGCTGTTCAGGTAATTTTTGTTCATCGGCAGAAAGTTTTTTCTTCGGTTCTTTCTTTTGGAAAGCCCTCGGCATGCTCGGCGTATCATCAAAAATACTAGATGACAGCCCTGAGCGATTTATCCCCCTGTTTTCTACCATAGGATTGATAAAATCTAAATAATCTGTATCCACCTCGCTGAGAAAACGGCTCGGCTCCGAATCCGTAATTTTTCCCCACTGAAAACGCGAAACAGCATAAGAGAAAAACGCCTGTTTTTCGGCTCTTGTAAGAGCTACATAGAACAGCCTGCGTTCCTCTTCCAGTTCCTCACGGGAGTTAGAACTCATAAAACTAGGGAACAAACCTTCTTCCAGCCCTACAATGTAGACAATAGGAAATTCCAGCCCTTTGGATAGGTGTATCGTCATCAGAGAGACTTTATCGCCTTCCTCATCATTTTCCTGCGTATCAGCAGATAAGGCTATATTTTCTAGAAAATTAGACAAACTCGGGTCGCCATCTTCCAGCTGCTGCTGTTCATCTATAAAACCCTGCATGGAGTTCATCAATTCCTGAATATTTTCCACCCGTGAGATGCCTTCTGGCGTTTGGTCTTCTTTCAAAGATTTTATCAAACCACTCTTTTTGGCCACTTCCATCGCTACTTGATAGACATTTTCTGTTTTCAGCATGACTTGGAAAGCCTTTATCATCTGCCAAAAATCATTCAGTTTCGTTAAAGCCGAATTATTTAGCCCTAAATTCAGTGCATGAAACGGCAGAGCATCCAGCACATTAGCAATAGACTGCCCTATCGAATCGGCATAAACAATGAGTTTATTCTGTGTCGTCTCTCCTATCCCACGCATCGGATAATTGATAATTCTAAGCAAAGCTTCCGAATCATTTTCATTGACCAAAAGTCTGAGATACGCCAGCAAATCCTTTATTTCTTTTCTTTGGTAAAAAGACAGCCCGCCATACACTCGGTAAGGAATATTTTTCCTTCTCAAAGCATCTTCGAAGGCTCTGGTCTGGGAATTTGTACGATATAGAATCGCAAAATCATTAAATTTTTTCTGATTAAAATTATGCTGTTCCCAGATATTTCCCGCCACAAAATTCGCCTCATCTGCATCAGATAGAGAGCGGTAGACTTTTATCTTTTCTCCGATTTCATTATCGCTGAATACATTTTTCTCAAACTGATTTATGTTTTTGGAAATCAAATCATTAGCTGCATTTACGATATTCTGTGTAGAACGGTAATTCTGCTCCAATGAAACGATTTTCGCATCGGGATAATCCTTTTTAAAATTCAAAATATTCTGAATATTAGCCCCACGGAAGGAGTAGATAGACTGCGCATCATCCCCTACCACGCATATATTTTCAAATTTAGATGCTAAAGCCTTCACTATCAGATATTGAGAATGGTTCGTATCCTGATACTCATCCACCAGAATATACCGAAATCTATCTTGATACTTCGCTAAAACCTCTGGAAATCTCGTTAGTAACTCATTGGTTCTCAATAATAAATCATCAAAATCCATCGCCCCGTTCTTAAAACAGGTTTCCACATATTTCTGGTAAATCTGCCCCATCAGCTTCATATTCGCTCGTTCATCGGCTTCCATCAGCTCTGGATTGTTATAATAGGCTTTTACTGTAATCAGATTGTTTTTATACTGAGAAATTCTGCCCTGCACTTTCTTTGGTTTGTACAGATCAGAATCTATATTCATCTCTTTAAGGACTTTTTTCAGCACATTGAGAGAGTCTTGGGTGTCATAAATAGTAAAATTAGACGGAAAACCAAGATAATGAGCTTCACTCCTCAAAATCCGCGCGAAAACAGAGTGAAAAGTACCCATCCAAAGGCTTTTAGCATCGCTGTTCCCTACCACCTTTGCGATACGCTCTTTCATCTCTCGGGCAGCCTTATTGGTAAAGGTAAGCGCCAGAATATTAAAAGGATCTGCTCCATTGGTTATCAGATGTGCTATACGCATCGTAAGAACACGAGTTTTCCCAGACCCTGCTCCAGCAAGCACCATCAGAGGCCCTTGCAGAGTGGTCACAGCTTCATATTGAGCATTATTTAATCCTTTTAGGTAATCCATATTTTTGAACAAATTAAGCCCACAAATTTAAACTATTTTTTCTTTTATTTTTCTAATTATTTTTTTGGATTATGAAAGAAAAACACTTTTCAATAAAAAATTTTGTTAATTTTGTAACATTTCGTGATTTTTTATACTAATAGAGTAAAATTTAAATTTTTATGAGAAAAAGATTTCTATCAATCGCAATGGCAGCTTCTTTCGCAATGCTGTTTAATGCGCAGCAAATCAAGTTTGAAGAATATGATTTGCCAAATGGGTTACATGTGATTTTACACCAAGACAATTCTGCTCCTGTGGTGACCACTTCGGTAATGTACCATGTGGGTGCAAAGGATGAAGCCGCTGGGAGAACTGGTTTCGCACACTTTTTTGAGCACCTTTTATTTGAAGGAACTAAAAACATCAAACGAGGCGAATGGTTCAAATTAGTATCTTCTAACGGAGGTTCTAACAACGCAAACACAAGCCCAGACCGTACCTACTACTATGAAACTTTCCCTTCTAACAACGAACAGCTCGGGCTTTGGATGGAAGCAGAAAGACTAAGACACCCTGTTATCAATCAGATTGGAGTAGATACTCAGAGAGAAGTAGTAAAAGAAGAAAAAAGGCTAAGAATGGACAACCAACCTTATGGTGGGCTTTTCAACGCTATTCTTACTACTTTATTCAAAAAACACCCTTATAAAGGAACTGTTATCGGTTCTATGGAGGATTTAAATTCAGCAAAATTAGAAGAATTTAATGCTTTCTTTAAGAAATATTACATTCCTAACAATGCTACATTGGTAGTTGCTGGAGACATCAAACCAGAGCAGACTAAAAAATGGATTAACGAATATTTCGGCAGCATCCCAAAAGGAACTCCTGTTACTCGTAATTTCCCTAAAGAAACTCCTATTACACAAGAGTTTGAGGAAACAATATATGATGCCAACATCCAGATTCCAGCCTATATCTTCGCTTACAGAACACCAGCTGGAAACGAAAGAGATGCCTACATCCTAAACATGCTGGGAAGCTACCTAAGCAAAGGTAAATCTTCTGTTCTTTATAAAAAATTAGTAGATAATGAGAAAAAAGCGTTGGCTGTAGAGGCGTTCAACCTTGGATTGGTAGACCATAGTATCTTTGCTTTCTTCGCTATTCCTATGGGAAATACATCAAAAGATGTTTTGAAAAAAGACATCGATGCTGAAATCAAAAAACTTCAGACAGATTTAATCTCAGAGGAAGATTATCAAAAACTTCAAAACCAAGTAGAAAACGATTTCGTAAATGCTAACTCTTCCGTGGAAGGTATCGCCAATACACTAGCAGACAGCTATTTACTAAAAGGAAACACCAACTTGATTAACGAAGAAATCAACATCTATCGCTCTATCACGAGAGAAGATTTGAGAAATGCTGCTAAAAAATACCTAAACAGCAACCAAAGAGCTATCATTAACTACTTACCTAAAAAATAATTGACCAATGAAGAACATTAAATATATCGCGGCTGCATTCCTATTTTCTGGAATGGTCTATGCACAAAATATTGACATCAATGCAATGCCTAAACCAGGCCCTACACCTGCTATCAACATTGCAAAACCTAACTCTTTTAAACTTAAAAACGGACTTACTGTCTTAGTAGTAGAAAATAACAAACTTCCAAGAGTAAATATCCAGCTAACTATAGACAGACCCTATATTTATGAAGGAAATATTGTAGGAGTTGGAGAAATCATGGCTGACCAGCTTGGCATGGGAACTACCAAACTAAGCAAAGAGGAATTCAACAAAAAAATTGATTTCTTAGGAGCTTATCTTAGTTTTTCTTCAGAAGGAGCAGGAGCTAATACCCTTTCTAAATACTCTACACAGGTTATCAGCCTAATGGCGGATGCTATTATCAATCCAAAATTCTCTGCGGAAGAAGTAAATAAATCCAAAGAAAGAACCATCGAAGGATTAAAAACAAAAGAAAAAGATGCTGGTGAAATCGCTAGACGAGTTGATAATGCACTTACTTATGGTAAAAACACGGCTCTTGGTGAATTTGCAACTGAGGAAAGTATCAATAAAATCCAGCTGAAAGATGTTCAGGATTTTTATAAAAAATACTACGCACCAGACAATGCTTATTTGGTGATTGTAGGAGATGTGAAAACTTCTGAAATCAAAAAATTAGTAGAAAAAGAATTCGGAAAATGGAAGAAATCTGGAACTAAATTCGCTGCATTAGAACCAGCTAAAAAATTATCTGCGACAGAAATCAATATCGTAGATGTACCTACAGCCGTGCAGTCTGTTATCCGTGTAGGGAATCCTACCACTCTCCAAATGAAAGACCCGCAGTATTTCAGCGGAGTGATTGCCAACTATATCCTTGGTGGCGGTGGCGAAGCTAGATTATTCATGAATCTTCGTGAGAAAAACGGCTATACTTATGGAGCTTATTCTCGTCTTTCTACAAACAAATACAGCCCTTACTTTTCTGCTAACGCAAGTGTAAGAAATGAAGTAACGGACAAAGCTGTCGTAGAATTCATGAACGAATTAAAAGGTATTTCTCAAATAAAACCTGAGGAATTAGCCAATGCAAAAGCGAAACTAAAAGGAGAGTTCATCATGTCATTAGAAAAACCTGAAACTATCGCTAGGTTTGCTCTTAATGAAAGACTCTACAGCCTTCCTGCTGATTTCTATGCTAATTATCTAAAATCCATAGATAAAGTAACTACTGCTGATGTTTCTGCTGCTGCAAAAGCCAATATCCTTCCTAACCAAAGTAGAATTTTCGTGGCTGGAAAAGGTGCTGAAATCGCAGAAGGTTTAGAGAAGTTAGGCTATCCTGTGAAGTATTTTGACAAATTTGCGAATCCTGCTTCCAAACCAGAAACAAAGAAAATAGCTGCGGGCGTTACCGCTGAATCTATCGGACAGAAATACATCGCTGCTATCGGAGGAAAAGCAAATGTAGAGAAAATCAATTCATTACAGATGAATGCTTCTGCAACAGTACAAGGAATGACCATAGAAACCATTACTTTAGCTGTAAAAGGAGGAAAAACATCTGTAGAGATGAAAATGATGGGACAGAGTATGCAGAAAATCGTTTTTGATGGAAAGGACGGCTACATCATGGCACAAGGACAAAAACAGCCTCTACCAGCAGAACTAAAAGAAGAGTTGGCTGCAAATAAAGAAATCTTCCCAGAACTGGATTTCAACGCTAAAAATACGACATTAAGAGGTATTGAAAATGTGAACGGAGAAGAAGTTTATGCGATAAAAAAAGGAAACAAGACTTACTTCTACAGTGTAAAAACTGGGCTAAAAGCAGGTGAATCCCAAACACAGAAAATACAGGGACAAGAAGTCATAGTTCCTACTTACTACTCCGACTACAAGGAGGTTTCTGGAGTGAAGCTCCCTTTCAAAATCAGCCAAAATATGGGTGGTATAGAAATGAACTCTGATGTAAAATCCTACGAAATCAATAAAGCAACGGATAAAGATTTTAAATAATCATCCACATCAATTAACAACCAGCCCTCTTTTGAGGGCTGGTTTGTTTTTTTTTACTTAAAATAAATACTTTGATGATGTAATTTGTGAATTTAATAATGTATCTATTTACAATTATTTATCATTAAATTTAACGATGAATTTGCACAGTTCAAAAAAAAGCAATACTTTTGCAAACTAATTAAATAAATATTTCAACATTATGAATCATTATGAAACTGTTTTCATTTTAACTCCCGTTCTATCTGATTCTCAGGTGGAGGAAGCAGTGAGAAAATTTGAAGACCTTTTAAAGGAGCACAATTGCGAAATTGTAGCAAAAGAAAACTGGGGACTTAGAAAATTAGCTTACCCTATCCAATTAAAGAAAAATGGATTCTACACTTTGATAGAATTCAAAGGAGAAGGAGCAGTAGTAGCTGACCTAGAATTAGCTTTCAAGAGAGATGAAAGAGTAATCCGTTACCTTACTACTAAACTTGACAAACACGCAGTAGAATACGCTGTTACAAGAAGAGCTAAACTAAAATCTCAAAAAGCTTAATTTATTAACCCTTTAAAAATTTATTCAAATGGCAATAGATGAAATGGCACAACAAGCCGCAGCAGGAGGAGAATCTGAAGTAAAATTCCTTACTCCGCTGGATATCAATACTAAATCTGATAAAAAATATTGTAGATTTAGAAAATACGGAATCAAATATGTAGATTACAAGGATACTAACTTCCTTCTACAATTCGTAAACGAACAAGGTAAAATTTTACCAAGAAGATACACAGGAACTTCTTTAAAATACCAAAGAAAAGTTTCTGCAGCTATTAAGAGAGCAAGACACCTTGCATTAATGCCTTATGTTGCTGATTTATTAAAATAATTCTAACGCAAAACGGACAACAACAAAATGGAAATCATTCTAAAAAAAGATGTAGAGAATTTAGGACTTGAATTTGATACAGTATCAGTAAAACCAGGTTATGCTAGAAACTTCCTTATTCCACAAGGATTAGCAGTTTTGGCAACACCTAAAAACAGAGCAGAACTTGCTGCTACATTAGAAGCAAGAAAAGAAGAAGAAGCTAAACTAATCGCTGCTGCTAAAAGCATCGTAGAACAATTGAAAAAAACTACTGTTTCTATCGCTGCTAAAGTAGGTTCTGGAGATAGATTATTCGGTTCTATCAACAATATCAACCTAGCTGAAGCTCTTGCAAACGCTGGAGTAAATGTTGATAAAAAATATATCAGAATCCCTGGTAACTCTATCAAGAGATTAGGTAAATTCTCTGCTAAAATCAGACTTCACAGAGATGTAGAGCATGAATACGAATTTGATGTAGTATCTGATGCTCCTGTAGCTCCTGCTAAAAAAGAAGAAGCTAAATCTGAAGAAGCTTAGTTTCGAACTTTTATAAAAATAAAAAACCTCTTTTTAGAAAGAGGTTTTTTTGTTGTAAAATAATAATGTTTTATAATTCTTCTGTAGTTTTTGCTTTTATAAATTTATCAATCGTGGTATAACGAAAAGCTCCCATTGTATAGGCTTTACCCCTTCCCCTAGTTTCGTGAACTATATTGATTACAGGAACTTCTTCTATTTTTAAACTCTCCAAATCTTTAACAGTTACTTCTCTTAATTTATAAAACTGTCGCTTACCTCCTTGATAATTAGGCTCTTTTTCATCAAGATATTGACGAACCTCGTCATTATTTTTTGCAATCTCTCTTAAATCTACATCATTTTTTACTTTTACTATTTTAAAGAGTGTTTTAATTGCATTCTTTTTATAGAAAGCTAAATAATCACTTTCCTTCCTTCCCCTATTATTTTGACAAGCATAGAAAAAGTACTCCTTAGCAATAGGTTCTGCCCTACTGCCTGCTGCTATTTGTACTCTGTTTTCTGGAGTATCTATTAGTTTTAAATAATCAATTAATTTTTCAAACTCATTGATTAAAAATGGTAATATTTCAGATTTAGGGCGTATATCTTCATCTTTTAATATTTCCATTACTCCTGCCCAGTTAAGCCAAAATAGTTGTTCTACTTCTTTAGATTTTTTTTCTAATTTTTCAGGCTTTTTATTATCAGTAGTAATGTAAATAATATAGCTATTTGGAGCACTTTTAGCATTTTCAATAAGCCCTTCTAATTGCACATCATCTACACTTTCATTTTTTATTTTACTCTCAATAAGAACTCTAAAAGAAAAATCACATTCTAAAAGTCCATCATATACATTATGATTTTCTTTAGTTTGAGTAATGATATTGATTTCATTTGACGGAAACTCTATATCATCAATTTTTCCAATAAAACTAGAAATAAACTCTGCTCCACCTACTTTTAAAATTTGTAATAATGCTGCTGTTACTATATTTTCAGTTTGGGAGTAACTACCAAAAACTGAATGATTTTCAATTTTACCCATATTTTATTTATTTTTAATATCCTTTATGAATATATCTTATCAATTTTATTCCTAAATCTGTCCAAACAATTTTAGAATTGGCATTTCTTTGAATATGTAAATCTGCCGAATTGATTTCATCTAAAATCAGCTCTATATTTGCCCCTTGGATGTATGTAGAAAAGGCATCCCAGTTAAAATTATTTTTAGTCAGTTTCTTATAAACCAGCCCTTCTGCTCCATAATTTTGAATCAGAGCCAGACGAAACATTTCCAAACAATAATTCAAAAAATCCTTTTGTTTATCTCTGCTCCACTCGGATATTGCGCGTGCCCAATGGATTATTTCCCGCAGAACGACAGGCTTTTTCTTCGCCTGAAAAGCATTTCTCACCCAAGTGATGAATAACTCCTCAAAATCATCATCCAGTCTGCCTTTCTCAGCTATTTTTTTAGCAATATCATAGTTTCCCTGCGAGCGATAGGCTATTTCCCTTGCCTGTTCTTCAGAGATTTCATAACGGCTGAGCAGTGCATTTTGGATATCTTCGTCCTCTATTCTAGGAACTTCTATTATCTGGCAACGGGACAAAATGGTCTGTAAAATATTTTCTATACTATTGGTCAATAGGAAGATTTTTGTTTTTTCTGGTGGTTCCTCCAAAAACTTCAAAAACTTATTCGCCGCTGAAGGATTCATCTTATCTATTC
>CAUQSG010000048.1:0-12841 GCA_963520725.1 uncultured Flavobacteriaceae bacterium | reverse complement strand
CTCTCAAATAATGGGTTTCTGTCTATTTCATCATAAAGAAGTTTTGCTTTCGCATTATTTCTCTGCTCTGCTGCTGCTATTCCACCATTTTTTTCAAGGTGCTGTAATGTAAGCAAACTCGCATAAATAGGGAATACAGGAGGTGTATTAAACATCGCATCTTTGCTGATGTGAACCTGGTAATCCAAATAAGAAGGAATATCTCTTCCTGTTTTTCCTAAAATATCCTTTTTCACTACTACCAAAGTAGCTCCAGCAGGTCCCATATTCTTCTGAGCACCAGCATAGATAAGGTCAAACTGAGAAAAATCTATCTCTCTACTGAAAATATCTGAAGACATATCGCACACTAGAGATGTTCCCACTTTCGGGAAAGATTTCATCTGTGTACCGAAGATAGTATTGTTAGAAGTACAGTGAAAATAGTCATATTCTGCACCCACAGTATAGTCTTTTGGGATGAAAGAATAGTTTTCTTCTTTAGAAGAACCTACGATATCCACCTGTCCAAGTCGTTTAGCTTCTTTGATTGCACCTGCTGCCCAAGTTCCTGTATCTGTGTAAGCTGCCTTCCCTCCTACTTTCATCAAGTTAAAAGGAACCATTACAAACTGTAAAGACGCTCCTCCTCCTAGATAAAGTACATCATAATCATCTCCTAATTTCATTAGTCTTTTTACGATGGCTCTAGCCTCATCCATTACTTCGATGAAATCTTTACTTCTGTGAGAAATCTCTAGTAATGACAATCCGATACCATTAAAATCCAAAATAGCTTCTGCTGATTTCTGGAAAACTTCTTGCGGCAAAATACACGGTCCTGCGCTGAAATTGTGCTTTTTCATTGTTTTTAATTTTTATATATGACTTTTTAAATTTTTTACTAAACTAAACTTGGGTTTAAAGGTAATTATTTTCCTCCATTCCTCCAAAAGAATCAGGAAAATTATTCTCCATGCATGAACGCCTTCTTCGTGAGAAGCTGCTCTTCTGTCTCCACATGGTCTTCATCTGGCACACAGCAGTCCACAGGGCACACTGCGGCGCACTGCGGCTCATTATGAAAGCCTATACACTCCGTACATTTATCCGTTACTATGAAATATGTATCATCGCTCACTGGCGGCTGCGCCTCATCCGCATCCAAAGTAAGTCCCGAGGGAAAAGTTATCATTCCTGATAATATAGTTCCATCTGAAGCCCTCCAATCCACTGCACTTTCATAAATGGCATTGTTGGGACATTCAGGCTCACATGCTCCACAATTGATACATTCGTCCGTTATTTTGATAGCCATTAGTATTATATTTTTTAATTTTGCACAAAGTTAAAAACTTTATTTATATAAAAACAATATTTATGAAAAATGATAAAATAGTTTCCTCTTTATCGCAGCTGGGCGATTTTTTAAACCAATTTCTCTCCGCTAAACCAGAGAATTTCAATGAAGAAGAAAGCAAATTCGCTTCCTTGATAAGAAAATCTGAAATAGAAAATTCTTGGTTCACAGAAGAAAGCGTAAGATTTTGCCTAAAAAGCTGGGCAAAAAACCTTACCAAAGAGAAAATATCTGCTTGGACTGGTCAATATCATTTTTCTTCCACTCCGAAAAAAATCGGGCTGATTCTCGCTGGAAACATTCCTCTAGTGGGCTTTCACGATGTTATTTGCGTTTTGCTAAGCGGAAACATTCCTTTGATAAAACTTTCCTCGAAAGACAGGCTGATTTTACCTTTTTTACTGAACAAATGGAACGAGCTCAGCGGCGGAATTTTGGAATTTCAATTTGTGGAAAAATTAGAAAATTATGATGCTGTCATCGCTACAGGAAGCAATAATACGGCTAGATATTTGGAATATTATTTCAAAGATGTGCCGAACATTATTAGGAAAAACAGAACTTCCATCGGAGTTCTAAAAGGTGATGAGACCAATGAGGAAATCCAAGCTCTTGCGGAGGATATTTTCCGATATTTTGGGCTGGGTTGCCGAAATGTCACCCGACTGTTCATTCCTGCTGAAATGCCTTTGGATAGATTGTTTGAGAATTTTATCAACTTTAAAGAAATCATCAATCACAACCAATACGCCAATAATTACGACTACAACAGAGCCATTTACCTGCTGAACCAAGAGCAGTTTTGGGACAATAATTTTGTAATGCTCAAAGAAGATGAAAAACTCTTCAGTCCGCTATCCGTCATCAATTTCAGCCGATATGAAACGATAAACGATGTCCTGAATTTCCTTTCGGAAAACGAGGAAAACATTCAGTGCGTTGTGGCAAATTCTACACTTGAAATTCCTGCGACCATCGGCTTTGGAGAGGCGCAGCATCCTGAATTAGACACTTATGCAGATAATGTGGATACGATGGCGTTTTTAAGTCATCTGTAAAATTGCTTTTCCAAAAAAATATTTATATTTGTAGAATTAAATTTTAAATAAACTTTTATGGAATTTACAAATCAATTGGTAGCAATGTCTACTGAAGAGCAAAAGGCTTCTTTTTATAGAAAAACCTATATGCATGTAGCATTGGCTATTTTGGCTTTCATCTTTGTAGAAACTGCTTTACTTATGGTAGTTCCTGCTGAACTTATCATGGGAATGGTTTCTCAGAAGTATGTATGGTTATTAATCATTGGTGGATTTTGGCTGGCTTCTATGTTGGCCGAAAAATGGACTATGGCGAGCAGCCGTGCTATGCAGTATGCAGGATTAGGTTTTTATGTGCTTTTGGAAGCAATTATTTTCTTGCCATTGATTTATATAGCTGTTGCTTATACAGGTGGCAAAGTTATTTTACAAGCAGGATTGATTACTTTCATGCTATTCGTAGGGCTTACAGGTGTGGCTCTTACTTCTAAAAGAGATTTTTCTTTGTTAAGAAGTGTCTTAATTATTGGTGGGTTTATTTCTCTTGGACTAATCATTGCGGGATGGATTTTTCAATTTAACCTTGGGCTTTGGTTCTCTGCAGGAATGGTTTTCCTAGCAGGAGCAAGTATTCTCTACCAAACCAATCAACTTAAAAACACCTATACAACAGAACAATATGTAGGAGCTTCATTACAGCTATTCTCTTCTGTGATGCTTCTATTCTGGTATGTTTTGAGAATTTTAATGAGCAGAAAAGACTAACAAAATAGTTCTGAAACACGGGAGTCGGGAGGCTAAATCTTGATTTTCGTGTTTTCGTTTTTTTATTTTTTACTTAACCAATTTATTCTAAATATTATGTCATACGGACTTTTAAAAGGAAAAAAAGGAATCATCTTCGGAGCTTTGGATGAAAACTCTATCGCTTGGAAAGTGGCAGAAAGATGCCACGAGGAAGGTGCAGAATTTGTACTAACTAACGCTCCTATCGCTATGAGAATGGGAGAAATCAATAATTTAGCAGAAAAAACAGGTGCGGATATCGTTCCTGCTGATGCGACTTCTATGGAAGATTTAGAAAAATTATTTGACCATGCTATCGCAAAATTTGGGAAAATAGACTTCATTCTACACTCTATCGGGATGTCTGTGAATGTAAGAAAAGGAAAACACTACACAGAGCTCAACTACGACTGGCTGGAAAAAGGCTGGGATGTGTCTGCGGTATCTTTCCACAAAGTGATGAAACTCGCTTGGGAAAAAGACTGCATGAATGAGTGGGGCAGCATCCTTGCGCTTACTTACATCGCGGCTCAGAGAACTTTCCCTGATTATAACGATATGGCGGACAACAAGTCTTACCTTGAAAGCATCGCGAGAACTTTCGGATATTTCTGGGGCGAAAGAAAGGTGCGTGTCAATACCATTTCCCAGTCGCCTACAATGACTATGGCAGGACAAGGGGTGAAAGGTTTTGACGGGTTCATCAAATTTGCAGAAGATATGTCTCCACTAGGAAACGCGACTGCTGCGGAATGTGCAGACTACTGCATTTCCCTTTTCTCTGACCTTACGAGAAAAGTAACGATGCAGAATCTCTTCCATGATGGTGGATTCAGCAACACTGGAGTTTCCACAAAAGTAATGGAAAGATACAACAAAGGATAAAAACAAAATTTTAACAAAAACACTCTCTGCAAAAGGGAGTGTTTTTTTGTGCAAAATTGACAAATATTTCTTACCTTTACCCTGTCTTAAAAAGACCTCTATTCATAGGCGTTTAGGGAAGCCTGAAAAAAGCCCAGTATCTTTTACCAAAAAGTTCAGTATCTTTTGCTCAAAAGCTCAGTATCTTTTTATGAATTGGTCAGTATCTTTTTTTTAGAAATATTTAGAAAGTTTTTTTAGACAAATAAAACTAAATTGTTTTTTTAACCTTAAAATTTTAAAATTATGCCAGTAAAAATCAAAGCAGTGCAGAAGATAAATCCGCAAAAAAGAACTGAACCAGCAAAATGGTATCCACAAGCAATAGGCGATGGCGAAACTACCCTCAATGATTTAGCCGCTTATGCTTCCAGCGTTTCTACCGTATCAAAAGGTGATATTTTAGCAGTCTTAGAAACAGTTTTTGATAAAGCTGGGAAGGACTTGTCCGATGGAAAGATTGTTCGTATCGGTGAGCATTTCACGCTTCAAGTAAGCATCACAGGAACTCCGTCTGATAAAGAATCCGAAGTGAACGGGAGCAAAGTAAAATCTTCTCATATCCTTTTCCGCCCAGGGAAAGCACTGAGCGATATGCTGAAAGTGCTGACTTTCAAGAAATAATTATAATAAATCAAAAATTTACCCATAAAATCAAATACAATGGAACAAATAAAATTAAACAAAGAATGGAGAGAAAAACTCCTTCAGCGCTTTTTAACTTATGTAAAAATATATTCCACCAGCGACCCTGAATGTGAGGAAACGCCAAGTTCTCCGCAGCAGTGGGACATCGCGAAACATCTTTTTGAGGAAATGAAAGCTATCGGTCTGGAAGATGTCTCTATCGATGAAAACGCCTATGTATACGGATTTATCCCATCCAATATAGAGAAAAAAGTACCTACCGTGGGATTTATCGCCCATTTTGACACTTCGCCTGATTTCAATGGTAAAGATGTAAACCCACAAATTTGGGAAAATTACGATGGAGGTGACCTGCTTCTTAACCAAAAGACAGGCTTCACCCTCTCGCCTAACAAGTTTGAAAATCTGAAACAATACAAAGGACAAACCCTAATTACTACGGATGGAACGAGCCTTCTCGGGGCGGATGACAAGGCTGGTGTGGCAGAAATCATGACCGCCGCAGAATACCTCATCCAGCATCCTGAGATAAAACATGGAAGAATAGCTGTGGGATTCAACCCTGATGAAGAAATCGGAAAAGGAGCGCACAAGTTCAATGTAGAAAAATTCGGAGCTGAATGGGCTTACACCATGGATGGAAGTGATGTGGGCGAAATAGAATATGAGAACTTTAATGCAGCTGGAGCGGTTATCAAAATCCACGGACTGAGCGTACACCCTGGCTATGCTTACGGAAAAATGGTAAATGCTGGGCTTCTCGCAGCTGAGTTTATCCAGTCGCTCCCTACTGGCGAAACTCCTTCTACAACAAGAGGTTTTGAAGGGTTCTATCATCTTTTAGACCTAAAAGCGGATGTTTCCGAAGCAAAGTTACAATACATCATCCGTGACCACGATGAGCAGAAATTTGAAAACCGCAAGAAATTCATCACAGAAAAAGTAGCGGAATTCAACCAAAAATATGGCGAAAATGTCTTTGAAATAGAGATAAAAGAGCAATATCTCAACATGAAAAAACAATTCGAAGGCAAAATGCACATCATAGAAGTGGCAGAAAGAGCTATGAAAAACCTTGGAATCACTCCAGAAGTGAAGGCTATCCGAGGCGGAACCGATGGCGCACAGCTGTCTTACATGGGACTTCCTTGCCCTAATATCTTCGCAGGAGGGCTTAACTTCCACGGGCCTTATGAATATGTTCCATTAGAATCTATGGAAAAAGCCACAGAAGTTATCATAGAAATCGCTCAAGAAGTAGAGAAATTATAAAAATAAATCGCCTATAAAAGGCGATTTATTTTTTGTCTTTGTAAGTTTTATCTCGCTTCATCATACGGAAGCCTGTTGATAATAGACCTTCCGAGAGAGACCTCATCTGCATATTCCAGCTCATCCCCTACCGAAATTCCCCTTGCGATGCTGGAAAATTTTACATTAAAATGCTTGAATTTCTTATAAATATAATAAGCCGTGGTATCGCCCTCCATCGTTGCACTCAGCGCAAAAATCACTTCTTTTAGGCTTTCTCCATTGAGTTTTTTTTCAATGCTGGAAATGTTTAACTGGTTCGGGCCTATGCCTTCCATTGGAGAGATTTTTCCTCCTAAAACCAAATATTTACCATTATATTTAGAAGTATTTTCTATTGCGAGAACATCCCTTACATCTTCTACGATGCAGAGCGTTTCGGCGTTTCGCTTTTCATCAGCACAGATTTCACAGATATCAAAATCCGAGAAATTATGACACTCTTGGCAGTATTTTATATTCGTTACCAGACTTTCCAAAGCCTGCGAAAGCGCCATTCCCTGAGATTTGGGCTGTCTGAGAAGATGCAGTGCCAACCGAAGAGCCGATTTTTTGCCTATCCCTGGCAGTCCAGATATCTCCTCCACTGCTCTAGATAATACTTTACTTGGGTATTCCATTCGGCAAAAATAAGAAATTCTCCCCAAAATTTACTTTTGGTAATAAATCTTATTCACTTCATCCGCTTTGATGAAAGTTCCCAGTTTCTGTTCCTTTATCCTTTCTGTAAAGAGCCTTCCCATAAGGTGGTCATACTCGTGCTGGAAAATCACCGCTGTGAAACCTTCTACCAACTCTCGTTTTTTCTCTCCATCCAAAGTTTCGTAAGCCATATCAATCACAAGACTGCGATAAACTTCTCCTCTTTCATTTGGAATGGAAAGACAACCTTCCGCACCAAGCCTTAGCGCCGAAGACATCCATTTGATTTCTGGATTTACGAAAAACTCAAAAGGTTTTCCTTCCTTGTCAAATCTCTGCACCCAAATCGCCTTTATATTCAGTCCTACCTGCGGTGCAGCTATGCCTACACCTTGTTCATCCTTCACGGTAGCGAGCATTCTCTCGGCTAGCAGTTTCAGATTCGGGTCTTTGGCATCCACTGGGCGAGAAACATCTTTTAGTATTTTAAAATCTTTAGGATTGGTGATTTGTAAAACCCTCATCGGTTCAGTGCTTTTCCCTGATTTGATGAGGACAACATCCTCTTTTCCGATTTTTTTCTGAGCCTCTACGCTAGTTCCGAGTAGAACCAAACTTAATAAAAGAATTCTTATCATTTCTATCTATTTTTAATGATTATTAAAGACAAATTTAATAATTTTTGGAAACTACCAACATCCTTATATTCAAAATATCTTCTTATCTTTGGGGAAAAATTTTTATTCCTTTTTTACTCAAAGTAAATTATGAAAAACCTAAACTATCCATTAGATTTTAAGTTTAAAATCACCACTTTAGCTAGTGATTTTAACATTACCGACAGAGACGGAAAACACATCGCCTATGTAAGACAGAAAATGTTTAAACTAAAAGAAGATGTGGTGGTCTTCCGCGATGAAGATAAAAGTGCAGAACTTTTCAGAATAAAAGCCGATAGATGGCTGGATTTCAATGCCAGCTACAGCATCACAGGAGCTGACGGCATAAACTACGGAAAGCTCACCCGAAAAGGAATGCGCTCCATATGGAAATCTACCTACGAAGTCTATGATGAAAACAACCAGCATAAATACACCATAAGAGAAGATAATGCATGGGTTAAGTTTTGGGATGGTCTCGTAGGCGAAATACCTATAATAGGCTGGTTTACAGGATATTTCCTAAATCCTACCTACAGTCTGAAAAACTCTTCAGGAAAAACACTTTTCACACTGAAGAAAATGCCTTCACTGTTGGGCAGAAGATTTCAACTGGATAAATTAACAGAAAGCGATGAAGATGAAACACTTATCGTTCTTTCCTACCTTATGATGGTACTTTTAGAAAGAATGAGAGGATAAATATTAACTTTAAATAAAAATTTTATGAGTTTATCAAACATAGAACCGCAGATTATTTGGAAAAACTTTTCTAAACTAAATGAAGTTCCAAGACCTTCCAAAAAAGAAGCGAGAGTAATAGAGTTTATCAAGAATTTTGGGGAAAGCCTAAACCTTGATACTCAAGTGGATGAAATAGGAAATGTTATCATCCGAAAACCAGCAACGGCAGGAATGGAAAACCGCAAAACTATCGTTCTGCAGTCTCACCTTGATATGGTTTGTCAAAAAAACAATGATGTGGATTTTGACTTTGAAAATCAAGGAATTCAAATGTTCGTAGATGGCGACTGGGTGAAAGCAAAAGGAACTACACTCGGTGCGGACAACGGACTTGGTGTGGCGGCTGTTATGAGTATTTTGGAGAGCAGTGATATCGCTCATCCTGCATTAGAAGCCCTTTTCACGATAGATGAAGAAACTGGAATGACAGGTGCTTTTAACCTAAAACCCAATGTACTAAAAGGCGAAATCCTCCTAAACCTAGACACAGAAGAAGATGATGAAATAGATATAGGCTGTGCTGGCGGTGTGGATGTAACAGCTACACAAACCTACAAAACTGCTCCTACGAAAGGAAATTTAGTAAAAATAGAAATCAAAGGACTGCAAGGCGGACACTCTGGAATGGACATCCACAAAGGTTTTGGGAATGCAAATGTACTCCTTGGTAGACTGCTCTATAACAGCATCGAAAGTCAAGAAATAGAGCTGATTTCCATCGATGGCGGCGGACTGAGAAACGCGATTCCAAGAGAAGCCACAGCTGTTTTTTCAGTGAAAAATACTGATGATTTCATAGCAGAAGCTAATGAGTTAAAAACTGAAATTCTACAAGAATTTGCGAGCATTGAAAAGGATTTGGTTATCAATATTGAAAAAACTGAAAGCACTGAAAATGGGATTTCTAAAGAAAATTCAGCCCAAATCATCTGCGTGCTGAAATCCGCTCACAACGGCGTATACAGAATGTCTCCTGATGTGGCTGACCTAGTGGAAGCGTCCAACAACATCGCTAGAGTGGAACTAAAAGATGGTGATTTGAAAATCCTAAACCTTACCCGTTCATCTGTGGAGTCTTCTAAATTCAATGTAGCTAACCAACTAAAAGCTGTTTTTGAACTAGGTGGGCTAAATGTAGAGTTTAGCGGCTCCTACCCTGGCTGGAAACCAAATCCAAATTCAGAAATTCTCCAAATCATGGAGAAACTCTACACGGATAAATTTGGCTCAAAACCAAATGTAGTGGCTTGTCATGCGGGGTTAGAATGCGGAATCATCGGGGCTCATTATCCTAAAATGGAAATGGTAAGTTTCGGGCCTACTATCAAAGGGGCTCATTCTCCTGATGAAAGAGCGAGTATTTCTTCTACACAGAAATTCTGGGATTTCTTGAAAGATATTCTAAAAAATATTCCAAATAAATAACCGAAAAACGCCGAGCAAAATTGCTCGGCGTTTATATTTTTGTTTAAAAAATTATTTTTGTTTAGTTACTACAAATAGATTTTCTTTAGACAAACCTACCAATTCGTGCTCTACATCTACTGGTATATCATAGTAATCATTCGGTTTTAAAATAATCTCTTGGTCGTTTATAATGAACTTAATCTCTCCTTTCAAAACAACCAAAGAAGCAGGTGTAGAAGTTTTATGTTTTTTAAAAACTCCATTTTTCCCTAATGATACCGCAACTTGTTTTATTTTTTCTGAATCTCTAAGTATATTAAAATGAGGCTTGTCAGAACTATAATTTACGGAATTATCCAAAGCAATCTTAGTCAAAGATTTTACATTTTCCCAAGTTTTTCCGTTATACACATTCTTTATTCCTTTGTCTTTAAGCAGTTTTTCGGCTTTTGCAGCTCTTATTCCCGCTTTACAAAACACCACTATATTTTTCTTGCCCTGTAGTTTAGAAAGGTTATTCTCTAATTCTGAAATGGGAATATTTATAGAATTTTTCACATTTCCTTGTGCAAATTCTTCTGGAGTTCTTACATCTACTAAGATTGTTTCTTTTTGATTCACAATTTCTGACAAAGACTGCGCTGCCAATTCAGCTGTTGAAATCAAAAGGAATCCTATAGCAAACAAAATTTTCTTCATAGCTTATATATTTTAAAGTCAGCGAATATACAAATTTTATTTATTCCAAATTAGATTTTTATTCATAAATTTATATTTCACTGAAAATCAATAATTTTCATTCAAAAACAAATTTAATATCTTTGGGCATTATTTTTTTCATTCATCTATGAATATAAAAGAACTAAAAAATGCTGTAATATTATTCGCTGGAGACTCTGGAGATGGGATACAGCTCACAGGAGCGCAGTTTAGCCAGACTGTAGCTTTTTTCGGAAATGACCTCAACACTTTGCCCGATTTCCCTGCCGAAATCCGCGCACCTTCGGGAACTATAGCGGGTGTGTCTGGATTTCAGATTCATTTCGGAAGTAAGGAAATCAATTCTCCTGGTGACGCTTGTGATGTCCTAGTCGCAATGAATGCTGCTGCCCTAAAGAAAAACCTTAGCAAAGTCAAAGAAGCAGGAATCATCATATGCAATTCTGCTGGTTTTGACAGAAAAAATCTAAACTTAGCTGGTTACGAGGCTTCTCCATTAGAGGCTTTATCAGGTGATTTTACGGTTTATGAAATTGACATTACCAAAAACACCATGGAAGCCCTGAAAGAGACTTCTCTTTCTCAAAAAGAAAAAGACAGGTCTAAAAATATGTTTGCTCTTGGGTTCATCTACTGGCTGTTTTCCAAGGATATAGAGCAAACCAAACAGCACATTGAAGAATATTTCTCAAAAAAACCAGAAATCCGAGACGCCAACCTCAGCGTTCTAAAAGCTGGATATCAGTATGGTGAAATTGCGGAAATATTCACAGAGCGGTATTCTGTAGAAAAAGCAGAAATGCAGGAAGGAACTTACAGAAGTATCTCAGGAAATGAAGCTGTAGTTTTAGGGATTTTATCAGCTGCACAAAAAGCTGGTTTGGAGGTTTTCTATGGCGGATATCCCATCACTCCTGCATCGGACATTCTGCATCATTTAGCTAAATATAAACCACTGGGTGTCAAGACCTTTCAGGCGGAAGACGAAATCGCTGCCATGACCTCTATCATAGGGGCTTCCTTTGCTGGGGATTTAGGAGTTACTGCTACTTCGGGTCCTGGAATGGCACTGAAAACAGAAGGGCTGGGATTAGGCTTTATGCTGGAACTGCCCATGGTCATTATAAATGTACAGCGAGGAGGACCTTCCACTGGACTTCCTACAAAGACTGAACAGGCCGACCTGCTACAAGCCGTGCATGGAAGAAACGGCGAAGCGCCCATTCCTGTAATAGCGCCACAGTCGCCTTCTGACTGCTTTGAGGCTGCTTTTGAGGCTGCGAAAATCGCTTTGGAATACACCACGCCTGTCATTCTTCTTTCGGATGGATATTTGGGGAACGGAACCGAGCCTTGGCTGATTCCGAATTTTGAAAATTTACCAAAAATCCAGTCACCTTTCATAAAAGAACCTGATGAAAACGAATATCTGCCGTATCTAAGAGAAGAAAATCTTTCAAGAAAAATAGCCGTTCCTGGCACTAAAGGAAAGGAACACATCGTAGGAGGATTAGAAAAGCAGGAAAACACAGGAAATGTAAGCTATGATGCTGAAAATCACCAAAAAATGGTCAAATTAAGAGCTGAGAAGTTTCAAAATATCAAATATTCTTATGCTCCACTCACCTTTGACCAAGGCAAGGAAAATGCTGATATTCTGATACTTTCATGGGGATCTTCGTATGGAAGTATTCGTGATGCGGTGAAAAATCTGCTTCAGGACAATGTTTCTGTTGCTCATCTTCAATTAAGAAATTTGGCTCCGTTTCCACAGGATTTGGGAGAAAAACTGAGCAAGTTTAAAAAAATCATTATCCCTGAAATCAATAACGGACAGCTCATCCACCTTATACAAGATAAATATCAGATAAAATGCATCCCTTTTAACAAGATAAAAGGAACGCCTTTCCTCTCTTCGGAAATAGAAGAATTTGTAAAAGAGGAAAGTACGAAATAAGAAAAAAAGAGTTTGGCAAAATATTTGTCTATAATTAGGAATACTTAAATAAAAAACTATGAATAAGATTTTTGCAATGTTTATGCTTTGGGTTTCGGCTATGGTCTCGGCACAGCTGAATCACATTAACAACGGAGAGAAAATATCATACAGAATACACTACGGATTCATCAATGCGGGAACGGCAGAACTTACCACTAGCCAAGTAAATTACAAGGGTAAAGACCATCTTCGTGTGATAGGAGTAGGGAAAAGCACAGGGATAGTCAATACTTTTTTCAAAGTAAATGATGTCTATGAAAGCTATATAGATCTAGCGACTGGGCTACCCAGCTTCTATGTAAGAAACATCTCCGAAGGAAGCTACAGAAGGCATTATGAAACGACTTTTAATCACGATAACAAGACTTTGGTCCTGTATGACAAACTAAAAAAAAACTCACGAAATTTTAACACTTTTGAGGGAATACAAGATATGCTTTCTGCTTTCTATCACCTCAGAAATATGGACAGCAGCAAACTAAAAGTAGGAAACCAAGTAAAACTGACTGTCTGGATAGATGATGAAACCTATCCTTTCCTCCTGAAAATAGTAGGCGTAGAACAAAAGAAAACTAAATTTGGGAAAATAGAATGCCTTAAAATAGTTCCATCCGTGCAGAGC
>CAUQSG010000047.1:0-13076 GCA_963520725.1 uncultured Flavobacteriaceae bacterium | reverse complement strand
TAAAAACCATTCCGTTTTCGTTTGCGAGTGCAAAAGTATAAAGTTTTTTTGAACTGACAAAATATTTTTAAACTTTTTTTGAAAATATTTTTTAAATCACTCATTCTCAATTAAAAAACTTCTACTCTCCTGATCACCCTTCGTGGGTGATTCAGACTGCAAAAATAGAAAACTTAACATTACCACGCAAGTGATTTTTTGTCTTTTTTATACTTAATCGTTTAAATCGCTGATTTATAACAAGAAAAAGTTAAGAATGGATTTCCTATTTACCAGTCCGCAGCGTATTTCTTCCATTCTTCTGGAATCTTTTCATCAGATTTTTTATAAACAAAACATATATACTCGTTTCTTGGAACCAAAAAATTATCATCCAATAGAAATATATAATCTCCTTCTATTTTTACACTATATGTTCCTTTATATACATCTCCTGATTGATTACCAAATTGAGCATCTATTTTTATTTTACCATTTTTCTTATATATAATTCCTCTTCTTCCTGTAATTTCTGGATTGGGATCTGTATATCCAAAACTAAAAAATCTCACTCTTCCATTTTCATAAAATTGAATACTTCTTTCTACATCCTCTCCTATATCTCGTAACTTTTTATAATTTTTATCAGCCATATAATAATCAACTTTTTTATATAAAAAATTAACATCTATTTCATTAAAAATATTAGCATCAAAGTATTTTATATTTTTATATTTACTTTTGATAACCTTTCTTCCATCAGCTAATCTATAGTAAGCAGAAGGAAAGCAGGATATTACTATGAATCCCAACAATACTATTAAAATTACCCTTACCATGATGTAAATAGATTATAAGTTTGATGTTGAAAATATGGTTTTATCTCCTTTAGATAGAATCTTAAATAGAAAACTATGAGCTAATATAATTCTGGATAGAATGTTTCTATATATACCTATTGAGTTAATTAAACAGCAAAAGCATGTATACTGATGCTACAAAGGCCTATACACATAGCAATACCTATCAAACTGTATGTGTATTTTACCATTTATTACTTTTATTTTGTGACTATTATAAGTACCAAAACCTAAACTCATCTTTGTCTTTACAATCCAATCAATAAACATTTGATTTTTTTTCCTATATAGTATTCCATCAAAAGTCGCTCTATATAAATTAACCTTAGGGTTAGGTTTTTCACTGGCAAAAAATAATACCTTGCCATTATCATAGATGTATAGATAATCTGTGTATAAATATGCAGGTATAGTTTCACTTCCTTCTAAAACTCCAAAATCCCCTTTTCTAATATATTCCAATTCACGAATATATAGTCTATTGAATTCTATTCCTTCAAAATTAGCAGAGTTAAAATACTTTACTCTTTTCTCTAAATTTCTATACACTCCCTCTTCTGAAAAACAGGATATCTGTAGTAAAAGTAACGCAAAGAGTATCCTTACCATGATGTAAAAATATTATCGGTTTTAGAAGGTATTATTCATTTAATTTTTCCCTTGTAAAAATATATCTCTTCCCTTCTTTTACAATAATTAAAGTATCCCCTTTTTCTTCTTTAATCAATCTAAAAGGAGGGAGAACATTCCTCCACATAACCTTTTGATTAATAAAATCTTTTGGATTCCCAAAATTCCCCATCAGAGTATTAATCTCTTTTATATTTTTAGGGTAATATACAAACATTGTGCCTGTATTTTGATAGTAATTTTTGTTTCCTATTTTAAAATAATAATTGTGATTAATTGCGGTATCATTTATACTATCATTAAATTGATAATCTTCGAATTTTAATGCATTGGGATTTTTTTCTAATTTTTCTCGGAAAAATACAAAAACAATACCTCCTGTTATAATGACCCATAAACAAAGAATTAATTGATATTTCTTTACCTTCATTTCTTATTTATTAATTTTTTTTAATTCAAAGTCGGAGTCACTTTTATTACATTAATATCTACAAAACCTATCTCAGTGCTTCAAATGTATTTCCTTGTCTGATGTCTCCTGTGTTATATCCCTTCATGAACCATTCTTTTCTCTGTGCAGAAGAACCGTGCGTAAAGGCTTCTTGGTTTACATAGCCTTGGGAACGCTTCTGGATATTGTCATCTCCTACCGCTTCAGCAGCACTGATGGCAGCATCTATATCTTTGGAATCCAAGAAATTTTCTCTGTTATTACTTCTTCTAGCCCATACTCCTGCATAAAAATCCGCCTGAAGCTCTACGGCTACAGAATTTTTATTGATTTCAGCTTCTGAAAAACGACCGCTTCTTCTCATTTTATCAGATTTCTGTAAAGTTCCCAAAAGATTTTGAACATGGTGTCCCACCTCATGCGCCATAACATACGCCACCGAGAATTCTGTTACTTTAGCTCCATATTTACTTTGAAGTTCGTTAAAGAAACTCATATCCATATATATAGTCTCATCAGCTGGACAATAGAAAGGCCCCATCGCTGCTTGGGCTGTCCCACATCCTGACTGGGTAACCTGCTCAAACATCACCACTTTCGGTTTTCTGTATTCCAAACCATGTTCCTCAAAAATCTCCATCCAAGTTTCCTCCGTTTCGGCAGTTACCATTCTCACAAACTCATAGGTTTTAAGCTCTTCTTCAGTCAGCTGTCTTTGCTCTGTCTGCGCCTGACCTTGCATTACACCACTGTTATTCAGCACCGTCGAAGGGTCGCCTCCTAAAAACATCACTATCAATGCTATAACTACCGTTCCAAGTCCGCCTCCTATCACCATTCCTCTACCACCGCCCTTTCCTCTGCGGTCTTCCACATTGTCACTTCTGTCGTTTGTCCATTTCATAATTTAATAATTTTAAAAATTCTACTTTTTTATAAAATATCCAAAAACCAAATATTTGGTTTGATAATAATTCTTTTTCTGAAACTTTACCCTTCTTCTAAAACTTTCTGGGAACTGAGCATAAAACCCTAAATGTCCTCTGAAAACTGCCCAAAGATGCGAAATTCCCTCTTTATATACAAGATAAATGCCAGCTGCCACATCTAAAACCAATCGTAATGGAATTATCCAAAACAAAGCACCAAAAGGCAAATTCTTGACCAGCATAGAGAGATTATTTCTTATATTTAGAAAAGTTTTTCTTGGATTTTGTTTGTTTAAAGTTCCTCCGCCAACATGATAAATCGTGGATTTCCCTGTATAAAATATTTTTTTACCTAAATTTATCAGCCGCCAACAAAGGTCTATTTCTTCCTGATGGGCAAAAAAACGCTCATCAAATCCACCAGCCAGCCAAAAATCGCTCTTCCTTATAAAAAAACAACAGCCCGATGCCCAGAAAATATCCGTTTCGTCATCATACTGTCCTTTATCCTCCTCCAAATCATCAAAAACACGCCCTCGGCAGTAGGGATAGCCCAAATTATCTATCAAACCGCCTCCTGCTCCTGCAAATTCAAAGTAATTTTTCCTGTCATAAGAAAGAATTTTGGGCTGAATAGCCGCTATTTCTGAGTTTTGCTGAAATAAATTCAAAACAGGTTCCAGCCAGCCCTCCGTAACTTCTACATCAGAATTGAGCAGACAGTAGATTTCTTCCTCCACCTGTTTCAGCCCTTCATTGTATCCTCCTGCAAATCCTGAATTTTGAGTATTCTGAATTATTTTTACTGAAGGAAAATCATTCTCTAAAAACGAAACGCTGTCATCCGTAGAGGCATTATCCACGACATAAATTTGTGCAGATTCAGAGTATTTGAGAACCGTAGGCAGGAATTTTTCCAGCCAGCTTTTCCCATTCCAATTTAGGATTACAACAGCAATTCGTTTCATTAGAAAAAGTATTTATTCCTCATATTTTTTGATATCATTCTGATATTTCCATCTTCGGTGAGACCAGAGCCAGTTGTCTGGGCGCTCATTAATGGTTTCTTCCAGCATTTTATGAAATTTTCTCACCACTTCATATTCTTTAAACTGCTCTCCATCAGGGTAAATTCGGTGATAGCTCACTTCATAATAGCCTCGTTTTACTTTTTTCATTTCACAATAGATAAAAGCCAAGTCCAACCTTTGTGAAAGCTTATCATAACCGATAAAAACAGGCGTTCTCTGATTTAAAAACTTTAATCCGTAATAAACCTCGGAGAAATGCGGTGTCTGGTCAGCCACAAACATATACGCCGAGTTCCCATCAACAGGCGTTCTCAATATATGTCTGATAATTTCACGGGAGTTCAGCGCCTTATTCCCAAAACGATTTCTGATGAGTTTCACTTTCTCCTCCCAAAAGTCATTATTTACCTTTCTATAAACAGGGTGGCAGTTTTCCTGTGGAATGATTTTTGCAAAGGCATTAATCCACTCCCAGTCAAAAACATGCCCTGCCAAGATAATCACATTTTTTCTTTCGGCTTTGGCTTGATGAAAAAGTTCTTGATTAATGTGTTTCACACGCTTTCCGAGTTCTTCTTCACTGATTGTCATCGCTTTCACCGTTTCTACGATGTAATCAGAAAAATTGCGAAAAAATTTCTTTTGAATTTGTTTAAGCTCCTTTTCGCTTTTGTTAGGGAAAGAATTTTTTAAATTTTCATAAACGATTTTTTTTCGGTAACCAATGATATAATAATTAACGAAAAAAATAATATCCGAAATAATATACAACACGCCCAGTGGCAGTTTTGATGCTAAATAAACAATATGAAAAAGTAAATTATTCAATGTATAAATTTTGGGTGCGAAGATACAAATTTTGTCAATTCCATTTTTTTATTACATTTGGAAAAATTTTAACAATGAAAAAGATATTCATAAAACTTGCTTTTTTAGGTATTTTGGTGCCTTCATTATATTACGCTCAGACTTCTGAAATAAGCCCACAGCAGGAAAAACAAGTTCTTCCAAAACCATACAGAGAGGAGGACAATGCAGAAATAGAAATCCAAAAATTAGTAAAACTAGCCCAAAAAGAAAACAAAAACATCATCTTGCAGGCGGGCGGAAACTGGTGCATTTGGTGCTTGAGATTTGATAATTTTGTAAAAACAACTCCTGAACTAAAGAAAATAGTTGATGAAAGTTTTCTTTATTACCATCTAAATTTTTCTCCGAAAAATAAAAACGAAAAAGTTTTTGCAAAATATGGCAACCCTGGTGAGAAATTCGGGTATCCTGTTTTCATCATTTTAGATAAAAACGGGAAACAAATCCACACGCAGAGCAGTGAGGTTTTCGAAGAGGGAAAAGGCTACAGCCTAGAAAAAGTAAAAACTTTCTTCCAAGAATGGATTGCTAAAAACTAAAAAACTGCTCAGATTTGAGCAGTTTTTTTATATTATTTCACTGGTAAGACCTCGCCCTAAAAGCTTCTGGTGCATAGGCATAAGTGTTTCCATATCGCCTGTCTTTACCGTGCATTTGCCTTTATAATGAACCAGCATAGTGCATTGCTCCGCCTGTTCCAGCGTGTGTTTACAAACTTCTATAAGAGATTCTATCACAAAATCAAAAGTATTGACATCATCATTATAAAGAACCAACTTATTTTCTGCATTCTCCTCCTCCAAGAGAAGAACATCGGTTTGTTTCTCTGTTTGTGAGCTTTCGCAGTATATGTTATATTTTCTCTGTCTCTTCATTTGTTTCTTCTATGTCCTGTGGTTCGTATTTCAGCTCTACCATCTCTACACTTTTATTCTGCATTTTCAAGATTTTGAAAGCATAATTACACAGCTTAAATTCCTGATTTTCTTCTGGAATATCCGAAAGCTGATACATGATATACCCCGCCAAGGTATTGTATTCAGAGTCCTCTGGTAGCGGGACAGGGAGATATTCATTTATCTCATCCAAAGGCTGAGTTGCGTGTATCCAGAATGTATTTTCTGCTACCTCATCTACTAATTTTTGTTCATCATCTTCCTCGTCTTGGATTTCACCTACCAGCTCTTCCAAAATATCTTCTAATGTTACGATTCCTTCTGTTCCTCCAAATTCATCAATTACAATCGCAATGTGTTGCTTCTTCTGCTGAAAAACATTCATCAAATCGGAAATTTTCTTACTTCCCACCACGAAAAACGCCTCACGCAGGAACTTTCTTAAATCTACATCTTTGTTTTTGATGTACTCACGCATAATTTCTTTTGTGTAGAAAATCCCTATGATATTGTCTATAGAGTTCTCATATACAGGAATTCTAGAATATCCGCAGTCTATTATTTTACTTAAAATCACATCATTATCCTCGCTGATATCAATAGTAATGATATTCTGTCTCGGCACCATTACCTGCTTAGCGGTATGGTCAGTAAAATCAAAAGCATTTTTGATGATTTCATAGTTTTCCTCCTCTATCTCTCCTCCTGCGGCACTCTGTTTTACCAACAGCTGAAGCTCCTCTGTGGAGTGTATCTCATGACCAGCCACAGGGTGAATATTGATAAGTCTTAGGAATGCGTTAGAAATTGCATTCATCAACCAAATAAATGGTTTGAATATGTTATAAAATAACAGCAAAGGCCATGCAACAAATAAAGTAGTTGCCTCTGATTTTCTAATCGCTATTGACTTCGGCACCAGCTCTCCGAAGACGATATGCATCATCGTTACAACAAGGAAACTTCCCGCCAAAGCCATTGTAGAAAGCGTTTCTGGTGCAATATCTATATTCAGTTTAGAAAATGCCGCTTCTAAAATATGATGCATCGTGCTTTCTCCTATGAAACCGAGTGCTAGACTGGCAAGCGTGATTCCCAGCTGTGTAGCAGAGAGATAAGCGTCTAAGTTTTTGATGATTTTTTCGGCCTGTTTTGCGGAGGCATTTCCTCCTTCCGCCTTGATTTGAATTTGAGAGTGGCGCACTTTAACTATTGAAAACTCTGCTGCCACAAAAAAGCCATTAAGTATTACAAAAAATAAAGCTAATAAAAGTTTTAATAAACTATCGGGGTCCATTTAATTTAAATTGTTAAACAAAAATAGTATGCAAATATAACTAATAAATATTTATCTGACCAAACTTCTTGATTTAGGTTAAGGTGTTTTGACAAAATATGCCTTATATTTGCTGTCTTAATCTTAATTTATGAAAGCAGAAGTAATTACAAAAATTGGTGCAGAGAAATATCTAATGAACATCTCTGCTGGTAAAAACAGCATTATCGGTGATGAACCCGCTGCCAAAGGCGGACAGGAAAAAGGATTTAATCCACTGGAACTTTTGGCTTCGGCTCTTTCATCTTGCACCACTGCAACTATCAAAATGTTTGCAGACCGCAAAGAATGGGAAGTAGAAGAAGTTTCTGTAAAAGTTCTTTTTGATAATGAAACTAAAGAAGGCGTTTCTCAATTCAAAAAAATCATAGAAATAAAAGGAAATCTTACCGAAGAGCAACGCAACATACTGCACAAAACAGCCGACGCCTGCCCTATTCAGAAAATCCTTACTGGTGAAATTGCCATAGAATCTGAATTACTTCCTTAAAAAAACATCTATTAAAAACAAAAAATCAGAAATCCTTTTGAAGATTTCTGATTTTTTTAATGAATATTTATAGCTCAAGGGCTTTTTTCTCATTGTTTTCCATGAGCAGCTCCACTGGATTTTCTATAGCTTCTTTCACAGCCACCAAGAATCCTACGGACTCACGACCATCAATTATTCTATGGTCATAAGAAAGTGCCAGATACATCATCGGACGGATTTCTACCTGCCCATTGACAGCCACAGGGCGTTCTAAAATATTGTGCATCCCTAAAATCGCACTTTGTGGTGGATTGATAATCGGTGTAGAAAGCATAGAACCGAAAGTCCCTCCATTAGTAATAGTAAAAGTTCCGCCAGTCATCTCATCTACAGAAATATTCCCATCACGAACTTTCGTAGCTAAATCTTTAATTTTCAACTCAATACCTTTAAAAGACAAAGTCTCTGCATCTCTGATAATCGGCACCATAAGTCCCTTTGGCCCAGAAACCGCCACAGAAATATCACAAAAATCATAATTGATTTTTTGGTCGCCATCTATCGCTGCATTCACATCAGGATAAAGTTTCAACGCTCTGGTAACCGCCTTTGTAAAGAAAGACATAAAACCAAGCCCTACGCCGTGTTTCTGTGAAAATTCTTCTTTATAAAGTTTTCTCAGCCTAAAAATTTCGCTCATATCCACCTCGTTGAAAGTAGTAAGCATCGCAGTTTCATTCTTCACAGAAACCAATCTGGCTGCCAGTTTTCTTCTTAAAACAGAAAGTTTCGTAACGGTTTGTTTGCGGTTTCCTTGCGCCCTTCCCATCGCTGCGACAGCTTTTATCGCATCTTCTTTGGTGATTTTACCACCCACGCCTGTTCCTGTAACTTTATCAGAATCAATGCTATTCTCCTTTAAAATCACTTTTGCTAATGGAGAAGATGGATGAGATTCCTCTTTTTTAGGTTCTTGTACAGGAGCAGCCACTGTTTGTGCTTCCACTTTCATTTCTGAAGCAGGTTTTTCTGTTTTCGCGGCTGACCCTTGTGCAGACATATCTATAAGGCAGACTACCTGCCCTACTTTTACTACATCTCCTTCCTCAGCTTTTAGGGTAATTACTCCTGACTGCTCGGCTGGGAGTTCTAGTGTCGCCTTATCAGAATCTACCTCTGCTATCGGCTGATCTTTTTCTACAAAATCGCCATCTTTTACTAACCAAGATGAAATTTCTACTTCTGTGATGGATTCGCCTGGTGAAGGCACTTTCATTTCTAATATAGACATAGCTCTAAGTCTTTATTTGTTAATAAACTCTATTGTTTATCTTATTAAATTTTCTAAATCAAACACTCGCTGGATTACCTGTTTTTGGTTCTTATCAAAACCTTTGTGCGTACCTGGAGCAGGTGTACCGCTAGACACTGGCGCGATTACCTGAATATCTGTATTTCTCAAATTTCTCAAAATATACGCCCAAGCTCCCATGTTTTCTGGTTCTTCCTGCACCCATACTATTTCTTTATTATGGGCATACCTGTTCATTATCCCTGCAAGAGTTTCCTTATCCAAAGGATACAGTTGTTCCAATCTTACCAATGCCACTCTTTCCTCATTTAGTTCTTCTCTTTTTGCTAAAAGTTCATAGTAGATTTTACCGCTACAAAGGGCTATTCTCTCCACTTTTTCAGCATCTACCAAGATATCATCTATCAAAGTTTGGAACTCTCCATTCGCCATTTCCTCAATGCTGGAAACTACTTTTGGATGTCTCAACAAGGATTTCGGAGTCATCACTACCAACGGTTTTCTAAATGGCAGTTTCATTTGCCTTCTAAGCAAATGGAAATAATTGGCTGGTGTGGTACAATTTGCCACAAAAATATTTTCATTAGCACAAAGCGTAAGAAATCTTTCCAATCTCGCAGAAGAGTGCTCTGCGCCCTGCCCCTCCATTCCGTGAGGGAGCAACATCACAAGTCCATTTTGGATTTTCCATTTTTCCTCTGCTGCCACCAAATACTGGTCTATGATTATCTGCGCTCCATTGGCAAAATCCCCAAACTGCGCCTCCCAAATCGTAAGTGTTTTCGGAGAAGCAAGGGCATAGCCATAATCAAAACCAAGAACGCCATATTCGGAAAGATGGGAATTAAAGATATCAAATCTGCTGTCAGAAACATTTTTTAAATAAATATATTCCTCCTCCGTGTCTTCCGTTTTCAAAACAGCATGACGGTGAGAAAAAGTTCCACGCTCCACATCCTCGCCCGAAATACGGACATTATAACCCTCTTTCAGCAGGGACGCATACGCTAGCAACTCTCCTAGCGCCCAGTCCAGCTCGTTGGTTTCCTGAACCATTTTCAGTCGCTGCTGGAAAAGACGAATAATTTTGGAGATAAATTTTTTATCGCTTGGAAGCACAAAAAGTTTTTGCACTAATTCTTTTAATTCAGCTAAATCAAACTTAGTATCCACCTTTTCCAAGGCTTTTCCCACAGCTGATTTTGAGAAATCACGCCAATCTTCCTCCATGAAAATGGTCATTTGATTTCGTTCTATTTCCTTCGCTGCCTCAAAATTTTCATCCAAAAGAAGTTTAAACTCCTGCTCCATTTCTGCGATGATTTCATCCGAAACTATGCCTTCTTGAAGCAGTTTTTGCTTATAAATTTTCCTTGGATTAGGATGATTTGCGATTATATCATATAGTTTAGGTTGGGTAAATCTCGGTTCATCACCTTCGTTATGCCCATATTTTCGGTAACCTAAAAGATCTATATATACATCTTTATGGAATTTAGCTCTATAATCCGCCGCAAAACGAATGGCATGCACCACAGCCTCCACATCATCAGCATTGATATGCATCACAGGTGAGTCTGTAACTTTCGCTATATCAGTACAATAAGTAGAAGAACGAGCATCAAGATAGTTGGTTGTAAAGCCTACCTGATTATTGACCACGATATGCACCGTTCCGCCTGTTTTATAGCCGTCCAATGTCATCATCTGGGCGATTTCATAGACAATTCCCTGCCCTGCAATGGCAGCATCTCCATGAATGACAATCGGTAAAACTTTGGTGTAATCTCCTTTGTATTGGTCTATTTTGGCTCTACAAATCCCTTGAACCAAAGCTCCTACAGTTTCCAAGTGAGACGGGTTAGGAACGAGATTGATTCTAACCTCCTCGCCAGAAGCCGTTGTCACTCTTTTAGATGCACCGAGATGGTATTTCACATCGCCAGAGAAGACATCTTCATCGAATTCCTTTCCTTCGAATTCAGAAAAAATTTCTTTATATGATTTTTGGAAAATATTACTCAGAACATTCAGCCTTCCACGGTGAGCCATTCCCAAAACTACCTCATCTACACCATGTTGTGAAGAATAGCTAATAAGCTGGTCTACTGCTGGGATAAGGGACTCGCCACCTTCTAGAGAAAACCTTTTCTGCCCGACAAATTTGGTATGAAGAAAACGCTCAAAAGCTATGGCCTGGTTTAGTTTATGTAAAATCTGGCGTTTTTCCTCTACGGAAAGAATTGGATGATTTTCTGCAATCCATTTTCTGATGAAATTTTTCTCCTCCACATTTTTGATGTGAATGTATTCCACCCCGATGGAGTCACAATATACCTGCTCCAGATGCTTTATAATATCTTCCAAAGTAGCTGGAGCAGACATTCCGACTTGTGTAGCACAATCGAATTTCTTACCTAAATCTGCCCTAGTGAGACCGAAATTCTCAATATCAAGAGTCGGCGAATACTCTCTACGCTTCCTTACAGGATTGGTCTTGGTAAAGAGATGCCCTCTGGTACGATAAGCCTCAATGAGATTGATAACCTTAAATTCTGTGAGAATATCCTCTGGCACGGCGCCTGTATTTATGGCTGTCTGCACCACTTGAGGAACTTCCTGCACTGATTCTCCATAATTCTCTAATGCAAAATCAAAGCCCTGAAAAAACGACTTCCACGAAGGTTCTATACTATCAGGACTCTGAAGATATTGTTGATACATATTGTCTATCAACTCTATATGCGCTGTATTTAAAAATGAAAACCTATCCATTACATTTTAATTCTCCTACTTTTTTTGAGTTACAAATTTATAAATTTTAGTCTTAATTTTAGTAAACTGGGAATGATAATTTCAGCACCACCTCATTCTCATTATACGGAGCCTCCACAAATAGTTCTTCCAGCTTTCCGTTTTGAAGAAGGTCTTTCTTTATTTTATCCAAAAGTTTGGCTATAGCTTTTGTTCGCTGTTCATATCCTCCTTTATAATAAATGCTGTAATATTTTGATTTTTTAATGGTTCTAAAAGCAAAATTATTATCCGAAACATTCACTTTTTGGGATAATGGAACGCCATAGAAATACGAAACTTCTTTGTTTTTAAGCTCTCCCGCCTCCGTGAAAAGCACTGGCTCTCCAAATTCATCTTCCCGTTTTGAAAGGTCTTTGGTCACATAGCTGAAAACCCTGTTGTGATTGATGACCATATTTTTAAACAAAGCTCCTTTTTTATTAGATGTGCTCACATTCACGCCCAGAAACAGCCTTTCGTCCTGCTCCTCTATCATGATGCTGTCATATTTTATCTGATTGAACATCACCTCTTTATCCACTTTCCCTGAAAGCAGATTGGTAAGGTTTTTGACACTTACAGTTACATTATTATTTATATAGCTTTCTATATCAGAATCTGCCGCCTTAAACCTAAGCAACAGAGGATATTTAGGCGTATTCACCTGCCACACAATTTTGGTTTTGTCTCCTTTTGGATAAAAATTTACATTGATTTTATATGGAACTTCTTTTCGTTCTTGGTATAATTCATAGCTGATGCTCTTATTTTCTTTGATTTTTCTGATAAAAACCTCTCCATATTTATTTTTATCCTTCGCGTGATTGTAGCTCATGGAACTTCCCTCTCCTTCGTACGGCAAAAAATAACGATAGCGATAATTTTTATCAGACAAAAAATAATCATTCCATCTTGTAAGATTCTGTAAATCATCAAACTGCGGAAAAACTTTATCCAAAGGAAACTCTATCTCCTTTTCCACTACAAAAGAATTTTTCTCCTCAAAAAAATAATACATCACAGCCGTATAACCTGATGCCAACAAGACTAATAAAAGCAAAATAATCTTAAACCAGCGCACTACAAAATATTTTAAGCAAATATATAATATTTCTGCATTTTTACAGAACAATTTGTGCATATAAATTCATTCCTCCATTCTTCATCAAAGCCATAAAAGAAAAAAATAAAATTTTCTTACCTTTGTCTCATGCAAAAAATCTTAATAGTAGAAGACGAAAAAAGTATCTCTAACATCTTGGGAAACATACTTTCAGATGAGATACAAGGCTCTGAAATTACCATTGCAGAAAATGGTCTGGATGCCTATAAATTGATAGAAAAAAATGACTTTGACCTGATTATTTCAGACATCAAAATGCCCAAATTATCAGGGAACGAACTCCTAACCCAAAGTCTTTCAATAAAGCCTGAAAGCGTTTTTCTAATGATTTCGGGACATGCGGATATAGACACCGCCGTAACCTGCCTGAAAAACGGAGCGTATGATTTCA
>CAUQSG010000046.1:0-13278 GCA_963520725.1 uncultured Flavobacteriaceae bacterium | reverse complement strand
GGGCATAGATCTGCTCTCTTGTCAGCCCCAGTTTCTGCTCTTTGGCTTTTCTCTCCTCTGTCCAAAATTCATTGTAATCTTTTTCAAATTTTTTGAAAAACTCCTCTGGTGTCACTGTCCAATAAAACTGATAAGTATCCGAAAAGAAATATATTTTCAAATCTTCTGCCGAGCTTAGTCCTTTTTCCTGAGCGATTCTATCAAACACAGTCACAAACCCCAAAGAATCCTCCTGCGTTTTCCTCGCCACACGCCCTATCATCTGATAAACATCATCAAAATCCTTTATTCTAAAAGTATCCTCTGTCTGCAGCCCTGCTTTCAGCATATTGACCAACTTCGTATTATCATCGCCTTCCTTTACTCTATATTTTCCCGCTCTGAGAAATTTCCCCAAATGCTTAGACTCCGCTACATCTCGGAAAGCCTCCATATCAGCTATATATGGTTTTAGACTATCCAAAACTTGGTCTAAATTCGCATCCTTCGGCACTAGAAAATATCCAGATTTTTTGACATTATTTCCTTTATATTTTTTATATAAAGTATATCCAAAAAATCCTCCACCGATTAGGAACAATCCTAAAAAAACTATAATTACTTTTTTCATTTTTAATCTAATTTGAAAACACCCTCAAAAACATATTCCGCAGGGCCTTCCAGCCAAATATTTCTAAATCCTGCCTCGTGCTTTTCTGCATAAACTTTCAGATTTCCGCCTAGCGTTTTGACAGAAACCTCACCTCCACCAAATTCATTCATAAATGTAAGGCAGCTCGCTGTAACTCCTGTTCCGCAGCTGTATGTTTCGTCCTCCACGCCTCGTTCATAAGTTCTTACAAACACCTCATTGTCAGATATTTTAGAAACGAAATTTACATTTATTCCTTCTCTTATATAAGGCTCAGAATTTCTGATTTCGTATCCATTTTTATAAACATCCAGATTCTGCACATTTTCCACATATCTCACAAAATGCGGAGAACCTGTATTTAATTGATAATCAGTACCTATTTTAGCAATTTCTGGAACATCTATCATTTTTAGCTTCACCACATTTCCATTGATTTCAGCCTCGTGAAGTCCATCTATTGCATTAAATTTAGCTTTATTTTCAAAAACATTCAAAAAATGCGCAAAAGCCGCAATACAGCGCCCTCCATTGCCGCACATTGTGCTTTCGTTCCCATCCGAATTATAATAAACCATATGAAAATCAAGACTTTCGTGATTTTCCAATAAAATCAATCCATCTGCACCAATTCCGAAACGGCGGTCGCACATTTTTTTTACTAAATCTACATCATTTTTAGGAAAAGACTGATTTCTATTATCTATCATAATGAAATCATTTCCAGTCCCTTGATATTTATAAAATTTAATCATTTTTTCTCTCTTTATTTGCGATTTCTTTTCTCACTCGGCTCAGGCTCTCTGGCGTAATTCCTAAAAATGAAGCCACCATCCACTGTGGAACTCTCCTGAAAACATTAGGATAAACCTTTATAAAGTCCAAATACCGCTCCTCTGCATTCGCCCCAAGTAAAAGATTTAATCTTTTTTGTAATTGTCTGGCATGATTATGTAGAAGCAAAATCTGTTTCGCACCTGTTTCAGGGTTATTTTGGCTCATATATTCATAAAAATCAGAGCTTAAAGATATGATTTCACTGTCCTCTATCGCATCGATAAAATAATCTGAACTTTCACCAAAAAATAGACTACTCCTGTCTGCAATTAGATGATTTTCAGGCGCAAACTGAATAATATGTTCCTTACCCGCCTTACTAATAGAATATAAACGAAGAAGCCCTTTCTCCACAAAAAAAGTATTTCTACACACCTCCCCTTCTCTCAGCAGAAACTGTCCTTTTTCCACTTTGAGAGATTTTATGTATTTCTTGTATCCCTCAATAGATGAAGGCGAAACACCTAGTGTATTTAGAAGATACTCATCAAACATTCTATTCTTCAAATAATTTTTTCATCAGCCTTTCCATATCTATCAGCTCTTCATGTCTCTTGAAAATAACCTGTCCATCACGGAAAAGCAAAAAGGTAGCCGCTTCTATCATAACTCCCAAATCCTCGCTCAGCTCTTGTTTTAGTTTAGAATTTCCTGTATAGTTCAGTTTATAAAATTTCACTCTGGACAAATCCATTCTTCTTGCCTGTTTTTCAAAATCTCCCATCATATAATCACTTCGGAAATGCATCGTCGCACAGGTCAAAAGAGCCACAGGCTTCTCATAAGAATCTTTATAAGCCTGTTTCAAGTCCTCGCTAGTCTCTATTTTATTCCAAATCTGGCTGTCTTTATACGCTTTTACTAGTTTTTTCCAAAAATCCATTAATCCCATAAGTCAAAAAATTTTTGCTAAATTATCAATTATTTAGTAATATTGAAAATAAATTGAATTTAAAATGAAAAAAGCATTGATTATAGTGGACATCCAAAATGATTTTTGTAAAGGTGGCAGCTTAGAAGTTGCCGATGGAGAAAAAATCATCCCTTACATCAACCACCTGATGAAAACCAACAACTATGATGAAATCATCCTTACCCAAGATTTTCACCCTGCAGAACACAAAAGTTTTGCAGTCAATAATGGAAAATCTGTTGGCGAAATCATCCAGCTAAACGGCATTTCGCAGACAATGTGGCCTGTCCACTGTGTGCAGGGAACTTCGGGAGTAGAGTTTCATCCTGATTTAGAAAAAAATAAGGCTACATACATCATCAAGAAGGGAATGAACCCTGAAATAGACAGCTACAGCGCGTTTTTTGACAATCAAAAACTAATCGACACTGGACTTTCTAATTATCTGAAATCCAAAGACATAGAAACCGTAGAAATCGTAGGATTAGCGCTAGATTATTGTGTGAAATACACTTGTATTGATGCTGTTTCGGAAGGGTTTAAGGTCCTTCTTCATTTTAAAGGAACGAAAGCCGTAAACCTCCACCCTGATGACGCTAAAAACACAATTTTTGAACTTTTAGAAAAAGGCGTTTCTGTGATAAATTAAAACTCACTGATAAACAAAAACTTACCCTGAATTTGGGTAAGTTTTTTATTTTTTTAAGAATTATAACAATTTAGATAATTCCTCATAGCCACCACCGTTATAAACATTGGTAAATCCTCTCTGTTTAAACGCTTCCATAGCTTTCCCGCTTCGGTTTCCGCTTCGGCAGAAAAAAATCACATTTCCATCCAATTTTGCAATTTCTTCTGCGTGATTTTCCACCTCGCCCAGCGGAATATTTTCAGCGCCTTCTATCGCTCCATTTGCGATAAGTTCCTCTGGCTCACGCACATCTATCAAATGATAGTTTCCTTGATTTAAAATTTCCTGAATATCCATTCTTATTTTTTTTATTCAAATATAGTTTATTTTACAATACATTGACCTCTCTTTCTAATTTTACTCCAAATTTTTCTTCCACAGAATCTATTATTTTTTGGGAAAAATCAAAAATCTCATGCCCTTTTGCATTTCCTGTAATATTCACTATTACAAGGGATTGCAGAGCATGAGTTGCCACATTTCCTATCTGTTTGCCCTTCCAGCCGCACTGCTCTATAAGCCATCCTGCTGGGATTTTCACGCCTTCTTCGGTTTTGTATCCCTGAATATCTGCAAACTGAGTTTTCAGCTTATCAAAATACACATCAGAAACCACAGGATTTTTGAAAAAACTTCCTGCATTTCCTATTTTTTTAGGGTCTGGGAGTTTGCTCTGACGAATACGAATAACCGCCTGAGAGACATTCTGAATCGTTAGATTTTTTATTTCCATTTTCTCCAATTCTGACTGGATAGCTCCATATTCCACCTTCAAAACATGCTCTTTTCTTGTCAGTCTAAATGTAACTTCCAGAATAACATATTTACCTTTTCCCTCTCTCTTAAAAAAAGAATCTCTGTATCCGAACTGGCATTTTTTCTTATCAAAAACCTCAATTTCCAAAGTACTCAGATTAAGCACTTTACAAGACTCAAAACTGTCTTTTATCTCCACTCCGTAGGCTCCGATATTCTGGATAGGACAAGTCCCAGCATTCCCTGGAATCAGCGATAAATTCTCTAATCCTCCATAGTTTTTGTCCAAACAATACTGAACGAACTGATGCCAGTTTTCTCCTGCTTGAGCAGACACCAAAACTTCATTATCACTGATGATTTCTTCGGAAATTCCCTTTAAATTTAGTTTAATCGCAAGTCCTTCAAAATCCCTTGTGAAAAACAAATTACTTCCTCCTCCCAAAAACAAAAGAGGAAGCTCCCTAAATTTAGGGTTTTTCAGTAAATCTAATAATTCTGACTCTGTAGAAACCTCAGCAAAATACCGCGCAGAAGCCTCCACTCCGAAAGTATTGTAAGGCTTCAGGGAAACATTTTCTAAAATCTGCATTTTATCGTGCATTGTATTTTTGGAGAGCATCTTTCAGCAGTTCTACACTTCTTCTCAGGTCTTCTTCTTTCAGCACATAGGCTATTCTTATCTGTCTCTTTCCAAGCTCTGGATTAGAATAAAAACCTCCCGCAGGCGCTACCATAACAGTTTCATTATCAAGAGAATATTCTTCCAAAAGCCACTGTGCAAATTTCTCTGCATCATCTATTGGAAGTTCTGCCACGCAGTAGAAAGCACCCTTTGGAGTTGGGCAGATTATACCTGGAATTTCGTTTAGTAATTTTACTAATAGATTTCTTCGTTTAGTGTATTCTTCGCGAACGCTTTCTATGTATTTTTTGTCGTTTTCATGGGCTTTTGCAGCTATTATTTGCCCTAAAAGCACTGGGCTTAGTCTAGCTTGTGCAAATTTCATCGCAGCAGCACGAATCAGCTTAGAACGAGTAACCATAAATCCGATACGAACTCCACACATAGAATATCTCTTGGATTCAGAGTCTATGATGATGCAGTTTTCTGCTATTTCTGGGAATTCCAGCATAGAGACCTGCTTTGCTCCATCATACACATACTCACGATATACCTCATCTGCGATGATGACAATATCATGTTTCAGAGCTATCTGAGCCAGTTTCTGCAATTCTTCTCTTGTATAAAGGTAGCCCGTAGGATTCCCAGGGTTACAGATTAGGATAGCTCTAGTTTTTGGAGTAATTTTTTTCTCAAATTCTTCCATAGACGGCAGTGCAAAACCTGTCTCGATAGAAGACGGAACTGCTACTACTTTTACATTGATATGGTTAGAAAAACCATTGTAATTCGCGTAGTATGGCTCTGGGATAATTATCTCATCACCATCATCACAAAGCGTAGCAAGTGCGATGCTCAGCGCTTCTGAACCACCATTTGTCACGATAAAATTATCCGTTGTCAAATCTGTAAAACCAAGCGAGTGGTAATAAGTTTCCAAAGCCTTTCTATACTCTATATTTCCCTCGGAAAGAGAGTATTCCAATACTTTTAAATCAATATGTTTCAGCTCCTCCAAAGCCGTTTGCGGCGTTTCTATATCTGGCTGCCCGATATTGAGATGATAGACTTTTACTCCTTTTTGTTTCGCTTGTAATGCATACGGAACAAGTTTTCTGATTGGTGAAGCAGGCATTTTTTCTGCTCTTTGTGATATTTTTGGCATGATAGATTGTTTTTTTATGGAACAAATTTACAATTTTATTTCTCTACTATGGCAGAATATTTCTACCTATTTTGATAATATTTTTCTTAATTTTAGTAAAACTTATCTTTTTACAAAATTTTATTCTTTAAAGATGAATTTCCACCTGTTTTTCACTGGTTTTGCCTTGCCAATAGTTTTTGTAAGTCTGGAAAGTGTCTTCTATTATTTCATAAAGTTTAAAACAATTTTGTTTCAATTCCTCGAGATGAACCACACGAATGATGATATGCAGCGCTTCTATCCATTCTAGAGACATCATGCAGTCATCCATAGAGTTTAAACTCATCCAAAAGTAGCTCGGAAACTGAAAAACTTCATTCATTTTTCGTAAAAAATGCACTTCCGTCTTTATATTTCGGACATCGATAAAATATTCCAATGTTTGTTTTTGAAAGTCTAATCGTGTTTCGTTCATTTATTTTGATTATTTTTTAGTTAAAAAACTCCCAAGAATTTGACAAAAGCCAAATGCAAGTGTAAAAATACATTTATTTTGAATAAATTTGCCTTTTCAAATCATATAAAATGACAAAAAAACAAATCTATTTGAGTGTAATTTTCGGAGCTATTTTCATTATAGCTTTATGCGATTTTCTTCCTGGTTTAAAGAAAAAATCCGATTTTGATACTCCCGAAATCGTTGGTTATCAATATAAAAAAGACTCATCCAAGACAAAAGACCCATACGGCATCGCAGACCAAAAAGGGCGAAACTACATAGAAAAACTTACCGATGAAACCATCGTAATCAACTATGTTAAAAAACACAAAAAACTCCCTGAATACTACATCACCAAAGCAGAAGCCAAAAGACAAGGCTGGAAACCATCCGAAGGAAACCTCTGCGAAGTGCTTCCCAATAGGGCTATCGGTGGAGACCGCTTCAGCAACCGAGAGAAAAAGCTTCCCAGCTATGGAAAATACTACGAGGCTGACATAAACTACCGCTGTGGAAGAAGAAACGCTGAACGAATAGTTTTCAATAAAGATGGAGAAGTGTGGCTCACTAAAAACCACTATAAAAGTTTTGAAAAACAATAAAATAATTAACTGATAATGAACACGATATACATTGATTTTTCAGAAATCGGCGATATGGAGGATTTCTACGCCCAGCTGAAAGAAAAAATAGAACTTCCTGAGTATTTTGGAGACAATCTGGATGCTCTTTATGACTGTATTTCAGGCGATTTGGAAATGCCTTTACATATAGAATTTGTAAATATGACTGTGGAGCAGTTAGAAATTTTCGAAGACCTTTTGGTGACTTTAGAAGACCTTGTGGAGGATGTTCCTGACTTTTATTTTTCCTATTTTCTGGAACAATACGAAGATTAAAAATCTTTTACAAATAAAAAAAACCAGCTTCAAAATCGAGCTGGTTTTTGTTTTTATGCTAATCTAAATTAGTATTCTAACAACACACTTCCCCAAGTAAATCCACTTCCAAAGGCAGCCAAACAAACTAAATCACCTCTCTTCACTTTTCCTTCTGCTATTGCTTCGCTCAGTGCGATAGGAATAGAAGCCGCTGTGGTGTTTCCGTATTTTTGGATATTATTAAATACCTTCTCATCTGGAAGCCCCATCAGCTGCTGAACATACTGAGAAATTCTGATATTCGCCTGATGCGGGATAAGCATATCCAAATCTTCTACGCTTTTACCTGCTTTTTTCAAAGATTCAATGATAGTCTCTGGAAAACGAGTAACCGCCTGTTTGAAAACAAAATTCCCGTTCATATACGGATATATTTCCTCTGGCTTTATGTTTTCTGGCTCTGTAAGAAGTCTGTCTGTCCAGCCCAAATTAGTCCCTGGTAATTTTATCATCAGTTCCTCTGCGTATTTCCCTTCGGAGTGCATATTATAAGACAAAATCCCCTGAACACCAACATCTTCAGAAGCCGAAAGCACTACCGCTCCTGCCCCATCACCAAAAATCACCGAAACGCCCCTTCCTCTATCTGTCATATCCAATGCAACTGACTGAATTTCAGCTCCTACAACTAAAATATTTTTATACTGACCCGCTTTGATGAAAGCATCTGCAACGCTCAGCGCGTAAACAAATCCTGAACATTGGTTTCTCACATCCAGCGCCCCTATGGTATCACATCCCAACATTTCTTGCAGAACTACACCGCACCCAGGGAAATAATAATCTGGGCTAAGTGTCGCAAAGATAATATAATCAATATCTTTCGCTGTCAGACCTGCTGATTCTAATGCTTTTTCAGAAGCTTTGAAACCATAGAAACTTGTAGTTTCTTGGCTGTCAAATTTACTCGTTCTGTGTCTTCTTTCTTTGATACCCGTACGCTCCGTTATCCACTCATCATTGGTATCCATTATTTTAGCTAAATCATCATTAGTCACCACATTATCTGGAACATAATGACCTATTCCCTTTATAACACTTTTATACATAACAAAATTTATTTAATCAATTTTAATTCGTCAAAACTATGAAATCCATTTAGAAAATCCTTTAAACTCATTCGTTTTTTTCCTTCCAGCTGTAATTCTTCTGGGAAATAAACTCCATTTTTAGCATAGATTTTAAATTCATTTTTAGAAATTTCTATCTCGCCATACTCTTTAGAATGTTCTATTTTTTGGAATTTTCCTTTAAAAATCTTTAATATTTTCTGCTCTCCGCCCACTTCTAAAATAGTAAAAGCAGCAGGATATGGCGACATTCCACGGATAAAGTTATGAATAACTTCCACCTCTTTTTCCCAGTCTATTTTAGTATCTTCTTTGAAAATTTTATAGGCTGTTTTAGGATTTTCTTTCTGATTTTGAGGAATTTCTGTAAGTTTCCCTTCCGCAAGACCATCCAGAGTTTCCACCACCAGTTTCGCGCCTATCTCCATCAGTCTGTCGTGAAGTGTTCCTGCATTGTCTTCGGGAGAAATTTCAGTTTCTGCTTGAAGGAGAATATTCCCTTCGTCTATTTTTTCATTGATGAAAAATGTAGTGACACCAGACTTTGTCTCGCCATTGATAACGGCATAATTTATTGGTGCTGCACCTCTGTAATCTGGTAATAATGAAGCATGTAGATTGAATGTTCCCAGCCTCGGCATGGAGAACAGAACCTTTGGCATCATTCTAAATGCCACCACTACGAAGATATCCGCGTTTAGACTTTGTATCTGTGATAGAAACTCCTCATTACGAAGTTTTTCTGGCTGAAACAGCGGTAAACCATGCTCTACGGCATAAGTTTTCACGGGAGACTGATGCACTTTTTGCCCTCGCCCGCTGGCTTTATCTGCTACGGTAACGACTCCTACCACCTCATGCGCAGAGGTATGGATAGCTTCCAGAGAAGCCCTTGCAAAATCAGGCGTTCCGAAGAAAACGACTTTTAGTTTATTCATTGATCATATAAGTTTTGTAGTTCAACATTTTTATTTTCTCTAAATTCAGCAGAGCTATCAGAGTTTCATAGATTTTCTCCTTTTCATGCCAAAATATTTTTACACTCAGTTCATCAAAAGTAGCTGGATTTTTGGTTAATATTTCTAAAACCTCATCGGACAAAGTTTTTTCTTTGACTGGATTTTGGGATAGACAAAAACTACATTTTCCGCAGTTATCCGAGGATTTTTCTCCAAAATAAGTCAAAATCATTCTCATTTTACAGAAATCTTTATCTTGGATAAAGTATTTCATTTCCTCCCATTTTTGGATTTTATTTCTCTGGATTTTCTCAAATAAATTCCAGTATTTTCCTTGTATTTCTCTGCTGTCGCGCGGTCTTAGGAACTTTATGCTGTCGGTGCTTCCGTCCACATATTCCAGCCATTCTTTTTTTTGCAATTCCTTTATTCTGTCCTTTATTATCTGCTGACTTACGCCCAGTTTTGCACTCAGGCTTTCTTCGTTGAAAGAAACCTTGTGCGTAGTTATTCCAGAAACATTTCTAAGCAACAATTCTATAAAATATGCATCTTTCGGCGGTAAATCCTCCAATTCTTCGGCTGGGATTTTTAGTTCTATTGTAGAAGGCGATTTATAATTATTCCAAAATATAACTTCCTGATTATGAAGAAATCCCAAAACACTTCTAATTTTAGCAAAGGAAATCTTAGTGAAACTCTGCGCCTTCTGTAAATCCAGCTGAAATATCCTCTCCGTAGCCTCCCCATCGGCTATCTGAAATATAGAATATATGTAGGATATCACCTTCAAATATTGGGTTTTATCTGGAATCTGTGCAGACAGCACATCATCCATCTCGCTGATTTCCTGTTTGTTCCAAAGCAAAAAAGCATAACTTTCCTGCCCGTCCCGTCCCGCTCTTCCTATTTCTTGGTAATAATTTTCAACCGAGGAAGAGGGTGAATAATGGATAACAAAACGCACATTATCCTTGTCTATTCCCATCCCAAAAGCATTGGTAGAAATCAAAACAAAATCATTCCTTTCCTGCCATTTTCTTTGTTTCTCGTTTCGCTCCCTTGCCGAAAGCCCTGCATGATAAAAATCTACATTTTGCAGATTGTTTTCCTTTAAAAATGCTGTCAGCTCCTCCGCTTCTCTTCTTGTTCGGACATAGACTATTCCAGATATCTTATTGATTTTCAAAAAACTAAGCGTTCTTTGGTATTTATCAGAAATCTCTTCATGGAAGATATGAATATTCTCCCTTTTGTAACTTTTCTGAAAAACACGAACCGAAGACAAGCCTAATTTTTCCTTAATATCAAGAACGACTTTGGGCGTTGCAGTAGCTGTAAGAGCTAGACAAGGCAGATTCCCTATCGTTTTTCTAAACTCGCTGATATGCTGATAACTCGGCCTAAAATCCTGCCCCCATTCCGAGATACAGTGCGCCTCATCCACCGCAATAAAGGAAAGCGAAACATCCAGCATCTTCCTCATAAACAATGGGTTATGAAGTCGCTCTGGTGAGACATATAGTAGTTTAGTTTCACCTGATATTGCCTTTTCGTAGATTTCTTCCTGCTCTGCTTCATCCAGTTCGGAACTAAGATATTCTGCCTCTATTCCCAAATCTTTCAAATGAGAAACTTGGTCTTTCATCAGTGCTAAAAGCGGCGAAATCACCAGACAAGTCCCCTCCAAAACCAATGCAGGAAGCTGATAGCAGAGAGACTTACCACCACCCGTAGGAAGCAGCGCCAAGGTATCATTTTGCTCTAAAATAGACAAAATAATATCTTCCTGACTCTCCCTGAAAGCATCATAACCCCAAAAACTTTTCAAGGTTTTTAATAGAATATCTCGTGTTTCGATAGGCATAAATTTATTTTATCTCACAAAAATAGCAAAAAAGATAAGTTATATTGTTTTACTAAAAATAAAAATGTGCGCAGAGGAAAAATTTCTCAGCACACAACAAATAAAATTATATCATCAAACTACATTTCCGAGGCTAATTCATCCAATAATTTCCTAGAAAAATCTCTATCATACAGATGTTTATGATGTGGAATTTGTCATCGATCACAGCTAAAAACAAGTCCTTCATAAGACACTATATCTATGTCTATAATCCTATCTCTGTATTCTCCAAAAAACTTAGAATCATGAATTCTTCCCATTTCGTTTTCTATTTTTTTGATTTCATCTAAAAGTTTTATGGGCGAATGCGCTGTCTGCATAGACACTGCGATGTTACAGAAAACATTATCACTATCATACTCCACAGGCAAAGTCCTTGAGATTTTAGTTTTTTTAATAATCTTGCCAGCCCTATTTTCCAACTCGCTGAGAGCCAATAAAATATTATTTTCTGCGTTTCCTAAATTACTTCCTAGTAACAAAACTACATTATACATTACTAACTATTTGTAAATTTGTAAAATTTTAAACTTTATTTTTATTTATGAAAAATTTCATCAAAACTGTTCTTGCAAATGTCGTTGCATTATTCATCGCTGGTATTTTACTGCCTTTTTTCCTGCTTTTTGTGATTATCATCATCGGAAGCATGTCCAGCGCAGACAAAGATATCAAAATTAAAGAAAATTCGGTTCTTACCATTGATTTTAAATCCAAAGTTGTAGAACATGAGAACGAAAGCGAGTCTTCTATATTTGAGATAAAAGAAGATGCTGAACTAAAATACCAAGATATCCTCAATGCCATCGAAACTGCAAAAAACGATGATAAAATCAAGGGAATCAGCATAGAACTGGACGACATAGATGCTGGGATTACGCAGATAGACGACATCCGAAAAAGTCTGGAAGATTTTAAGAAAAGTAAAAAATTTGTCTATGCTTATGGGAATAATGTAAGCCAAGCGTCCTACTATCTGGGTTCGGTGGCTGACCAATATTTCCTCAATCCAGTGGGAGGCATCGAGCTGAAAGGACTTTCCACAGAGGTGATTTTCTTAAAGGAATTTGCTGAAAAATACGGCATTAACATCAATGTCATTCGCCATGGAAATTTCAAATCTGCTGTAGAGCCTTTCCTCAGAAACGAAATGTCTCCAGAAAACAAAGAGCAGATGACTACCCTTCTAAATGACGCTTGGGGAGATATTTCCTCTAAAATCATCCAGTCTAGAAAACTAGACCCTACGGAATTCAAAACCGTGGTTGATAGTCTATACGCTACAATTCCTGACCTGAGCCTGAAATATAAACTTGCTGACAAATTAGTTCAAAAATCTGAATACGAGGAGATTATAAAAAGCAAACTCAATGTTAGTAAAGATGAAAAACTAAACAAAGTTTCTATCAGAAATTATGCTTTCTCCCAAGTAGATACGAAAACAAACGATAATAAAATCGCTGTCCTGTACGCGTCTGGAACCATCTACAATGGAAACAGATATAGTGACATCTATTCTGAAAGATACATCCAATACATCAAGGATTTAGCTCAGGATGACAACATCAAAGCTGTGGTTCTCCGCGTGAACTCACCTGGTGGAAGCGCCAATGCTTCTGATGAAATTTTGTATGAACTTCAACAGCTGAAACAAAAGAAACCTCTAATCATTTCATTCGGGGATTATGCTGCTTCTGGCGGATACTACATCTCCATGGCTGGGGACAGGATTTTTGCCCAAAACAATACCATCACAGGTTCTATCGGGGTTTTTGGGGTAATTCCTGATGCTAAAAACCTAGCGAACCGAAATGGTATTTACTCTGATGTGGTTTCTACCAATGCCAATTCAAACATGATGTCACCTTTCTCGGGACTTTCATCAGGGACGCTTGCCATCACACAGAGAAGCGTAGTAAATACCTACAATCGTTTTGTGCATTTTGTTTCTAAAAATAGAAAGAAAACTTTTGAAGAAATAGATGCCGTAGGAAGCGGAAGAGTTTGGTCTGGAAAAAGAGCCAAAGAAATAGGACTCGTAGACGAAATAGGTTCTCTAAACGATGCTGTAAAATACGCCGCAAGCAAGGCAAATATAGCAGAATACGAAGCTGTAAGCTATCCTGCAAAAGTGGATAAATTCGAGCAGATAATGAGCAGCCTGAAACAGGAAAGTATAACTACAAACTATGTAAAATCCCAAATGGGCGAAGAAAACTATCAGCTATTCAAGGTTTTTGCAGACCAAAACTTCAGAAATAGCATACAGATGACCATGCCCTACATCATTAGAATTAAAT
>CAUQSG010000045.1:0-13527 GCA_963520725.1 uncultured Flavobacteriaceae bacterium | reverse complement strand
CTATTGATATCAACAGGCTGATTACGAGTGTAAAAAACGCCTTGGAAAAGAAGGATTTACAAAATACTAAAAATTCGCTCATCAAAGAAAACACCCAACTGAAAAAGAAAGTCAGCAAAAAATACCAAATGATTGGCGAATCTCCTGCTCTGAAAAACATTCAAAGCATGATAGAAAAAGTAGCGCCATCTGATGCCAGAGTCCTCATCACAGGTTCTAATGGTTCTGGGAAAGAGCTGGTAGCACACGCCATCCATTCCCTCAGCGAACGCAGTAAAAACCCTATCGTAGAGGTAAACTGCGCTGCTATTCCTTCAGAACTTATTGAAAGTGAACTATTTGGACATGTAAAAGGTTCTTTCACGGGAGCTATCAAAGATAAACAAGGAAAATTCGAACAAGCCAACGGCGGTACTCTTTTCCTAGACGAAATCGGTGATATGAGCCTCGTAGCCCAAGCCAAAGTCCTTCGTGCTTTGCAGGAAAATAAAGTTTCGCCTGTGGGAAGTGACAAGGAAATAAAAGTAGATGTGCGCGTGCTGGCGGCGACCAACAAAGATTTGAAAAAAGAAATAGAAGCAGGAAAATTCCGTGAAGACCTCTACCACAGGCTTTCCGTGATAGAAATTCATGTTCCTTCTCTGGATGAAAGAAAGGACGATATTCCTATTTTAGTGAAACATTTCGCAAAGCTCATCTCTGAGGAGCAGGGAACTTCGGTAAAAGAATTTGATGATAAAGCGATAAAAACCCTCCAAAATTTCTCATGGACAGGAAATATCCGAGAACTTAGAAATGTAGTAGAAAGGCTGATTATATTAGGTTCAAACCCTGTAACAGCAGAAGATGTAACTAATTTTGTAAGAAAATAATTTTATGCTTTTATCGCTTAATCTTAAATATACCCGAGAATGTTTTAAACTCGCTCTCCCTGTGATGCTTACACAGCTAGGGCAGGTTTCTGTGAATTTGTTTGACAATATGATGGTGGGAAATATGCTGGGCGCCAACGCACTGGCTTCCACGGCATTAGCAAACTCAGTTTTTATCTCAGTTTTTATTTTTGGAGTTGGTTTTTCATTTGCCATTCCTCCGTTAGTCTCTGAGGCTCAGGCTCAAAAAGACCATGACAGAATCAATAGTGTTTTTCGCCATGGAGCAGTGATAAATATCCTTATCGGAACGATTTTGACTTTCATTCTGTTAGCCATAGCGCCATTATTATATTATGCCAAACAGCCAGAGGAAATCATTCCTGATGCTATTTTATACCTTTCTATCATTTCGCTGAGTGTAATTCCGATAATGAAATTTCAGACTCTGAGAGAGGTTTCCGAAGGGCTGTCCTATACCATCGGCGTAACGATAGCCACTGTTTCTGCGAACCTCATCAATGTAATTTTGAACTATGTTTTCATGAAAGGTCTTTTCGGTCTGGAACCGATGGGCGTGGCTGGAGCAGCCTATGCAACGCTGATTGCAAGGATTTTCTCCGTTATTTTCTTATACATCGTGATGAAAAGAAATTCCATCACAAGAAGATACATTAACGAGCTGAGTTTCAAGGTTTCTCTTTTCAAAAAGGAAATGTTCCAAACCCTGCTGAAATTAGGTCTTCCTACGGCTATGCAGTTGTTTTTTGAGGTGACAGCCTTTGCTTTGGCGGCCTTTATCTGCGGTATGGTAAGTACCACGGATATTGCTGCCCACCAAGTTACCATAAGCATGGCTTCCTTTACCTTTAATCTTTGTGCTGGTTTTGGTGTGGCTTCTACGATTATGATCGGGAAAAAACGCGGAGAAAAAGATTTCGTAGCCGTAAGGGAAATCGGCATTAACAACATGAAAATAGTTTTCCTATTTATGCTTATAAGCTGTCTGACCTTTACCATTGGTAAAAATGTCCTGCCTACATTCTTTACAAAGGAACACGAAACAGCCGTGATTGCTTTGGCTTCGCAGCTACTGGTTCTCGCTTCACTTTTCCAGCTTTCGGATGGACTACAGCTGGTTTCTCTAGCGTGCCTGCGCGGATTACAAGATGTGAAAGTACCAAGTATCATTACATTCATCGCCTACTGGGTGGTAACGCTTCCATTAGGGTTTTTCCTCTGCATAACCATGGAAATGGGCGCTTATGGTATGTGGGTAGCCTTTGGGATAGGTCTTACCATTTCTGCTACACTGCTTGCTGTCCGATTTTTAAAAATCAGTTCTCAAAATAAAAAATAGAGATTTGGTTTAAATCCTAAATAAATGGATAAGAACAAAATAAGCAAATATATCCTAATAGGATTTGGGGTATTAGTTGTAGGAGCGTTTATAAATGATTTATTTATAAATGAACCAAAGTTGAGGGAAAAAGGAAAGTATACGATAGGATATATATATAAATATAGTCCACATAAAGGAGGCGCTTCTATTTACTATAAATTCAAAACTGGGAATAAATTTTATTATAGTAATACAACTTCTGGAAAAGATAAAAAAGAATTACTTAATAAAAAATTCTTATTACGATATGTAGAAGGAGAAGAAGACATATCAAGGATATTATTAGAATATCCAGTCCCAGACAGCATAAAAGAAGCTCCGCCAGAGGGATGGAAGAAAATGCCAGAATGGGCAAGTGACAAAATAAGATGGTTTAATACCAAGTAATGAATTTTTTGGGAATAAAATAAAAATCAAAAAAACCTCCTTTTTAAGGGAGGTTTTCTTTTTGCTTTAAATTTATAATATTTTAGGGAATTTCGCTGGGTTGCTTTCATGGAAAAGGTCATATACTTTTTCTACGATGTCTTCCACAGACGGCTTAGAGAAATAGTCCCCATCCGATGCGTAAGCTGGTCGGTGGTTTTTAGCAGCTATGGTAAGCGGTTTACTGTCCAAGTATCTAAACGCCCCTTGTTTCTCCAAAATCTGCTGCATGATATACGCTGAAGCTCCGCCCTCTACATCTTCATCTATTACAGCAAGGCGATTGGTTTTCTTCACGCTTTCACTGATTTCCTCTGACAAGTCAAACGGCAATAGTGACTGAACATCTATCACCTCAGCATCTATACCCAGTTTTGCCAATTCTTCCACAGCTTCCGTTACGATTTTCCAAGTAGAACCGTAGGTCACCAGCGTGATGTCCTTCCCTGCTCTGGTGATTTCCACTTTTCCAACAGGCACGGTAAATTCACCGATGTTGTCTGGTTGTTTTTCTTTCAATCGGTATCCGTTCAGTGGTTCTATGATAAGCGCCGTGTCATCAGATTTCAGCATCGTGTTATAGAATCCTGCCGCTTGGGTAAGGTTTCTCGGTACTAAAACCATCATTCCTCTTACCAAATTCAGAATTCCCGCCATAGGCGACCCCGAATGCCAAACGCCTTCCAAACGGTGTCCACGGGTTCTCACGATAACAGGAGCTTTTTGACCGCCTTTGGTTCTGTATTGTAAAGTTGCCAAATCATCGCTCATTCCTTGCAGACAATATAAAACATAATCCAAATACTGAATTTCTGCAATCGGTCTTAAACCTCTCATTGCCAGACCAACACCCTGTCCTAAAATAGTCGCTTCACGGATTCCTGTATCTGCAATTCTGGTTTCGCCGTATTTTTCCTGCATTCCTTCAAGTCCTTGGTTCACATCACCGATGCTTCCTGTATCTTCACCAAAAATCAATGTTTCTGGATATTTCTCAAAAATCTTATCAAAATTATTACGGATAACGACTCTTCCATCCAAAATCTGAGAATCTTTGCTGAAAACTGGTTTTATTTCTGGAATATTTACAGCCTTCCACTCTGATTCGCTGTACAAATGAGATGAATAATTATCAGCCTCTTTCTCTGAAATTCTTTCATAAACCTGCACTAGATTTTGTCTCTCGCTGGTATTTTGCTCTCTCGTAGCCCAAAGCACCTTTCTCACCAATGCAAAAATATCCTTTTTGCCCACTGTAACTAATGCTGAAAACTTCTCCAACAATGCAGCAACTTCTGGCTGATTTTCAAACTGTTTCACCAATGGTAAAACTTGATTTTGGATATGGTCTATTGAGGCTCTATATTCTGCCCAAGCCTTCTTCTGCTGTTCTCTCACAAAGGCTTTTGCTTCTTTTTCTATCTCATCCAGCTCCTCCACAGAAGAAAGTGTCTGCTCTTCGCCATCTATTTGGATAGAATAATTTAAAATCCATTCTCTAAATTTATTAAGACAATCAAACTCTGTCTCAAAGTTCATTCTCTCCTCATCCTTATATCTCTCATGAGAACCAGATGTAGAGTGTCCCTGCGGCTGTGTAACCTCTATAATATGTAAAATCACAGGAATGCTTTCCTCCCTTGCCAGCTGCTCTGCACGGGCATAAGCCTCCAAAAGCATCGGGTAATCCCACGCTCTTACTTGGATAACCTCGCATCCTTGCTTGTCGCCTTCTTTTCTTTGGAAACCAGCTAAAATTTCAGATAAATCTTCCTTTGCTCTTTGGTTGTGTGTAGGAACAGAAATTCCGTAGCCGTCATCCCAAATAGACATAATCATCGGCACCTGCAAAGCACACGCCGCATTGATAGTTTCCCAAAAATGCCCTTCCGCCGTAGATGCATCTCCGATTGTCCCAAAAGCTACTTCCTGCCCATTATGGGAGAATTTTTCAGAGCCTTGGAATTTTACTTCTTTATAAACATTAGACGCCAAAGCCAACCCAAGAAGTCTCGGCATCTGCCCTGCTGTAGGCGATATATCGGATGAAATATTTTTAATCTGTGTCAAATCCTTCCAGCTTCCGTCTTCATTCAAAGAACGAGTCGCAAAATGGCACGGCATCTGTCTTCCTGCCGAAGCGGGTTCGCGCTCCACATCAGTATCTGCATAGAGCTGAGCAAAAAATGCATCCACACTCAAAACTCCCACTGCCATCGCAAAAGTCTGGTCACGGTAATATCCTGAACGCCAATCTCCTTCACGGAAAACCTTTGCCATTGCTAACTGCGGAAGTTCCTTCCCATCTCCTACAATCCCGAATTTTGCCTTTCCTGTAAGAACCTCTTTTCTCGTTAAATAACTTGCCTCACGGGAAATTCTTCCCAAGCGATAATCATCTAAAACTTGCTTTCTAAAATCCTGAAATGAAACCTGTTCTGTTTCTATGTAATTAGACATAATTATTTATTTTGTTATTTGTCTTTATCTTTGTTAAACTTTATTTCTTATCTCAAAAACTCCTCCAAACCTATTGTTTTCTGCTCTCCGCTGTCCAAGTTTTTCACGGTCACCTGCTGGTTTTTAATCTCATCACCTCCGTAAAAAACAATCTCTGGAATTCCTTTCTTCTCGGCGTAGGTAAATTGTTTTTTCAGTTTGGCGTTTTCTGGGTACAGCTCTGCCGAAACTCCTTTGGCTCTTAGTTTTTGGATTACTTTCATCGCTTCGGTTGCCTCCTCATCGCCATAATTCGCAAAAAGGTATTCTATTTTAGGCGTTTTATTCTCTGCGAAAAGCCCCAATTCCTCCATAACAAGGTAAATTCTATCCAATCCGAATGAAATCCCAATCCCTGAAATTCCCTTCACACCGAAAACCTCTGTAAGATTGTCATACCTTCCACCGCCGCCGATAGACCCCATCTGAACGCCCTGAGCTTTTACTTCAAAAATCGCTCCTGTGTAGTAGTCCAAACCGCGGGCAAGAGTAATATCAAAAACCAAAACCTCTTCATTTACACCAAGTTCCAGGGCTTTATTTAATACAAACTCCAGCTCTTCTATTCCTTTTTCGCCAACTTCTATTCCTTTAAATTTTTCTTTCAGCAGGGCAAGTGTATCCTTCGTGGAAAGCCCTTCGAATAGGAAGTTCAGCTTTTCTACGGCTTCTTGTGAAATTCCCTTTTCCAGCATTTCCTTGATTACGCCATCTTTCCCGATTTTATCCAATTTATCCAAAGCAACCGTAAAGTCTATCAACTGCTCCGATATATCCCCAGCTCTGCAAAACTCTTCAGATACAACTGCACCAGCTCCACTTCCTGCCACAAACTTTCCGAACCTACCACATCCGCATCACATTGGTAAAACTCTCTAAATCTCCCTTTCTGCGGGCGGTCTGCTCTCCAAACGGGCTGAATCTGATACCTCTTAAATGGGAATGAAAGTTTTCCATGGTTCATCGCTACAAATCTCGCAAATGGCACAGTTAAATCATATCGAAGTGCCTTGTCAGAAATCTGTGAAGTTAGTTTTTTAAAATCCTTATTCTGCCAAGTTTCCTCATCCACATCAGAAGTAAAATTTCCCGAGTTAAGTATCTTGAAAATCAGTCTATCTCCCTCTTCTCCGTATTTTCCAGTAAGTGTAGAAAGATTCTCAAAGCTCGGCGTCTCCAAAGGCTGAAAACCAAACAGTTCAAAATTCTGCTGCAAAACACCGATGATGTATCTTCTATTGTAAATTTCCTGTGCTGTAAAATCCCGAGTTCCTTTTGCTAAACTTGGCGCTGATGACATAATTATTTCTATTTTAATAAAAAGACAAAAGTAAAAAAAATAAACCTTATAAATCGGATTTATTTAATAAATTTGCCTTTATAAAATTCTCTTCATTATGAAAACTTTTTTATTTCTTATTCTTTCGCTATTTGCATTGACCGCAAATGCACAGCAGAATTACTATGAATTTGGGTGGAATAACCAATACGGCATCGTGGATAAAGATGGAAACGAAACCCTGTCGCCATCCTACCAATGGGTATCTCGTTTGATTGATAATGAGTCGCCTTTCATTGTCCTAAATGGAAACAAAGGCGCTGTAATCACAAATAAACAGACTGGGAAAATGGAAAAAATAGACTATCTCATTGATACTTATCTCATTAGCATTGATAAAAAAGATTATATGTATGCTCATTCCAGCGGAAATGGCTTTCTTCTGAATAATCTAGATTTGGACAGTAGAATAAAACTTCCAAAAAGATACATCAAAGTCAGAGATGAAGGAGATTATCTGACTGGTTTTACGAGTAAAGAAACGATTGATTTCATTTCTAAAAAAGATTTTGAAATAAAGAAAAAAATCCTCACTCCAAAGGAAATCGAAAGTTATCCAACGGAACAAGGGAGCAGAGTCTATATCATCAGTGAGAAAAATTCTACACTTTTTCTAGATGACAATCTGAATAAAATCGCCTCTACGAATACTATTTTCAAAGGATTTGATAATCTGAAAGAATATTTAGAAAAGCTAAATATCAGCATTACAGACCCAAATGAGTCAATTGTAGGCGTTGCCGCTTCTGCAGCAAACTATCCTTTTATTTTTCCAAAAAGAAATGGCGACTATGCCATATACAACATTCATTATTCCAAAGAAGAATCTATTCCGTTTTTTCAATTCAAAAGAACAGGTTTTAGCATTTCCAATTCCCGCTATGAAAACAGTGTAACATTGTGGAATAATCATGATAATATGTATCTCTTTTTCTACACTGATGTCCGTTCTAAAACCATACTCCTGCCCAAAAAATATTGGAAAAGTATAGATTTACAGCTTATTTCTCCTTAAAACAAAATGGTATTTTCATAAAAGAAAATACCATTTTTAAATTACAACTATCTCACATACAATACATTACTGCGGATAATTTAGATTTTCATCTTTTAGGTTAAGAAGCACCTCTTCCAAGTATTTTTTTGCTTCGTATCTTGCCATCAGAAGGTTGTTACAGTAGACATTTCCGCACTCTACCTCAGATGCGCCTGGGATATCGCCCTCAAACTCACTGATGAATTTAAACATTCTGGTCATCAGCTCTACAATGTCCTTTGATTCGTAGTCGCCAGCCAAAATAAGGTAATTCCCTGTCATACAGCCCATTGGCCCCCAGTAGATAACTTTATCTTTCCAATCACTGTTTCTGAGCCATGTAGCCGCCAGATGCTCCATCGTGTGGATTTCTGCAATCCCTAAAACAGGCTCTTTGTATGGTCTTTTCATTCTGATATCAAACGAAGTAAGCACTTCATTTCCGACATGATCTTTACGAGAAACGAAAATTCCTCTCTGCATTTTCAGATGATCTACAGTAAAACTTGCTATTCTTTCCATAAAATTGATTTTAAACAACAAAAATAAGATTTATATTCATTATTTTGCCTTGATTCCGAAAAACTTTTGAACAATATTTCTAATAAAATAAATATTTTCTTTACCTTTGTGCTGTTTTCAGATTAAAAAATGAGTTTAAAACACATCATAGAAGAACATGAGTAACTCGGATTTTCATCCGAGTGAATTTTTATTTTTAAAGCTGAAAAAACTAATTTCCGAATATTTATTACTAATTTTTAAATTTTATTAAAAATGAAAAATTTCGTAGAAGAACTGCGTTGGCGTGGTATGATTCAGGATATAATGCCTGAAACTGAAGAACACCTTATGGAAGGGCTTCGTTCGGCGTATATCGGATTTGACCCTACTGCGGATTCATTGCATATCGGGCATTTGGTTGGGATAATGATACTAAAACACTTCCAGAACTGCGGACATAAGCCGTATGCCCTTGTGGGAGGTGCTACGGGGATGATTGGCGACCCTTCCGGAAAGTCGGCAGAGAGAAACCTCCTTACAGAGGAAATGCTTGCACAATACATTACAGGGATTAAAAAAGAACTCTCAAAGTTCCTCGATTTTGATAGTGATGCTCCTAATGCTGCCGAGCTTGTCAATAATTATGATTGGATGAAGAATTTTTCATTCCTTTCTTTCATCAGAGATATTGGAAAGCACATCACTGTAAATTATATGATGGCGAAAGACTCTGTGAAAAAGCGTTTTGACCCAAATGAAAACACAGACGGAATGTCCTTCACCGAGTTTTCTTATCAATTGATTCAAGGCTATGATTTCCTCCATCTCTACAAAGAAAAAAACTGTACGCTCCAGATGGGTGGCTCTGACCAATGGGGGAATATCACCACAGGAACCGAGATGATTAGGCGTATCTCAGGTGGTAAGGCATACGCGATGACCTGCCCGCTCATCACGAAAGCTGATGGAACTAAATTTGGAAAATCCGAAGGTGGAAATGTTTGGCTCGACCCAGAAAAAACTTCGCCTTACAAATTCTATCAATACTGGATCAACACTTCTGATGCTGATGCAGAGCGATATATCAAGATTTTCACGATGCTTCTAAAAGAAGAAATCGAACAGCTGACAGCTCAACATAGCGAGGCGCCGCATTTAAGAGTTTTACAAAACAAATTAGCCGAAGAACTTACTATTTTGGTTCACGGAAAAACAGAATTGGACAAGGCTATTCAGGCTTCAAAAATTCTTTTCGGAAATTCTACTTCGGATGACTTACAAAAACTTGACGAACAGACTTTCCTTGAAGTTTTTGACGGCGTTCCACAAAAAGAAGTCAGCAAACAGGAAATCATCGGTGCGGATATCGTGAGCCTGCTTTCAGAGAAGACTGATTTCCTTTCCTCAAAAGGCGAAGCCAAGAGAGAACTTGCAGGAAATTCTATTTCGGTGAACAAAACCAAAGTAGATGAAAGCTTCATCACGAGCGAAGAAAACCTCATCAATGGGAAATTCCTTCTTCTTCAAAAAGGAAAGAAAAACTATTTCGTAGTGAAAGTTGTTTAACCCAAAATATTTAATCCACAAAAAAAACCACTGAATTTAGAATTCAGTGGTTTTTTATTTAGAATTTAAACTCCAATTTCGCATTAAAAAAACGCCCTGTCAATCGCACAGGAACAGGATAATAATAGCCTGTCTCTATGTCATTAATCCACTGATTAGCAACGGTATTATGAATATTAAAAGCATTAAAAACTTGAACACCAAGGCTTAATTCCTTGAATTTAGACCAAAAAACACTCTTTGGCTTATGGTCTTTCTGGTCTATAAAAATCTTGGTAAGCCCTATATCCACACGCTTATACGAGGTCAATGTTTTTTGGAAATGATATGCCGTATCAAAATTAGGCGTTCCATCTACATTAAATAATATCGGCGTTCCCGTAGGAAGCCCGCTCGCATAGACCAAAGTAAGATTTACCCTCATGCTTGGGAATTTAGGCATATAGTCTTGATAAAACATCGACACACGAAAACGCTGATCGGTAGGGCGAGGGATAAAACCTTTATTATCAATATTTTCGTAAATTCTGGAATACCCCACAGAAATCCAAGAATCCACCCCAGGAACGAACTCCCCGAACAATCTCGCATCTACGCCGTACGCATAGCCCTTCGCATTATTTTTCCCTGAATATCTTATACGCATATTGTCCATATAATAAGGCATCAGACTACTCATTTTCTTATAATAAAGCTCCGTAGTCAGCTTAAACGGTCGGTCTTTCCATGCAAATTCATAATCATTGGCAAGGACAAAATGCAGGGATTTTTGAGCCTTGATAGAACTATCCAAACTTCCATCAAGGGATTTGATTTCTCTATAATAAGGCGCCTGATAATAGACCCCTGCCGCGAAACGAAACAGCATATCTGTATCCCAGTCAGGCTTTACAGCCAGCTGAAATCTTGGAGAAAACAGGAATTCTTTATTAAAACTCCAGTTCTGCACCCTTGCGCCTGCATTCACAAACATTTTATGCCCGCCCCAGAGGAATTTTTTGGAATATTGAGCAAAAGCCGAAAACCTCGTAGCACTCACATCGTTCATTCCGTTAATGCTGTAATTCAGGTTTAAAGGAGCAGAATTTAAAACCCCAAATGGATAATTTTGGATAGGAAAACTATATCCGCTGTAAGACACATATCGCCATTCGTTGGTAGCATCTTGCAGTTTTTCAGATTCTATCTTTGCTCCCACTTCTATTTTAGTATTGACTGAAGGAGAAAATTTTACTTTAAACTGAGACCCAAAAGTCCTGAGTAAAACATCATTCCTCGCGTGATCTGTCTGCCCTCCTATATCATAAGATGCTGTATAATAGCCCGTAGAAGCGTTTGGAACGAACAACCTAAATACCGATGAAATGGTATAATATTCTCGCTCTCTATTTTGATAAACGAAATTATCCCAAGAAAACGCCCATTTTTCATTTGGAATAAAATTCAGCGAGACCGTTCCCATCATATTTTTATACTTGTCTTCCTCCTTCCCGTCATAATAGACATCCAGCGTAATAGGATTTTGCAAAGTCCCAAAGTCTATACTCCTTTCCTTTGGGCGCATTTCATAGATATTATTCATCCAATAGCCCAGAAAGGACAAATTCCATTTTGGATTAAATTTATAATTTATATAAGTCTGAAAATCAAAATATTTTGGATTAAAATCGGTATTTTCATTCAGTGTGTTTAAAACCAAATTCGTGTTTCTGTATCTCGCACCAAATAGAGCCGAAAGTTTTTGGTCTTTGGATGCCATTCCCAAAGTCAGCCTGCCGCCAATGAGTGACGCCTCACCAGAAAGCTCAAAACCCCTCGGCTGGCGGTAATAAATATTGAGAACCGAAGACATCTTGTCGCCATATTTCGCCTCAAAACCTCCCGCAGAGAAATTAACCGTAGAGACCATATCAGGATTGATGATACTCATCCCCTCTTGCTGGCTGTTTCTGATAAGAAGTGGCCTGAGGATTTCCACATCATTGATATAGGTAAGATTTTCATCAAAATTCCCACCACGCACCATATATTGAGAACTCAGCTCTGCATTTGAATTTACCGAAGGCAGGGTTTTCAGCAGGGTTTCCACGCCCCCTGAAACCGTAGCCGCTCCCTTTACCTCCTCTGAGGAAATCTGCACATTGGTAAGGTCTGTGGATTTAGCTTTTTTCTGAAAAACCACCTCTTCTATCTGTTTTTCCTTTGGTTCCTCTTCTTCCGTCTGAGAATATCCCAAAACAGGAAAAGCCGACAGCCCCAATAGAATAATTCTTCTCATCAAAAATATTTTTATTACAAAAATAAAAAAATCCAACATTGATTTGCTCAATACTGGATTTTAAATCATTTTTTAAAGCGGCATAAAGTTCAAGCCCATTTGTTTCTCTTGTTCTTTATAAAAACCTGAATCTAGTTTTTCTTTCAATGCTGCGAAAGCATCCAGAGTTTCGTTGATTTCCGCATCGGTATGAGATGCCGTAGGAATCAGCCTTAGCAAGATATTTCCTTTCGGAATTACAGGATAAACCACCACTGAAGTGAAAATTCCATAATTCTCTCTCAGGTCTTTTACCAATAGTGTCGCTTCTACTGGCGAACCTTCGATAAACACAGGCGTTACACAAGTATTCGTTTCTCCTAAATTAAATCCTCTTTCTCTAAGTCCGTTTTGTAATTTACGAACATTTTCCCAAAGTTTCGCCTTAATTTCAGGTCTGCTTCTCAAAAGCTCCAATCTCTTCAATCCACCAATAACCATCGGCATTGTCAAAGATTTAGCAAAAATCTGAGAACGAAGGTTAAATTTAAGGTATCTTACAATCTGCTTATCTCCTGCCACGAAAGCCCCGAAACCAGCCATTGATTTAGCAAAAGTAGAGAAATACACATCGATTTGGTCTTGGCATCCTTGCTCCTCACCAGCTCCAGCACCTCTTTTTCCTAATGTTCCGAAACCATGAGCGTCATCTACCAACAATCTGAAATTAAATTTCTTTTTCAAATCGCAGATTTCCTTTAATTTACCCTGCTGACCTCTCATTCCGAAAACTCCCTCAGTAATTACTAAAATTCCTCCGCCGTTTTCTTCTGCTACTTTCGCCGCTCTTTCAAGGTTTTTCTCCAAACTCTCCATATCATTGTGCTTATAAGTAAAACTTGTTCCGAAATGTAGTCTTACCCCATCAATGATACATGCGTGAGAATCAGCATCATACACGATAACATCTCTTCTCGTTACCAAAGCATCTATGATAGACACCATCCCTTGATAACCGAAGTTCAGCAAATAAGCCGCTTCTTTCTCCACAAACTCAGCCAATTCTATTTCCAACTGCAAGTGCGCTTCTGTCTCACCAGACATCGCTCTAGCCCCCATTGGATAAAACATTCCGTATTCTGCTGCTGCTTTGGCATCTGCTTCCAAAACCTCTGGGTGGTTACAAAGCCCCAAATAGTCATTTGCAGACCAGAAAACTACTTCTTTCCCTTGAAATTTCATTCTCGGCCCGATTTTCCCTTCTAATTTTGGGAAAATAAAATATCCTTCACCATAATCCGCAAACTGACCCAATGGTCCTGGATTTTGTTTAATTCTTTCAAAAATATCCATAATTTTTTCTAATTTATTAGTAATCAAATTTTTATATTATAATAGCTTCTTTATATTTAGCCATTTCACTGTGAGTAAAGCCCATTTCTGCCATCCACTCATCGCTGTACACTTTTGTCATGTATTTAGAGCCGTGGTCTGGAAAAATAAGCACCACCACATCATCCTTCGTAAAGGTATGATTTTGAGAATATTGCTTAAATGCCTGCATCACAGCACCTGTGGTATATCCTCCCATAATAGCCTCTTTTACAGCTATTTCGCGGGTCATGT
>CAUQSG010000044.1:0-13816 GCA_963520725.1 uncultured Flavobacteriaceae bacterium | reverse complement strand
TGGTAGTGGTATAGGAAGCGTAGAGATTTACATTTTCTAAAAACGGCGATATCATAATACCGAAAGAAGGATCCCAAGCGAATTTCTTACCTTTTTGATTATTTCCTTGGTAAGAGCTGTATCTCACGCCTAAGATGGCTTTTACATATTTCCCGATGGACATTACTTCCTGAGCCATCAGCCCGTAGATAGGGGATTTAGGAGAAGAGGAACTTCCTGTTTTCGTCCAAGAATGAATATCTACATTGGAAGGCAGGATGTTAGAAACAGTGCCGGTTACATCAATAGGGGAGAGTTCTTTATAGCCTCCGCTGTAAGTATTGGTAGTAGTATAAGACTCTTTCCAGTCAAAACCAAGCTGGAAAGTGTGTTTCAGAATTCCTGTTTTTAGTTCATGTCCTATGAAATCAGCTTGGAATACTTTGCTGTGGTCTTCTCCGCCGCTTTTAGCAACAGTTCTCTTTCTCAGAGCATAGTTACTTACGGGGTCTCCAACAGTGGATAGACGCCCTGTGGATACTCCTTCTTCGCTATTGTCGCCTTGTAGATAAGCCACTCTTACACGGAAATGTTCGCTAAGTTTTCTATCGGCATAAATTCCAAAATTAAAGGCTTTTGTTTCTACATTGTCAGAAGCGAAGCCTAAAAATTTATTTTTAGGAAGCTCATAGATGGCATTTACATTATTTGGAGCTAAATTTACAGTTCCTCGGTTGGGAGTTCTCTTGTTGTACATATAGTCCATCTCCGCAATGATTTCCGTTTTGTTGTCTGGCCGGAATGCTACGGAAGGATTTACATACACCCTTTCTCCCTTCACATAGTCAGTAAAGGATTCGTTATGCTGGTAAGCAGCATTGAACCGAATGGCAACTTTCCCTTCGCTGTCCAAAACTCTTTGGAAATCTACTGTGGGACGGAATAAATTCCAGCTTCCGTATCGGAAACCTACATTTCCTGCGTTTTGGAATTTAGGTTTTTTAGTTGTAATGTTAATTACCCCACCGGCAGCTCCCAAAGCAGAACCAATTCCCTGAGTAATTGCCGCAGAACCTCGGATTACTTGGATGTTCTCTACTCCCTGCATATCGGTAAGCATGGAACTTGTACGGAAATCAGAATTCATCAGTACGCCGTTTTTTAGGACAGGAGTTCCTCTATAACCACGGATGGACATAGACTCTGCCCCGCCTCCATAAGTGCTGAACAGCACTACACCTGGGATATTTTTGGCTGCATCTGTGATGTTGAGCGCTCCCATTTCTGCAATGGCTCTATCCGAAATCACAGAAATACTCTGGATTTGGTCTCTTATTTTTAAAGGAATACGGGTAATAACCTCCATACCTTTGTTTTGCTTTCCTCTTTCTCCAAATAGTTCTACTTCCTCTATTTGTTTTTCTTTCAAGCTGTCTTTTTTAGCGGTTTGGGCATTTATATTTACAAATCCTGCTAATAATGCAGCTCCTATAATTATTTTTTTCATGAATAAATCGTTAAATAAAATTTTCGGCAAAGATATTATTTTTATTCATTCTAAATAAAATAATTTATAAAAAATAAAAAAGACCTTACAAATCTGTAAGGTCTTTTGTTTAGACAAGGTCTAGTATCCGAAAATTTCTTCGAGGCTTACCTCTACGAATTCTCCCATTTTGCTGATAGCCGCCATGTCAAGGTTTTCTTTCTTCCCTATGATAGCCGTATTGTAGCTTATCGGCTTTATCTTTTGATTGTAGAAGTTGGTCAGCTTCGCCAAATCTAGATTTTGGATTTCAGCATAGACATCTTTACGAATATCGTGGTTAAATCCTAATTTCTGCGTTGCCAGATAGTTGAAATAGATATTCTGTTTAGTCAGTCTCTGTGATGCTATCTGCTTGAGCGAAGAGTTTTTAGCATTGTCAAACTGCGCTGGTATCTGCGGAAGATTTGCCATCAGTCCGTTCATCGCTTCTACGGCTTGTCCTAGCTTGTTCGCTTGTGTTCCTATGTAGTTTATCACATAGTCGTGCTTTCCTTTTTCGCCAGAGCGGGAATAGTTCACATATGCAGAATAAGCTAAAGAACGAGCTTCACGGATTTCCTGAAATACGATAGATGAAAGCCCAGAACCGAAATACTCATTGAAAACGCTGGATTTCCCAAAGTCTTTCAGGTCTACGGTTTCGCCTCTTCCCACTTTGCTCATCTCCACCTGTACCATATCATAGTTGGTGAAATATACTTTTCCGTCTGTGCTCGGCTCAGCATAGATTTTAGCTGCAGGAAGGTCGTATTTTACATTAGATTTTTTGATAATCGGGCTTAGGTTTTTCTTGAATTTCTCCAAATCTTTTCCGTAGAAAAATACTTCGTATGGCGCATTTACTATGTTTTTTGCCATAGACACGAAATCCTCTGCTTTCGCCGAAAGAAGGCGTTCCTTGCTCACCACATCTCTGAATCTGGAGTTCTTGCCGTATCTCGCATAGCTGGTAAGTGCCGCCATGATGTTTCTCTTATCTTTTTTGGCTACTTCACGAGATTCTAAAATGGTATTTACCACCGTTTTATAGATATTTTCATCAGCTTTTAGATTTCTAAGCCAGTGGTCAAACAGCTCAGCACCTTTCGCTAAATTCTCCTCCAAACCAGACAAAGTAATATTGATGCGGTCTTTGTCTATACGGATTCCGTGATTGATACCGAGTTTAAAGAATTCTTTTTTCAGTTCCTCTGGGCTGTATTTGTCCGTTCCTAAATAATCGAACAAAGTAAACGCCACAGAAAGTTCCTTATTATTATCCGTTCCGAATGGGAAAATATAGTTCATCTGAGCCAGATTATTCTTCTTGTTCTGGATAAAGCTCAGCTTCACGCCATTGATGTTGTCCGTTTTTATTTCTTTTTGATAATCCACGAAAACAGGCTTTATTTCCTCTACTTTCTCGTTCAGTATAGATTTTAGGAACGGAGACTGAGCCTCTCTGTTTAGCTCTATCGGTGTGATTCCTGGGTTTTCCACACGGATAAGCTTGTCATTATCGCCTTTTTCTTTGTAGATAATCGCATAATTATCCTTAAAGAAATCATTCGCAAATTTCACAATATCCGCTTTTGTGATTTTTTCATACTCCTGAATGTCTTCCAGCTCCTGCTCCCAGCTTCTCTCACGGATGTAGGTGCTGTATAGTGATGACGCCAGCCCGTCAGCTGTTTCCCAGCCTTTTAGACGGTCTTTTTTCATATCGTTGATGATGGCAGTCAGCATCCAGTCTGGGAATTCACCTTTTTTAACCAAATTTATCTGTTCCAAAAGAAGGTTTTTCGCCTCATCTAGTGACTGGTTTTCCTTTGGTACAGCAGAAAGCGCCAAATATCCGTATTGTTTGAACGGAAGCACATACGCCATCGCGCGAAGTACTTTTTGCTTTTGGTTTAGGTTTAAATCTAGAAGTCCTGCATCATTGCTGTTGGTGCTGAGAATCTGTGCTGTCAGCTCAGCCATTCTTGCTTCTTTTGTTCCGTAGCTGTCTGTTCTCCATGCCATTTGTAATCGTGGTGCAGAAGGGCTTTTTACCACTCTTTTCACGATTTTGTCCATTGGCTTTTCTACGATTTGTGATTTTTTCGGTAAAGCTTTAGGTTTAAAGTTTCCGAAATATTTCTGAGCCAAAAGAATAGTCTTATCAAAATCCAAATCTCCTACCAGCACCAGCGCATAGTTGTTCGGCACATAGTATTCATTGAAATACTTGTGAATAGCCACCATAGAAGGGTTTTTTAGATGCTCTGACTTCCCGATAGTGGTCTGCTGTCCGTTCGGGTGTGTAGGGAATAGGGCGTCCATCAGCTCGTAGCTCATTAGTCGGCCGTCGTTGTCCTGTCCTCGGTTAAACTCCTCATAAACAGCTTCCAGTTCCGTATGTAAAAGTCTTAGAACCAGTTCAGAGAATCGCTCTTGCTCTACTTTGAACCATTTTTCCAGCTCGTTGCTTGGGATATTGTTTTTATAAACCGTTTCATCCAGCCAAGTGTGGGCGTTAGTCCCAGTAGCTCCAAGGGAAGAAATTGCCTTGTCATATTCGTTGGCAATAGCATATTTAGACGCTTCTTTAGAGATGGCATCTATCTTTTTGTAGATTTCTTTTTTCTTTTCAGGATTTTTTTCTGCCTTGTGCTGTTCGTAGAGGTCAGAAATTTGTTTTATGTATTTTTTCTCTTTTGCCCAGTCCTGCGTTCCTATTTTAGAAGTTCCTTTGAACATCATATGCTCCAGATAGTGAGCCAGTCCCGTGTTGTCAGCAGGGTCGTTATTACTTCCCGTTCTCACAGGGATATAGGTCTGGATTCGTGGCGCATCAGAATTTTTTGCTAAATAAACTTTTAGTCCGTTTTTCAGAGTATAGACTCTCACTCCGTTTTCATCATTAGAAACCGTAACATACGAGAAACCATTTCTGTCCGTATGTTTTATCTCCTCATAGTTTTGCGCTTGAATAGTATTCATCATCAATGCTAATGCTAATGTGGTTAAAACTTTTTTCATGAAATTAAATTTAAATGGAAACAAAGGTAACCAAAAAATATTAAATCCATAAACAAAGCCTGCGCCTTATTTTATATTTTATAAAAAAAGAAAGTTTCGTATATTAGTCGCTTAAAATATTAAAGACATTGAGCGCATTTCTTACCATATTAGGTTTTAATTCTGCCATACCCACCGTGACTTCCTCGCCTACGGCACAACTTTTGGAAATGGCAGAACGGCATTTTCTGATAGACTGCGGCGAGGGAACGCAGGTGCAGCTGAGAAAAGCCAAAGCCAAATTTTCTAAAATCAATCATATTTTTATTTCTCATCTCCATGGCGACCATTGTTTCGGGCTTCCTGGGCTTATCTCGTCCTTTCAGCTGCTCGGCAGGGAAACTCCGCTACATATTTATGGGCCAGCGGGCATTCAGGAGCTGATAGAAACCGTGCTGAGGCTTACCGAGACCAACAAGGGATTTGAACTGGTTTTCCACGAATTAAAGGGAAAAGAATCCGTGCTTGTCTTTGAAGACAGCAAGGTGGAAGTTTATACCATTCCGCTCAGCCACAGGATTTACTGCAATGGCTATCTTTTCAGAGAAAAACCAAAGGAACGGCACCTGAATATGAATGAAATCGCCAAATATCCAGAAATAGAAATCTGTGATTATCACAACATCAAACGAGGAAAAGATTTTGTCCTAAGTGATGGTTATATCCTTAAAAATGAAACGCTTACCACGCCGCCCGAGGCATCTGTTTCTTATGCTTTTTGTAGTGATACTCGCTGTTTGGAGTCGGTAGTTCCCATTATTGAGGGCGCAAATCTGCTCTATCACGAGGCTACTTTTTTAGATGATTTAAAGGATTTAGCCAAACATACAGGGCATTCCACTGCGATAGAGGCGGCAATGATTGCAGAAAAAGCCAAAGTAAAAAAGTTGATTTTAGGGCATTTTTCTAATCGATATACGGATTATTCAGTGTTTTTAGAAGAAGCCAAAGTTGTATTCAAAAATACCTTCCTTCCCAAAGCCTTGGAACGCGTAGAAATAAATTAAGATTAAATAATGAGCAAAAAAATACTTTTATTTTTATCCTTGCTGATGAATATTGCGGTGTTTTCGCAGGAAAAAGATACATTACAGACCGCACAAGAAAATCCAGATACATCTATTTTCAAAGGAGGCTTTTCTGAACCCATAGACCGCATGTGGGAGCTGAGAGAACCTTATAAACGCGGAACTTTTAGTCTGAGAGCACATAGACCCAATTATATCATTCTTTCCAGATATTCAAGTCTTCCTAATAGACAGCCTGTGAGCCTGAATGCCAACCGAGAAGTCCCAGAATATAAAAACTTTCAAAATATAGAAGCAAAATTTCAGGTCAGTCTGAAAGCCAAGGTGTTACAGGGTGCTTTTTGGAACAAAGGCGACCTTTGGGTAGGTTTTACCCAGCAGTCTTTTTGGCAAGTTTATAATGGGAAAATGTCCCGTCCCTTCCGCGAGACCAACTATGAGCCAGAGCTGATGTTCATCTATCCGCTGAACCTATCCGCTGGGAAATTTAGAATTAAAATGGCAGGAATATCCGTAAATCACCAGTCCAACGGAAAGGAGGAACTGCTCTCGCGAAGCTGGAACAGACTTATTCTCATGACTGCTTTTGAGTGGGGAGATTTTGCCATCACCAATAAATTATGGCAGAGATTTACCGAAAAAGGGGACGATGATGATAATCCCGGCATAGAGGAATATGTGGGAAGAACTGAATTTACCATCAGTTACACCAGAAAAAAGCATATTTTTTCTTTGGTTTTGCGTAATAATCTGAACATCAAGCATAATAGAGGTTTTGCGGAGTTTTCTTGGATTTATCCTATCAAAGGAACTCTCAAGATGATGTTTCAGGCATCTCACGGCTATGGAGATTCTCTGATTGATTATAATCACAAACAGACCATAATCGGTTTAGGAGCTGTTTTTTTTCCGATGTAACTTGTATATAATGAATGATTTAAAATCTTTTTTGGACGAAAAAGCTGAGCAGTATAATCATCCTGATTTCGTGCTGGGCGATCCTATTCAGATGCTGCATCGTTTCGAGCTGAAACAGGATATAGAGATTATAGGGTTTTTAACGGCAACTATCGCTTGGGGAAACCGAAAATCCATCATCAAAAGTGCAGAAAAAATGCTCATGATGATGGGCAATTCGCCGTATGATTTTGTGATGAATTTCACGGAAAAAGATTTTGAAAAAATGGAGGAAAAAGCCATTCACAGGACATTTTCTTTGGAGGATTTTCAGTTTTTTCTGTCCGCTCTGCGAAAGCTTTATGCAAAGAATGAAAGTTTAGAAAATCTATTTTTATTAAAAGAAGGCGAGACCAATTTTTATCATGCTTTGGAGCGTTTTAGAAATACTTTCTTTGAGAATGATTTTCAACACCGAAGCCAGAAACATATCAGTTCCACTTATAAAAATTCCGCCGCGAAAAGGCTGATGATGTATCTCCGCTGGATGGTGCGGAAAGATAACAAGGGCGTAGATTTGGGAATTTGGGAAAATATCGGTCAGGAATATTTGTCCGTTCCGCTGGATGTCCATGTAGGGAATATTTCGCGGAAACTGGGGCTGATACAGAGAACTCAGAACGACTGGAAAACAGTGGAAGAACTTGACTTTCAACTGAGAAAAATGGATAAAAAAGACCCTGCAAAGTATGATTTTGCGCTGTTTGGTCTGGGAGTATTTGAGAATTTTTAGAAATAAATAAAATTTAATTTTTTATAGTGTTTAGTAAAGAAGAATCGCAGCGGATGCGGCAGGAATTTTGGACATCTTTTGGGAAGTCTTTTCCGCGAAAATGGACATTGTATAATACTAAAATAAAGGGTTTTAGTTTCAAATTCTATTTTGACACCAAAAAAGCAATGGTTTTGGTGGAGATAGATGGGAATTTAGACCATAGAGTGAAGTATTTTGAGAAGATGCAGTCTATGGAGAGCATCTTTGAGGAATATTGGGAAGATGCAGTCTATTCGGATTCTTTCGAACTAGAAAACGGAAAGGAGGTTTCCTGTGTATTTGTCGAAAAACAAGGAGTCTGCATTCACAATAGGAATACATGGCAGGAAACGATGGAATTTCTCTCCGAAAAAATGCAGAAACTTGAAGAATTTTGGCTGGAATATCAGGATTTCTTCAAAGAGGAATAGATTTATGATTTATCTCATTTTAATTTTTTTGAAACTAATCTAATAAAAGTTATACTTTTGGGCTATGGAAACAAGAAATTATTTAGATTCGACTTACCTCAAAACTCCTGCTCAGTCAGGACTTTCTGAGGAAGAGACATTGAAGAAGGTATATGATTTGGCTCAGGAAGCTGCGGATAATGGGCTGTTTGCGGTGATGATTCGCCCGCAGTATGTGAAACAGATTAAGCAGTTTTTGAGTGAAAAAAATCCTGCTGTGAAAGTGGGAACAGTAATAGGTTTTCACGAGGGAACAGCGCCTGTTTACGAAAAACTGAAAGAAGCACAGCAGGCGATAGATGATGGAGCAGATGAGCTGGATTTTGTAATCAACTATGAAGCCTTTAAAAAGGGAAGTCTGGAAGCGCTTAAATTTGAATTTCTACGATGCACAGAGCTTTGTATGAAAAACAACAAGGTAGCAAAATGGATTATAGAAATAGCAGCTTTGACCGATGAGCAGATAGCATCTATTACTAAAAATATCGTAAAATGGGCGACTATCAGCTTTACGAAGGAACAGCTTTCTAATATTTTCATCAAATCTTCTACTGGTTTCTATGAAACTCAAGATGGAAAGCCAAACGGAGCAACCAAAGAAGGCATAAAAATCATGCTGGACAATGCAGATGTTCTGCCAGTAAAGGCCGCAGGAGGAATCAGAACCAAAGAAGAAGCCGAAGAAATGATAAAAATGGGTGTGAAACGAATAGGAACATCCTCCGCATTAGCATTGATAGGGAAGGGGCAGAGCGGCTCTGGATACTAAAATAAAAGTCAGGATTTTGTCCTGACTTTCTTTTTTTATAGAGATTTAAATTGTTCCAAAGTTCTGATATCATTCTCAAAGAACATACGAATATCTGACATTTGGTAAAGAAGCATTACGATTCGCTCTATTCCCATACCAAAAGCATATCCGCTGTATTTATCAGGGTCTATGTTCACATTTTTGAGAACGGCAGGGTCTACCATACCACAGCCCATGATTTCCAGCCAGCCTGTTCCTTTCGTGATTCTGTAGTCTGTTTCAGAATTTAGCCCCCAGTATACATCCACCTCTGCACTTGGCTCTGTGAAAGGGAAATAAGAAGGACGCATTCTGATTTTTGACTTTCCGAAAAGTTCCGTAGTGAAAAACTGAATGGTTTGTTTCAAGTCTGCAAAACTCACATTTTCATCGATATAAAGTCCTTCTATCTGGTGGAAAATACAATGAGAACGAGATGAAACAGCCTCATTTCTGAAAACTCGCCCAGGCGAAAGAATACGGATAGGCGGTTCATTTTGTTCCATATATCTGATTTGAACAGAAGAAGTGTGGGTTCTTAGCAGAACATCAGGATTCGTCTCGATGAAGAAAGTATCCTGCATATCTCTTGCTGGGTGATATTCAGGGAGGTTCAGCGCGGTGAAGTTATGCCAGTCATCTTCTATCTCTGGCCCATCAGCCACTGCAAAACCGATAGATTTAAAAATATCCGTGATTCTATTTTTCACCAAATTGATAGGGTGTCTAGATCCTAATTCTAAAGGAAATCCAGGTCTGGTAAGGTCTTCCTTTTCGGTAACCACATTTTGTGAAGAACTGCTCTGTGTCAGCTCTTCTAGTTTAGCAGAGATGCTTTGTTTCAGTAAGTTTATTTTCTGACCATATTCTTTTTTTTGGTCATTGGATACAGACTTGAACTGTTCAAATAAATCATTCAAAATCCCTTTTTTTCCATTGAATTTGATTCTGAATTGTTCAATTTCTTCCTTTTTCTGGGAATGAAATTTTTGGACTTCATTTAAAAGTTCATCTATTTTTGTTAGCATTTTCTGTTTTTTATTTAGGTCGACAAAAGTACAATTTTTTAATTTTTAAACAAAATAAAACCTGTCTAATAATATAGACAGGCTAACATATAAAATTAAAAAAATGAAAAAATTATTTTTTATTGAAAGCTTTTATAGCAACTTGTAGAGTGAATTCATTTTTTATAATGCCATCTTTTATTGGTAGCTGGAACTTCACTCCAAATTCCGTTCTGTCTATGTCCGTAGGTTCAGTGTATATGCTGACCTGCTCGGTATCAACTTTTACATTGGCGTTAAAACTCACAGCCTTTGTAATTCCTTTTATTGTCAAATTTCCTTCAATAACGGAGTTGTAATCTCCATGTTCTGAGGGAGTTACTTTTGTAATTTCAAATGTAGCCGTAGAAAACTGTTCTACATCAAAGAAATCAGAGTTTTTGAGGTGATTGTCAAGCGTTGGAGCAAGTTCTTTATCATCTATATCTGTGGTTGTGTTGGATTTGGTATCGATTACTAATTTCCCAGAAACCAATTTTCCATCCTTTACATTAATATCTCCTTCCGAAAAATCCATCGCCCCAAAGTGGCTGGTATTTTCAGATTTAAAGATTTTGTAACCTTTCCAGTCGATGTTACTCTGTTCCTTGTTTATTGTAAAGGTTTGAGAATCAGTTACTGATTCTTCTTTTGCAGGCTCGTTTTTCACTGTTTCTTTTTCCTTTTTACAAGAAACAGTAATTCCCACTAAGGCGATGCATAGAAAGTAAACTAAATATTTTTTCATTTTATGCTTTCTTCACAAATTCAGATTTTAGTCCCATTGCTCCAAAACCATCTATTTTGCAGTCGATATTATGGTCGCTGTCAAAATTCAAACGGATATTTTTTACTTTTGTTCCTGCTTTTATAGGTTTAGGAGCTCCTTTTACAGGAAGGTCTTTTACGATTACTACTGTGTCGCCATTTTGGAGTTCGTTTCCATTGGCATCTAGAATTTTATCACCGCTATTGGCAGATTCTTCTGCTGGGTTCCATTCATGAAAGCACTGAGAACATGCCATCAAATCACCATTTTCATAAGTAAATTCAGAACCACAAGCAGGGCAGATAATAGTATCACTCATTATATTTATTCGTTTAAAAATTAGGCTGCAAAGATAAAAAATATAACCACGCTAAACAATCACAAACATAATTATTGTACAAAAAAATAAGCTGTCTGAGACAACTTACTTATTTTCTTTATACCTTTTATCAGGTGTTCCTTCTTTTTTCAGCTTGGTATTGGCTTTGTATCTTCTGTCTGGCGTTCCATCTTTTGTTTAGTTTTGTGAAGAATGGGAGTAGGTATTTTTTTGTTTGGAATGGTGTTTCTTTTTGGTCTCTTTCTTTACTCCTTGACTGTGTGAAGCTTTGCTTTGTGCTGTTCCCAAAGTGAAACTAAACACCAAAAGCAGTAATGTAACTAAGTTTTTCATAATAGAGTAATTTACTGTAATTAAAGTTTTTCAAATCTAAAACTATGCCATGAACTAAAAATTCACATTGCATTTTTCATCATTGTTTTCTTGGGTTTTTCCGTGGCGTGTCGGGTGTCCTTTTTCGTCCAGAGCGACCATGACTATTTTGTCAATGGTAATGATGGTTTGGCAGGTCATGGTATTTCTCACTTTACAAGACAAAGTCAGTGAGCTGTTCCCAAATTTTATAGCTTGGATGCCTATTTCGATGATGTCGCCTTGTTTAGCCGAACTCACGAAGTTGATTTCGGACATTGATTTGGTGACTACTCTCGGATTTTCCAGCTGCATGATGGCGTACAGCGCTGCCTCTTCATCTATCCATTCTAAAAGTCTTCCTCCAAAAAGTGAGTGATTTGGGTTCAAATCCTCTGGTTTTACCCATTTTCTAGTATGATAATTCATTTTTTTAATTTAATTTTTCTAAAATTTTTTCTAAATCAGCCTTTAAATCCTCTTCATTTCCATTATTAAAAACCACAAAATCAGCTCGTTTTTGTTTTTCGGATTCGGACATTTGTTTTTCTATTATTTTTATTATTTCGCTTTCGGTTTTCCCATCTCTCTGCATTACTCTTTTTATTCTGATATTTTCATCAGCGGTGATGAGCAGGGACTTGTAGCATTCTTTATCCAAATTCAGTTCAAATAAAAGAGCCGTTTCCTTGAAAGCTATTTTTTTCTGCTGGGCGGCTGTCCATTTCTCAAAGTCCTCTTTTACAGCGGGATGGATGATCGAGTTAAGCGCTTGTCTTTTTTCATCATTATTGAAAATCTGCTCTGCTACCCATTTTCTGTTGTAGTTTCCCTCAGCATCATATGCCTCACTTCCTAGAAGTTTTATAATGTTCTTTTTCAGGTTTTTATCATCGTTTACGATTTCTTTTGCTCTGATGTCAGAATAATAAACAGGAAAGCCTAGTTTTTCCAAAAACTTCGCCGCAGTGGTCTTTCCAGAACCTATTCCGCCTGTGAGTCCTATGATTTTCGTTTTTTGGCTCATTTTTTAGTTTTAATGATAATTATGAAGTAAAATTCATTAAAATTTCCAATCTAATAGTTGTTTTATAGTGATATTGTTCTGTTTTGCAAAGTTTCTCAATGAAGTTTCAGAATTTGTACCATTTTCAAAAATTCTTTTTGGAATGATAATTCTATCGGAAGTTTTTAGTTTAATGAAATAATAATCTGCTATTTCCTCTATGAAATCTACATTGGCGAGGTTGATTTCTAATTTCGTTTGGTTAGATAAAATTGTAATTAGTTCATTATCAGAAACAACGCTAAATTCCATTCCTATTTTTTCTTTGAAAAGACGCTTGACATTCTTTTTATACACCCTCTTAAAAACGCTTCTGTATCCATAGAAATAATAAAAAATACAATACAATATTCCTGTGACAGAAAAAGTAATGAAAAACAGAGAATGAAGTCTAAAATATCCCCAGACAGAACCTAAAGAAAAAATTAAAATCAATAGAAATAATGTTCTTCTTTTAGCATCTCTCAAAGTCAAATTTTGACTTGCTGCAAATAAGCAAAATTGCAGATAATCCTCTTCTGTAAGCTGATAATTAAGTTTCATTTTTCCTAATATCCAAAAACATCATTAAAGCTGAAAGTCTCATCGATTCGGACTCCTTTTTCGGTCATTTTAAGCGATGCAAGTTCATTCACTGCATCATGCTCGAAAAACAGCAGATATTCATTATCCACGCATTGTTTTAGGAATTTTTCTTTTTCCTCCAGAGTTATCAGCGGACGAACATCATAGCTTGGAACATAGATAAGCGGAACATGCCCTGCCGTAGGCACTAAATCTGCCGCGTAGATGATGGTTTTGTCTTGGTATTTTAGTACAGGAAGCATCTGTTTTTCCGTGTGTCCATCTACGAAAATCACATCCATTTTCAGGTCTGGAGCAAAGCCGTAATTCCCAGTTTTAGGCAGGTCTAAAAATCTAAGCTGACCACTTTCTTCTAGTGGGAAAATATTTTCTTTCAGGAAACTTGGTTTTTCGCGAGGATTGGGATTTGTTGCCCATTCCCAATGATTTTTATTAGTCCAAAATTCAGCATTTTTGAAGGCTGGCTGGTATCCTATACGGCTGTCATTCCATTCCACAGCTCCTCCGCAGTGGTCAAAATGCAGGTGGGTAAGAAACACATCCGTAATGTCTTCTCTCACAAAACCATATTTAGCCAGACCTTTATCCAAACTATCATCCCCAAAAAGAGAATAATGCCCAAAAAATTTTTCATCCTGCTTGTTCCCCAGTCCGCAGTCCACCAAAATCAGTTTTTTTCCGTCCTCTATCAGCAGGGAGCGAGTCCCCAGTTCGACCAAGTTTTTTTCATCAGCAGGATTGGTTTTTTGCCAAATGGATTTTGGAACTACGCCGAACATAGCTCCGCCATCCAATTTAAATTTTCCGCATTGAATAGGATATAGTTTCATAATATTAGCTGTTTTTTTGATTGAAAAAGCAAATATATTGATAAATTTCTAAACCATATCCGAGGAAGGATTTTTGGTGAAAAATAGCCTTAATCTATCCGCATTCCCAGATGTAGAGAACATCTTCAAAATTCAGTTTCTCCAAATTTTCTTTGCTGATAAAGAAATTACCAACTCCTACATCTCCCCATATTATGGAATATTCTTTCTCCTCCTCATTCCAGTCAGAGTCTATCTGTAGAAGGAGTTCTGTGTAGGTT
>CAUQSG010000043.1:0-13825 GCA_963520725.1 uncultured Flavobacteriaceae bacterium | reverse complement strand
AACGACCATCCTGCAATGGTTTTTCAACAATATCAAAATTCAACTTGCTTAAAATAAGAGAAACATACGCTTTTAGATGATAAAAACTTGTGCTGCCCTTCGGAAGAAGCCAGTTTTCAGAATGATTTCTTCCTGAAACTAAAATCGCCAGCTGTTTTCTCTCCTCGTATTTTTCCTTTTTATGATAAATTTTTCCTAACTCGAAAAACTTAATATCCGCATTTTTTCTATTGATGTTATAAACAGCATTCTCCAAAAGCCCTTCCAATAAAGACTTTCTCATAAATGCCAAATCGCTACTCAATGGATTTAGCAACTTCACTGCATCCGTTTCATCTTCCACCGAAGTAAGGGAATTATTCATCACTTCATAAAACCCATTCGCCTGAAGTGCCCTTGCCCACTCGTTTTCTAATCCATCTTGGTCATCAAAACTCAATTTCACTGGAGTAAAGGAAATTTTCTGCGGAGCATCTATCTTATTATATCCATAAATTCAGAGAATTTCCTCTATCACATCTATTTCTCTAGTAACATCCGCTCTGTAATTCGGCACCAAAAGTTCTAGCCCATCGGTAATTTCGTTAAGAGGTTCTATTTCCAAAGATTTCAAAATTTCTTTTACTTTTCCTCTATGGATTTTTATTCCTAAAATTTGATCCAATTTAGAATATCTAAAAATCACATTGTGAGGTTTTATTTTTTCAGGATAATGCTCTATATATCCTCCCACCAATGTCGCTCCTGTCAATTCCTGTAACAGTTTCACTGCCAAGGAAATAGTAGTTTTAGTATTGTTCGGGTCTACTCCTCTCTCAAAACGGAAAGAAGCATCGGTATTCAGTCCGTGGAATTTAGCTCCTTTACGAACAGCAACAGGATTAAAATAAGCACTTTCCAAGAAAATAGACTGCGTCTGCTCAGAAACTCCGCTGTCCTGCCCACCAAAAACCCCAGCAATGCAGAGCGGTTTCTGATTTCCATCTTTTATCATAATTTCCTCTCCATTCAGTGTTCTCTCAACTCCGTCCAGCGTGGTGAATTTCGTTCCTTTCGGGCTGTTTCCTACCGTTATTTTATTTCCTCCAATTTTATCTAAATCAAAAGCATGAAGCGGCTGTCCATAAGCATGAAGAATGTAGTTGGTAACATCCACCACATTATTTATTGGTGAAAGACCTATCGCTTTTAGTCTGTTTTTCAGCCATTCTGGAGATTCTCCTACTTTTATATTTTTCAAAACAGCACCAATGTATCTCGGCGCCAAATCATTATTTTCTACTTCAACAGAAAAATTATGCTCTCCTTCTGATTCAGCGGCGTAAGTTTCCATTTTAACAAGTTTAGAATCAATTCCATTACAAGTCAAAAATGCGTGTAAATCTCTCGCTACACCATAATGCGAAATCGCATCGGTTCTATTAGGTGTCAGCCCTATTTCATAAACTTCATCTTGCTGAATATCAAAATAATCCGCCAAAGGTTTTCCTACTTCATAAGTTTCATCCAAAACCATAATTCCATCATGGCTGTTGCCCAAATCTATCTCATCCTCTGCACAAATCATCCCTTCTGAAACCTCGCCTCTGATTTTAGTTCTGTTAATCGTAAAAGAACCTCCGTTTTTATCAAACAAAGTTGTCCCTACCACAGCCACCGCAACTATCTGTCCTGCAGCTACATTAGGAGCTCCACAGACAATATTTAGAATTGTAGCATTTCCTACATCTACAGTAGTTTTACTTAGTTTATCAGCGTTTGGATGTTTTTCGCAGGTTAGAACCTTCCCTACAACGATACCTTCCAAACTTCCTTTGATGGTTTCAAATTTATCTATTCCCTCTACTTCCAAACCTATATCCGTGAGGTAAGTTCCTATTTTTTCTGAATTTAAATCTGTGCTAATGTAATCTTTAAGCCAATTATTCGAAATCTTCATTGAAATATAAATATTAAAAAAGGAGATGCAAAGGTCTCTTACTCTACATCTCGTTTATTTTCATTTTGTTAATTTAAACCTATTACTGGCATAGACAGCATGAGTATTTGCTCTTCCTCATCCAGTCCGTCCGCTGGTTCTACAATCCCTGGTCTATTCGCTTGGGACATTCTCATGATAATATCCTCCGAATCTAGAACCGCTATCATTTCTGTCAGGAATTTTGAACTATATCCTATATTGATATCCTCTCCTGAGTAGTCACATGGTATCTGCATTTCTGCTTTGTTTGCATACTCTGTATCTTCTGCATGAAGATAAAGGATATTCCCAGACAACTTAAATCTCACCTGACTGGTAGATTTGCTGGCAAAAATAGAAGCCCTTTTGATAGAAATTAATAGAAGTTTTCTATTTATAGTCAGCACATTATGATTTTCCTTAGGAATTACTGCATTATAGTTAGGATATTTTCCATCTATCAAACGACAAATCCATACATGCTCCTTGAAGGAAAACTTCGCCATGTTTTCATTAAACTCTATAACCACCTCATCATCTGAACTTGTCAGAATATTTTTAAAGATACTTAGTGGTTTTTTAGGCATAATGAACTCCATCGGCTCATTATTTTTAATATCTGTTCTTTTATAAACTACCAATCTATGAGAATCCGTCGCCACAAAATTAGCTTCCTCTTCTCCAAACTGGAAAAACACTCCTGTCATCACAGGACGAAGCGTATCATTACTTGTCGCAAAAAGCGTTTTAGAAAGAGCCTCCGCAAGAATTCCTGATGAAATAGTAACTTTTTGTGAAGAACTAAATTCTGCCAATTCAGGATATTCCTCTGCATTGTCCAACGCTATGAAATAGTTATCCTTCTCATCTAAAATTTCCAAAAGCCCACCTCCATTTTCATTTGGTTTCACCAAAAAAGTAAGAGGCTGATCACCAAATGTTTTTATCGCATCTTGAAACATCTTAGCAGGAACCGCTATTTTACCATTGCTCTCTGACTTAACCCCCAAAGATGTCAAAAGAGTAGTCTCTCCATCTGATGCTGTGATTTTAAGCAAATTATTTTCTAACTCAAAAAGGAAATTCTCCAATATCGGTCTGGATTGTGAACTAGATATCACACCACTTACCGTATTTAAAGCTTTTTGTAACTCGCCACTTGTGACAATAAATTTCATAATAATAACTAATTGAGCAGACAAAGGTAATAATTTATCAGTAAAAAATAAAATTTATTTAATTTATTTCGGTTTAAAAATCTAAATAGCAGCCCTTTGAGACCGCTATTTAAATATTTAATTTATGAGAACTTGTTTTACTTTTTCTATTTTTGCTTCCAATTCCTTTTTCTTTTCTTCATCAATTATTCCTTTTTCCAAATCAAAATTCTCAGAAAAATTCGGAAGAGAAAAATCCTCTATCACATCCCCTCCATTGTATGGGAACCTTGCCTTTGCGGTTTCCAAGATTGTAAGACCTCCTCTCGGACCTGGAGCCGTAGCAGTGAGGAAAACTTTTTTATCACCGAAAGCACTTCTGTTTGGAATTCTTGATATCCAGTCAAAAATATTTTTGAAAGCTGTAGAATAAGAACCATTATATTCCGCCAACGAAATAATAAGCAAATCCACTCCATCTATCTTCGCCGCAAAATCTTCTGCCAGTTTAGGGACGCCACCGCTTACCTCTCTGTCTATGCTGTAAATAGGCATTTCGTAGTCGTTAATATCAAGAAGTTCTACATCATGCCCTTCAAATTTACTTGAAATATAGGAAACCAACCGTTTATTGATAGAGTTGGAATGATTACTCGCTGCAAATGCTAATATTTTCATATTTTTAATTTTAAAATTTATGAAGCAAAAATATAAGTTTTAATTTTATTGAAAATTGATTTATGTTAATAAAGACAAAAGACCATCAAAAATTGACAGCCTTTTGTTTTAAACTTATGAAAAGATTATTTTATTCATCATCTTCATCGTCTGCTCCTGCAGCACCTGCGTTTTTCATCGCATTTCTAGACATCTTCACAGCTGCGATTACAGCATTGTCTGGATGTAAGAATATGTACGCATCAGTTTTGATGTCTCCCACATAAATTTTGTTACCAATTTTAAGTGGAGTCACATCTACCACGATTTCATCCGGTAAATTAGCAGGAACTGCTTTTAATTTCAGTTTTCTGAATGATTGTCTAAGAACACCACCCGCTACAACACCTTTAGCACGACCTGTAATTTTCACAGGAACTTCCATTACTACTGGTTTGTCAGCACTCAACTGGTAGAAATCCACATGAAGGATTCTGTCTGTAATTGGGTGAAACTGAATGTCTTGTAATACTGCTGGAATAGTCTGTCCACCTACCTCAATAGATACCGTGTGTGCCTCAGGAGTGTAAACCAAGTTTTTGAAAGATTTCTCTTCTGTAGAGAAATGTAATGGTTCTTTACCTCCATAAACAACACAAGGAACTAATTCAGCATCGCGTAGAGCTTTTGTAGATTTTTTACCCACGCTTTCTCTTTTCTGTCCTTGAATTGTAATAGATTTCATTTTATAAAAAATTTAATTATTTTAAAATATAAACTTGTCATTGATGGATTTCTTGTTATGAACAAGATTCATCACATCTGCAAATAACGGGGCGCAAGATAGCACTTTTATTTTAGATGACAAATTGTTTTTAAGAGGAATTGAATCTGTGATGATAATTTCCTGCAATTTAGACTTCTCTATATTCTCATAAGCCTTTCCAGAAAGGACTCCGTGAGTAGCGATAGCTCTTACACTTTTAGCTCCTCTCTCCATGATGATATCCGCAGCCTTGCAGAGTGTTCCTGCTGTATCCACCATATCATCCACCAAAATCACATTTCTATCTTCTACATTACCAATGAGGGTCATTTCTGCCACTTCATTCGCTTTCTTTCTCTCTTTGTAGCAAATGGTAACTTCTGCTCCTAAATGGTTTGCATAGTTTTTAGCTCTTTTAGCTCCTCCCATATCAGGCGATGCTATAGTCAAATTATCCAAATTCAAAGAGTTAATATACTCCACAAAAATAGCAGATGCATAAAGATGGTCTACTGGAATTTCGAAAAAACCTTGAATCTGGTCTGCATGCAGATCCATTGTCATCACTCTAGTTGCTCCCGCTGTTGTTAGAAGATTTGCAACCAATTTCGCACCTATCGGTGCTCTCGGTTTGTCTTTCCTGTCTTGTCTTGCTAGACCAAAATACGGAAGAACCACCGTAATGTTCTTTGCAGAAGCTCTTTTAGCCGCATCTATCATAAGGAGAAGCTCTAAAAGATTGTCCGCTGGAGGAAATGTAGAACCTATCAAAAAGACCCTTCCGCCTCTTACAGACTGGTCTAAAACAGGCTCAAATTCACCATCACTAAACTCTTGAAAATTGATTTTTCCTAGTTCCTGCCCATAATAATGAGCAATTTTTTCAGCTAACTGTCTACTGGTCCTAGTGCTGAATAAATAAGATGTTTGAGAAGCCATTATTTAATTTGAGTTTTTTTGAGAGTTGCAAAGTTAGTAAAAAATAAAACCACTTGAAAAATATCAAGCGGTTTTTATTTAACTTATAAAAAAGTTATGGAAACTTCACTCCCGAATAGTTATTTGGATTCACTTGGCGTAAGTTGGATTTATACTTAGCATTGATAGCTTTGATAAATTCATTAGCAATCACCGCATATCCTTTTCCTGTAAGGTGCACACCATCTAGTGAAAACGAACCTCCTGTAACGAATGTAGTGGAATAGCTCACTCCATTGTATTGAATTCCAGAGTTTTTGCCTAATTCTACCATTTTAGCATTAGCATCTACAAAAGCCAATCCATAAGCCTCTGCTAAAGCCTTTATTTGAGTATTATAAGCATTAGTCGCTGTCTGAACCTGCGCCACTTCTGACTTCGTCAATACATGTTTATCTTCCAAAGGATAAGTAACTCCTAGTTTATTAAATGGCTCAGAAACTCCAGTTACTTCAGAATTGATAACAGGTTTTGTAGATAATAATACCAAATCTTCACTCGTAGCGTGGCGAGCCTGCCCATAAGTAGTCCCAATGAAAGACGCCAAAGCAGCAGAAACACCATTTCTTGTCAAAACTGTCGTGATTTGAGCTGATAAATCAGTCAAGGTTTCATCTTTTATCAATAATGGATTTTGCCCAACTACCAATGTTTTCAATCTATCTCCTTGCCCTAAAACAGTCAAAACAGGTTTTAATCTTCCTACCAACTGAGTATTCAAAGCAGCAGCATAAGTTTCATTCAGCGGAACAGCATTATACGGAACCGTTGTAAAGAAAGGAATAGAAGTCACATTCGGGATGTTTGCTATCACCCCTTTAGTTGCTCCCACTGATTTCATCCCTTCTAAAACAGCTTTGATAGACCCCGCTAAAACATTAGGGTCTGTAATGTCATTAGAAGAATATGTTCTTGGATTGGTGTTTCCTGTTTGGTTCGTTCCTACCCCTCCTGAAGTCGCATAAGAAAGCACATCATTATTTCCTATCCAAAGAGAGAAAAATGTAGGATTCTGAGCCATCGCATCCTCTAAAACACTCGCTGTAGAAGAAGACGCAAATCTCACGAAATATGGGTTTGCTGTTCCTGTTGTCAGCCCAGCCATGTTTCCATAGCCATTCGCCACCAAATGGAAAGACTTAGCACCAGGCACTCCCATATTATTGTATGTTCCTGTCAATCTATCTAATGTACTAACAGCCGTAGAATACACTGGAGTCAATGCTCCATTCACCACTTGAAGAGTTAATTTTCCTTTAAACCCTGGTATATTAGCGAAACCACCGATATTATCTGGCACTAAAGGTTGAGTAAATGTTCCTCCTCCTGCTTTTTGCATCTGCTCTGCAATCATCGCAGGATAAGACTCCAGCTGCCCGTCTAAATACACTGTCCCATCTCTATATCCAGAAGTCAAGGAATTTCCAAGAGCTACATATTTACTAAAATCTGCTTCTCCGCTAGTTACCGCGATATCCGCTACATCGGTTTCAAAATCAGTTTTACAACTTGTAACTGACAAAACAGCCAAAACGGCCATTGATGATATAAATACTTTTTTCATGATTTCAAATTAAAAAGGGTTATAAGAAATTCCTAGACCGAAATATGCTGCTTTGGATTTCAACTGTCCATAAAATCCTAAATTATCATTCATACTATTTCTTCTCTTCATAAATGCATATCCTCCAGAAATATCAACATTAAATTTATTGAATTTCAGACCAATACCAGCCGTTATCACATTATTATCAAAAGATGGAGTTTCTGGAATGAAATCCTTATCTTCATATGGAGACTGGTCATAGTAATATCCTAAACGCCCAGCAATCATGTCAGTAAACTGATACTGCGTTCCAAAACGCCAAGTCTGTGTATTCTTAAAGTTTTTAAGGTTTTTTAATACTGTTTTATCTTTTTGATTTCCTATAAGTGCATTTTCGAAATCAAGCGTCAGAGCATCATAGCGAGACCATCCTGTATAGTTGAAATCCGCTGAAACCTGCCATTTCGGAGTGATTCTGTATGTAGCTCCTATCGTGTATTCCTCTACTAATGGAAGTTCCGCTTTGAATCTATCCTGACCATTAGCATCCACTTTCAGCGCTGAATACAATGCCGAAGACACATTAAAGCTTACAACACCATCATTAGCCTTCACATTTACAGGCGAACGGTATGCAACACTTACATCAAGCTTATCCGTTGGTCTAAAATAGAATCCCAACCCTAGACCATGTCCACTTGCTTTCGTGTCTTTTAAATTTAAACTACCATTAAATTTATTAAGTTTCTTATCCCAGTCCACTTGTCCTTTTACATACATATAGCTCAGACCCACCGACATCCAATCCGCCATCTTCACAGAAACCGCTGGCTGGAAGAAATAACTCTTCAAGCTCATTTTAGTTACGATTTCATCTCCTGTCCATTTTTCTGGCCATTGAATCGTACTTCCGAAAGGCGTAGTAAAACTAAATCCCACAGAAACCTTATCCACCACCTTATACGCTACAGCCGCATAGATAGGCGTCCCCAAAGGATTTTCCGTAGAATAAGCCTCTCCTGTGTCTAGATTTTGGTATGTCACTTTACTCGCCACTCCAAAACCACCAGCTACCACACTCAGTTTACTCGGAATGAAAGACATTCCCGCTGGATTAAAAAAAGCTACACTCGCATCCTCTGCATGGGCACTGGTGTGCGCCATAGCCAACTGCTTCACTCCCTGTAGCGATACTCTGAACCCTCCTGCATAAGCTAAGGTTCCCGCCAATAATGTTATTGGTAACAAAATTTTTCTCATGTTTCTCGTTTTCACTTTTATTTTGAAGGTGCAAATATAAAAATATTATTTCTTTAATTTTAAACATTTTTTCAAAAACAATATTTGTTTGAATTTTAAAACAATATTAAATATCTTTAAATTAAAGAATTAAAACCGAATTAAATTTAACAAATCCAATATTGTTTAAATTTAAACAATGATTTAATGTATCAATTGGTCAAAAAAAATCTTTATCTTTGGTTCTCAAATAGATTAGAAATGCCTGATTTTTTGCATCCAGATAAAGAAAATTACTCCTCCGAAGAACTTTCACAAGAGGAAAAAATCCGTCCGCAAACTTTCAAAGATTTTGCAGGACAGAGAAAAACATTAGATAACCTAGAAGTGTTCGTTGCCGCCGCCAAAAATAGAGGAACAGCACTAGACCACACGCTTCTGCACGGGCCTCCTGGGCTTGGGAAGACCACGCTTTCGCATATCATTGCCAACGAACTAGGCGTAAACTGCAAAGTAACCTCTGGTCCTGTGCTGGACAAACCTGGCAGTCTGGCAGGAATTCTGACCAATTTAGAGGAAAACGATGTTCTTTTCATCGATGAAATCCATCGTCTATCGCCTATTGTAGAGGAATATCTATATTCTGCGATGGAAGATTTTAAAATCGATATTATGCTGGAAACTGGCCCTAATGCCCGTTCCGTTCAGATTGGGCTAAATCCATTTACCCTAATCGGAGCAACGACCCGAAGCGGAATGCTTACTAAGCCCATGCTGGCGAGATTTGGGATTCAAAGCCGATTAGAATACTATAATGTAGAACTTTTGGGTATGATTATCGAACGAAGTGCAAGAGTTTTGGGCGTTCCCATTTATGAAGATGCCACCCTTGAAATCGCACGAAGAAGCCGAGGAACGCCGAGAATAGCCAACGCCCTGCTCCGCCGAGTGAGAGATTTTGCGGAGATAAAAGGCAATGGAGAGATAGACCTTAACATCGCTAAATTCGCGCTTAATTCACTCAATGTCGACGAATATGGCCTTGATGATATGGACAATAAAATCATGCGGGTAATGATAGAAAATTTCAAAGGGAAACCCGTGGGAATATCCGCGCTGGCAACTTCTATTGGAGAAAATGCCGAAACTTTGGAAGAGGTGTATGAACCCTACCTCATTCAGGAAGGATTCATCATCCGAACACCGCGAGGAAGGGAAGTTACCGAAAAAGCGTACCGACATCTGGGCATATCACAACCAAAAAATTTAGGCGAACTTTTTTAACCAATACATTAAATATGAAAAATTTACTAATTCTTGCCCTACTCTGCGGAGGGACAGCACAAAGCCAAATCAAAAATTTTTATCCTAAAAAAGTAGTAAAGCCTGACCTCAGCGCAAAAAGAGAAAAGGAAATTAACCGACAAAATGAACTTTTACAGAAGAAAGCTCCTACAGCTTCAGAGCAAAAAGAACTAAATATCCTCCTTGAAAAATATGGCGAAGTAGTGGAAAACGCTTGGGATATCATTGATGGCGGGTGCAGCTGGTACTGCGGTGGTGGAAATTACAAAATAAAGGCTTCATCATCACTTGGAGACTCTTACAAAGCTGAATTTGCAAATGATTTAAGCTACAAGACCGCTTGGGTAGAAGGTAAAAAAGATGAAGGCATCGGCGAATATTTGGAGTATTATTTTAAAAACGACAGCCCTAGGATTACGGAAATTATTATTTCTAATGGATATATGAAATCCGAAGAAACATGGAAAAATAACAACCGTGTAAAAAAATTAAAACTTTATGTAAATGGCGTTCCTTTGGGAGTTTTAAATCTAAAAGACAGCCGAACAGATCAATATTTTGAAGTGGGAACGCTTGGACACAATAAAAATGGAACAGATTTAATTTTAAAATTTGAAATATTAGAAGTCTACAAAGGAAGCAAATATAATGACACCGCGATTACAGAAATATATTTCGATGGGATAGATGTACACTAATTTTTCTCATTTAAAAACAATAAAAAAAAGCAACCCTAAAATAGTGTTGCTTTTTTTTATTTTTATCTTTTTATTATTCTCCAAAGATGTAACTTACCCCTGCACTCAAGATATGCTGAGATTTTTTTCTATACACATTCGGGTTTCCTGTCCAAGATTCTACAAGGTCTGGATAAACACTAGACAAACCGAAATCATAACGAGCAAGTATCTCGAATTTTCTGTTTATACTATATCCTACACCTCCTGACAAAGCAAAGTCGAATTTTCTCGCTTTACCAATACTCTCTTTCACATAAAGAGGGCTAGATGGGTTCTCAACTTTTTGGTTCAGCAAGAAAGCAAATCTAGGTCCTGCAAATGCGAATAAAGAATGTCTTCCTTCTGTAAAATATCCTTTAAAATAGATAGGAACACTGATATAGTTGTTCGCATAAAGTGTAGAGCCTTCTCCTTTTTCACCTGCTGACAAATATTCTACCTGCGGCTGAATATAAAACTGATTTTCAAAATCTAATGGAATCAATGCTAAAAGCCCTCCATAGAATGAATATCTTGCGGCAGAAGGGTTATGGGCATTTCTTACTCTGGAATAGTTAGGTCCTCCTATCACCCCTATTCTAGTATTTTCCAACTGTAAAGAAAGCTGTGCTGACATAAGGCTTGAAAACACCAAAAAACTTCCTAATAATAGTTTTTTCATAATTTTTTATTTTTATTTAACAATTTTATTTTTTCTAATTCAAAGTACAAAAGTAACATTTTTTTATTATCCTTGTATCAATCGAGTAATTTTTACTTGTTTTTTGTAATATTCCTTAGCTTCCTCCGCTGGTGCTCCGAAATAAGTTTTACCTTTTTTCAAATCTTTTGAAACCCCTGAAGTTGCCAAAATAACCACTTCATCTTCTACTGTAATATCCGAGGAAACTCCTACCTGCCCCCAGATGGTAACATCATTACCTATATTACAGCATCCCGCAATCCCAACTTGTGATGCAATCAGACATCTCTTTCCAATAATAGTATCATGTCCTATCTGGATTTGGTTATCCATCTTCGTTCCCTCTCCTATAATTGTAGTGTCTGTAACTCCTCTGTCTATGGTGCAGTTCGCTCCTATTTCCACATCATCTTCTAAAACTACATTTCCTACTGAAAGCATCTTAATATAGCCTGTCGGCAGTTTTCTGTAATAAAACGCATCTCCTCCAAGAACTGTCCCAGACTGGATAATACAGCGATTTCCTATCTTGGTTCTATCACCTATCACCACATTTGGCATGATGATACATTCTTCGCCTATCTCCACATCATTTCCCATGACTACAGAAGAATGAACCTGGCTGTTTTTCCCTATTTTCACATTTTCTCCACATGTTTTAAATGTCTGTATTGGAGTAAAATGAGCATTGATTTTATTAAAATCTCTAAATGGGTCATCCGAAACCAAAAGAGCTTTCCCTTGTGGACAATCAACTTCTTTGTCAATGAGGATAACTGTCGCTTCAGAATTTAAAGCCTTTTCATAATATTTAGGATGATTTACAAAAACAATCTCTCCCGATTTTACTCTATGAATTTCGTTCGTTCCAGAAATAGGAAAATCATCCGCGCCAATGTATTTAGCATCGATAATTTCTGCTATTTGTTTTAATGTCTGGATTTCAGGAAATTTCATAGTAGTTTTATATAAATTTATTTAACTCTCTCTAAATAAGAGCCGTCTTCTGTATTTACTTTTATCTTATCTCCCGGCTCTATGAATAGCGGAACCAAAACTCTAGCGCCTGTTTCTACTATACAGTTTTTCAAGGCGTTAGTAGCTGTGTTTCCTTTCACACCTGGGTCTGCTTCTGTCACTTCCAAAAATACTGTTGCAGGAAGTTCAGCAGAAAGAGGCGTTTCATCTGACTCTTTCAAAATTACAGTTATTTCCTCTCCATTCTTCATAAACTGAGCATTTTCTATCATTTCTTTGTTTAGATAGATTTGAGAAAAATCTTCATTGTTCATGAAATGATATCCATTCTCATCATCATAAAGATAGTGGAATTTACGCGTAATTACTTTAACTTCATCGATTTTATGACCAGCAGAAAAAGTATTGTCTAACACTTTTCCATTCGTTACTGATTTTAATTTTGTTCTTACGAAAGCCGGTCCTTTTCCTGGTTTTACATGAAGGAATTCTATTACTTTATAAATATCATGGTTAAACTCTATACAAAGTCCTTTTCTAATATCAGCTGTTGTTGCCATTTTTTATTCTAATTATTTTTAATCTTGATTATCTTCTTCCTCTTTTTTCATACTACCACCTCTGATGATTCCTCTCTGAGATGATTGTATAAATTGTACAATTTCATCTCTTTCTGGCGTAGACAGAACTTCTTTTTCTACATATGCCAATGCTTGAGATACATTCATTCCCATTTGGAAAATCACTCTATAAATGGACTGAATCTCCAAAATTTTCTCATTAGAAATTCCTCTTCTTCTCAGCCCTACAGAGTTAATCCCTGCATAAACAGGCGGCTCTCCTCCCACTTTGACATAGGGCGGAATATCTTTTCTAACCAAAGAACCTCCTGCTGTGATTACATGTTTCCCTATTCGAGAGAACTGATGCACGGCACTCAGCCCACCAATGATAGCATAATCGCCTATTTCCACATGCCCACCTATCGCACACCCATTTACTATAATGGCATTATCACCGACAACGCAGTCATGAGCGATATGAGATGTAGCCATGATTAAACAATTATTCCCAATTTTAGTATATCCTAAAGCCTTGGTTCCTCTATTAACCGTTACGCATTCCCTAATGGTCGTGTTATCACCTATGATAACCTGTGATTCCTCCCCATCAAACTTCAAATCTTGTGGTATCGCAGCGATGACAGTTCCTGGAAAAATTCTGCAGTTTTTACCAATTCTTGCCCCATTCATAATGGTAACATTAGAACCTATCCATGTCCCTTCTCCTATCTTCACATCCGCTGCTATGGTGGTAAATGGATCTACGGTTACATTTTGTCCGATTTTCGCTCTTGGGTCTACTGCTGTAAGCTGATGAATCATTTAGTCTATTTTTGTTTTTGCTACTTGAGCCATTAGTTCTGCTTCCACCACTACATTATCACCTACATAGCCATACCCTTGCATGTGTACTATTCCTCTACGGATAGGAGCTAACAACTCTAATTTAAAGACAAGTGTATCCCCTGGGATTACTTTCTTTTTGAATTTAACATTATCTATTTTCACAAAATATGTAGAATAGTTCTCTGGATCTGGGACACTTGACAACACCAAAATTCCCCCAATCTGTGCCATTGCTTCTATCTGTAAAACTCCTGGCATCACAGGTTCTTTCGGGAAATGCCCTACACAGAACGGTTCGTTCATTGTGATGTTTGTCAACCCTACGATATGATTATCTGACAGTTCCAAAATCTTGTCTATTAACAAGAGTGGCGGTCTGTGCGGCAATAATCTCATAATGCCATTGAT
>CAUQSG010000042.1:0-13993 GCA_963520725.1 uncultured Flavobacteriaceae bacterium | reverse complement strand
TTTACTGGTGCTTTTAATGAAAAAATATACAAAGAAATCTATATAAGCATGAAAAAAATATTGTTTATAGGGCTGTCCATAGCGGCTATGATATCTTGTTCTCGGGCAAAAGAAACGATAGAATATGGTGATTATCAGGATGATATGCCTGAAAGCCCTACAAAAATGGCAAAAGTAATCTATGGAGAAGATCATTCTATGATTTCTAATCCAGAACGAGGATTTTGTACAAGAAACGGCTATCACAGCAGGAGTTCGGTAATATCTGATTATGAAATCAATACACTGAAAAACGGCAAACATACATTAGTTTTTTTTGATTTTAAATTGAAGGAGTTTATTTCTAGTCCTATAAATTCGGATATGCTGGGAATGATGCAGAGAAATTTTGATAAACTCAGAGCTAATGGGATAAAAGCAGTAGTTCGTTTTACATATTCCAACAGCACTTCTGCGGCTGTTTATGATGCTGAACCATCTATCGTTTTAAGGCATATTTCTCAACTAAAAACAGTTTTAGAGAAAAATAAAGATGTCATCGCCCTTATAGAAGCAGGTTTCATCGGTGCTTATGGAGAATGGTATTATTCTACACATTACGGAAACAAAGGGCAGGCTGATTATGCTAAACGAAGAACCATCATCAATGCCATGCTGGATGCTTTCCCGAAAGAAAGAATGATAGCGGTACGAACTCCATGGATTAAGTCCAATCTTCTTAATATCTCTTTAAACTCTCCATTGACTCAGTCGGAGGCTTTTAATAGAAGTGACAAGGCTCGTTTGGGGCATCACAATGACTGCTTTTTAGCGGATGAAAAAGACAAGGGAACTTACACCAGTGAGCAAGATAAAAAATACATGCAGTTAGACTCTAAATACACCGTTGTAGGAGGGGAAACCTGCACGCCGCCGACCAGCTATTCTCAGTGTAACGCAGCTCTGCAAACTATGGGAAAATATCATTGGTCTTATCTCAATCTAAGTTACCATCAGGATATGATTGCAGATTGGAAAAACACACATTGTTTTGAGGAAATCCAAAAAAGACTGGGATATCGTTTCGTGATGAAAGAAGTCCAATATACCGAAAAAATGGAGTCTGGAAAAAACTATAAATTGATACTAAATTTTGAGAACAAAGGCTTTGCATCTCCGTATAATCCAAGGTCTGCGTACATTAAATTCCGTTCTGTTTCCGATGGCAGAATACATTTTTCTCATCAGATTCAGTCCAATCCTCAGTTTTGGTTTACAGGAAATCATCGGTTAGAAATATCCGTAAATATCCCAAGCCATCTTCCTGCAGGGGATTATGATGTTTTGCTTCATCTTCCAGACTCATCTGTGTCCATCGCAGACCGAGCGGAATATGCTGTCAGATTTGCTAATATGAATACCTGGGAGGCTGCTACAGGTTACAATAAACTATTCACCCAAACTAAAAAATAGAAGATGAAAAAGAGTTTTTTAATCGTTTTTCTATGTGGATTTTTCACTTTTTCTTTGGCTCAAAAAACCAAAAGACTGACTTTGAAAAATTATAAAATCGCTGTCTTAAATGATGCTTTGAGGGAAACATCAGGATTAACACTGATGAATGGGAAGTTGTACAGCTTTAATGATGGTGGAAATCCTAATGAAATTTATGAAATAAACCCTGAAAATGGGCAGATAATTTCTACCATCAAAGTTGATTTCCCAAACAGAGACTGGGAAGCCATGACCAGCGACGGGCAAAGCCTTTATATAGGAGATTTTGGGAATAATGGAGGTAAAAGAATCGATTTGGCGATTTATAAAATATCGGATAATTCTCATCAGAAAATCAGATTTAAATACAAAAATCAACCTCATTTTAGCTTTAAAAAAGACAAACACGATTTTGATGCCGAAGCGATGATTTTCAAAGACGGGAAAATCTATCTTTTTTCCAAAGAATGGGCTTCGCTAAAAGTATCAAAATACATGATAAATCCTGATGCAGAGGAGGAACAGAGCATCGAAAAAACGGAAGAATTCAAAACCAATTTCTTGGTAACAGATGCTTTTTATTTTAATAAAAAACTGTATTTGGTGGGTTATAACAAAGTCGCAAAAGCCTTTTTGATGATTTTTGATGAAGATGAAAACGGAAATTTTTTCAGTGGAAAATATACGAAATACAAGCTGGGCTCGGTCTTTAAATATGGTCAGATAGAGGGAGTTGCAGTAGATGAAAAGGGCATTTATATCTCAGGTGAAGAATTTAAGAAATTTAGTTTTCAAGCGAAACAGAGTTTGTATTTTGTGCCTTTTGAGCGGCTGTAATTTTAAATTAAATATTCTTATATTTGTGGATTAAAATAAAATTGTGGCTAAAATCTTAGAAGAAATCAAAGCTCCCATAAGCAGGGAAATGAAACTTTTTGAAGAAAAGTTTTATCAGTCCATGCAGAGCAGCGTGCCTTTGTTAGATAAAATCACACAATTTATCATCGCTACGAAGGGCAAACAGATGCGGCCTATCCTCGTTTTCCTTTCAGCAAAAATGACAGGCGAGGTGAGCGAAAAAACCTTTCGTGGAGCTTCTTTGATAGAGCTGATACATACGGCGGCTTTGGTGCATGATGATGTAGTAGATGAGAGCGCCAGAAGGCGTAATTTCTTCTCTATCAATGCCTTGTGGGGGAACAAGACTGCGGTTTTGATTGGGGATTATTTATTGTCCAAATCGGTAATTCTTTCTACTGAAAATAAGGATTTTGATTTGTTGGAAATCGTTTCCCAAACCATAAAAGATATGTCCGAAGGCGAGCTTTTGCAACTGGAAAAAGCAAGAAAGCTGGACATTACGGAAGATGTTTATTATCAGATTATTAGACAAAAAACAGCATCGCTTATTTCGGCGTGCTGTCAGATAGGGGCAGTTTCTAATAATGCTGAAAACTCGCTGGTAATGAAGATGAAAGATTTTGGGTTTTATGCAGGAATGGCTTTTCAGATAAAAGATGATTTGTTTGATTATTTTAGCAAAAACATCGTAGGGAAGCCTGTGGGCATAGATATTAAGGAACAAAAAATGACTTTGCCGCTTATTTATTCTTTAAAAACGGCAAGTGAAAAGGACAGAAAATATTACTTTAATATCATTAAAAACCACAATAAAACCCCAAAACGAGTAAAAGAACTGATTGATTTTGTGAAAAAATCAGGCGGATTGGACTACGCCGAGAAAATAATGGAAAATTACCAGCACAAGGCTTTGGATATTTTATCCGAATTCCCTGATAATGAAGCGAAAAAGTCTTTACAGCTGATGCTGGATTATGTAATAAAAAGAGAATTTTAAAAAAAGTATAAAATGGAGAATAATATTTTAGATTGTGTGATTATAGGTTCTGGACCTTCTGGTTTTACGGCGGCTATCTATGCAGCGAGAGCGGATTTAAAACCAGAACTTTATACAGGTCTGCAGCATGGCGGCCAGCTTATTGGGACTACGGAAGTGGACAATTTCCCAGGGTATCCAGAGGGAGTTACAGGACCGAAAATGATGGAAGATTTGCAGAAACAAGCCGAAAGATTTGACACCAAAATTCATTATGAAATGATTACGAAAGTGGAATTTTCTAAGGAAAAAGGCGGAATTCACAAACTTTGGGCAGGAGAGAAAGAAATTTTGGCTAAAACTGTGATTATTTCCACTGGAGCTACAGCCAAATATCTTGGGCTGGATGATGAGAAGAAATACTCTGGCGGCGGAGTGTCTGCGTGTGCTACATGTGATGGATTTTTTTACAGAAACCAAGAAGTTATCGTAGTTGGAGCAGGGGACACGGCAGCAGAAGAGGCGACTTACCTTGCTAATATTTGTAGCAAAGTGACCATGCTTGTGAGAAAAAACTATTTCCGTGCTTCCAAAGCAATGGCTCACAGAGTGGAAAAAACGCCGAATATAGAAGTGAAATTTAATCACGAATTGATAGGAATCAAAGGGGAAAATAACTTGGTGGAAAAAGCTGTGGTTATCAACAACCAGACCCAAGAAACTTCTGAAATCCCTGTCAGCGGGATATTCATAGCCATAGGACACCAGCCTAATACAGAGATATTCAAGGGGCAGATAGATATGGATGAAAACGGCTATATCATCACCGAAGGAAAATCTTCTAAAACCAATCTTCCAGGGGTTTTCGCGGCGGGAGATGTTCAGGATCATATTTATCGTCAGGCAATTACAGCGGCAGGAAGCGGATGTATGGCAGCGATAGATGCGGAAAGATATTTAGGCGAATTGAAATAAAACACGACTATGAAAACACTAATTTATGTTTTCCTTGGGGGAGGAGCAGGAAGTATTTTTCGGTTTATGATATCTAATTATGCTCATAAACTGCCGATGGCAGGCTCTTTTCCTATTGGAACGCTTTTGGCCAATGTTTTTGGGTGTTTTTGCATTGGGATATTTTCTTCTTTATTTAAAGAAAATGAATATCTGAAATACCTTTTGGTTACAGGATTTTGTGGCGGATTTACTACATTTTCCACATTTTCTATGGAAAACATCACTCTTTGGCAGAGCGGACAGTATGGAATTTTGGTTTTGTACTTGACATTGAGCATAGCATTGGGGCTTTCTGCAGTGTATTTAGGAAGCCAGCTTTTGAAATAAAATGAAATTTTAATATTGATTTTCAAAGCATTACTGATTAAGTTATAAAAAATACGGAAATAAATTTGTTAGTATAAAAAATATCCTTACATTTGCACCACTGAAATGAAAGATTATTTCATTTTTGGAGAGATGGCAGAGCGGTCGAATGCGGCGGTCTTGAAAACCGTTGACTGTAACAGGTCCGGGGGTTCGAATCCCTCTCTCTCCGCAAAAATCCCTGTAAGTAACTAACTTACAGGGATTTATTTTTTTAGGTGCTAAATTAGGTGCTGAAATGTATAAATTAGCTTTTAATCCATCACAATTGCAACACTATATCTTGCCCTTGTCTATATCTTAGCTGAACAAGATTATATTTTTGCTAATATTCATTTGAAATTATTTGCCTTTGATAATTTTTATTTTTCTACGAAAGTACGAAATTCAATGATTTATTTTACTTTTCACAAAAGCACTTACGGTAAGCCTGTGTACGCCTAAGATACGACCAATAGCAGAATAAGACACTTTTTTATCAAGCAATTCTTTTATTTTCTGTTCTTGTCCTGTTAGTTTTGTTTTAGAAGATTTTTTACCTTTTGGACGACCGAGAACTACACCTTCAGCTCTTTTTCGTGCGAGGGCTTCTTTGGTTCGTTGTGAGATTAAATTCCGCTCAATTTCTGCCGAAAGTCCAAAGGCAAACGCCAATACTTTGCTATTAATATCCGACCCTAATCGATAATTGTCCTTAATTGTCCAGACTTGAATATCTTTATTCATACATTCATTAAGAATCCCCATAATCATCAAAAGATTTCGTCCTAAACGAGATAATTCTGAACATATCAAAATATCCTCTTTTTTCATTCGTTCAAGAAGTTTACCGAGTTGTCTATTTTCCAATCTTTGGGTTCCAGAGATTGTTTCTTCTATCCATTCATCAATTTTAAAATTTTCTTTTTTACAAAACTTTTTAATTTCAAATTTCTGATTTTCAATTGTTTGTTTATCAGAACTTACCCGAATGTATGCGTATATCATTGTCTAAAATATTTTTGTTACTTTGATGTATAATATATACATTTTTTATTTAAATTAATTGCATAATAAAATTAAATTAGACATTTTTTGTCTATAAAAAACATAAATGTATTATGGGCATTTAAATTAAACAGCGATGAGGTGGCTCAGGGGATAGTAGCTCCACAAGATTTTGTGAATAAACACTCTCATAGTGTTTTAAATAACTATGAAATTAAAATCAATGATGGCATTTTTGTTCTTAACGAAGTAGAGTTCCAAAATTTAAAATTATCTGAATTTGAAAAAGAAATAATAAAACCTTATTATACAAGCCAAGAATTACACAAATATTATACAAATGATAAAAATCGTTTTTGGTTGATTTATACAAATTCAACTTTTAAAAATTCAGATGAAATCAATAAATACCCTAATATTAAAAAGCATTTAGATAGATTTATTTCTATCATCACATCAGACAATAAACCCTATGGACTTCATAGAGCAAGGGAAGAAAAATTTTTCAAAAATGAAAAAATAATGTCATTACGAAAAGGCAAAGAACCTGTTTTTACTTTTACCGATTTTGATTGTTATGTTTCTCAGTCTTATTTTGTTATACAAACGAAAAGACTGAATATGAAATATTTAACAATTTATCTCAATTCAAAAATAGTAAAATTTTGGCTAAAATATAAAGGCAAGATGCAAGGAGATAATTATCAAATAGATAAAATTCCTTTGCTCAATATTCCAATAATAATTGCTGAAAAACAAAATGATATTATCCAATTATTTGATAAAATCAAAGATAATGTGGATAATATCAATTCCTTATTCTATAAAATTTGTGATTTTTCAGAAGATGAGATAAAAATTATTGAAAATCATTTGGAGTAATTGTACCATCTATACTCTGAATTTCACTAAAAGATAAATCATAGAGTTTGTAAATTAAGATATTAATTTCTTTTTCAAGAGATGAACTATCTTGATTTCTTTTTTTCAAACAAACAATTTTATCATACAAATCAGTAAAATAATTTTCGTTTGTAATCTGAACAATTGGAATTGTTAGAATAGGCTCTTTATCCAATTGAAAATTATTGCCTTGCATTTTACCCTTATGTCTTAACCAAAATTCAATAAGTTTTGAATTTAACAAAAGGGTTAAATATTTTTGGTTAATTCTGTTTGTTTTAATTACATAGAAAGTAGCAGAAACATAACAATCAAAATCCGTATAAGAAAATTGAGGTATATCAGGACTTTTTCGTAATGTTATTATTTTTTCTCCAATAAAAAAACTTTCATTTCTTGCCCTATGCAAACCATATGGTTTGTTATCAGAAGTTATAACATTTTTAAACTTGTCTAAATGGTTTTTGATATTTGGGTAAAGTTTTATTTTTTCTGGATTTTTGAAATCCGAATTTGTGTAAATTATCCAAAATTTATTTTTAGAATCAGCAAAATATTTTGAAAATTGTTCGGATGTATAATAAGGTTTAATCAGTATATTTTCTTCTTTGGTTAAATTTAGATTTTGCTTTTCAACTTCACTTAAACCAAAAATACCTTGCCCATTTATTAAATTAGGAAAATTGGATTGTATCTTTTTATTTACAAAATCATAATGAGCATGAATACCATTCGCCACCTCATGACTGTTTAATTTAAATGCCCCTTTTTTTTCGATTTTGTCTAAAATAACATCTATATCAGAATTTGTAAAATTAAAAGTTTTGTCTATAAATTTTTCAGCCTTAAAAGAATACAAAAATTTTTGATGTGCAAAATCATTTTTCATATTGAAAATTAAAAATTCTTTAAGTTGCTTTTTATCTATTTTTTCATCTTGCAAAAGCGAATATTGTATTTTATATCTCTTATTATCAATGGTTTTTCTCAATAAAAAAATCATCGTTTGGATAGCCGCAGACTCAAATACTTTGTAGTTACCAAAGTCTATAAACTGCTCTATTTTTGCTCTTTGCAAAATATCTTTTCTCAAAAGTTTAGCTCCTGCACTAGTTGTCCAATTATTTTGAGCTATGAAACTTAAAACAGCATTATCTTTCAATAAATTAAGTCCAATGGAGACAAAAGCATACCAAATATCCATCTTTCCAATATAAAATTCTGAATCTCTAAAACCATTAAAAACAGATTTATTTTCATATTCTTTTATATACGGCGGATTTCCAATAATAATATCAAAGCCTCCATCTTTGAAAACATCAGCAAAGTACAAACGCCAAAGGAAATAAGGGCGGTCATCGCCTTGCTGTATTTCAAATAATTCTTTACGAACAGAACTCAATTCATTGATTTTCTCTGTTATTTTTTTTATTTCTTTACTTTGTTTATCGTTCAATTTTCCACCCTTATATTTCGGAGTTATTGACAATAATTGGCGTTCTAACTCATTTTTTCGCAGTTCTAAATTGTAATCAATATGTTCATATATTTTTTTATTGATTTTATCTTGTGCTGTTTTTTTATTTTCAGAATTTCCTTTAAAATCATAATACTTTTGAATTAACTCTTGAATTTCTTGGGAAAGTTTACTTTTTGCAAAAGTCATTTTTATTTGAGAATTCACAATATTTCCAAACAAATCTCTCTGCGGATTATAACCTTTTTTATTTCCAATATTACTCAAATCCACACCTTGATAACTCTCTAAAAGTGAGTTACCCTGCATAATTTTGTAATCCAAATTGGGTAACGGTTCAGCAACTTCTTCTTCCACTACCAATGCCAGCCAAAAACGCAAACGAGCAATATCTACCGCTCCTTTCTCAATATCTACACCATAAATATTGTTTTGGATAATTTCTTTTTTAATATTTACTGATTTTTCTTCACCTAGTGCCAATCTACACTGATACAATTCATTAAGAAGTCCCATAGGAAATGCTCCTGAACCGATGGCAGGGTCACAAATTTTTACATCTTTTAAAGAATCGAGGATTTTATTTCTTTTATCTTCATTCCAATCCGTAATATGATGTTCTACCAAACTTCGGATACCTTCATCATCATCTTTATGTTTTTCACACAGATATGCAATCAAAGATTCACGACACATATACTGCACAATTTCTTTTGGCGTGTAAAAAGTCCCTTTATCTTTGTTATCTTCCAAAAGATTTTCAAAAATTTTACCAAGCATTTCTGGGTCAATTCCTACTTCGGAATCGTTGGGGTCGTTTTCATCAATGGTAAAATTATATTGGCTGAAAAAGTCAAACAAATCAGAGAATATACTTTCTGGGAAAATCACTGTTTTCTTATCTAATTCATCTTTTTCAAACAATCCTCCATTAAGATATGGAATATTCTCCCACTCTTTGAGTAAAGATAAATCCCAATTTTCATTTTCAAACAATACTTTTCTATCTTCTGATTTTGTATTGAGTACTCCGAAAAATAATGGTTCTAAAACACTTTCTAAATAGTTGCTTTTATCGGATTTTTTTAACAAATTCTGTAAGTAATTTTCATCATCACAAAGCCATTTTTTCTTTTGCAAAAAGTGAAGAAACACAATACGCCCAAGCAATTTTTTTACAAAATCTCTTACCAATTTGTCATTTTCCTCAAAAATGGAAATATATTCTTCACTCGGCTGTCCAATGCTTTTTTCTACCCATTTTCCCTTTTCTTTTACAAATCGTTTGCCTGAAATATATTGTACAAAATCCTCATAATGTGATTTATATTTCGCAAAAAATTCCTCTGATAACGCCTCCACCGAAAACGCATCACGGATAGCCTCCACTGATTTTTCTTTTCCTCTTAAAGTGACAAAACGCTGGGTAATCGTAGTAGCAGGATGGTTTTCGCCCACCAAGAAGGTATATCGTTTAGCTGAAGTCGTATTTTTCTGTGAATCTTCTTTTTCCACAAAAGAAATACGCCAATCTCCTTCATTATTTTCATAATGAAAAAACATAATAGCTCCTGTATAAACATCCATTATACTTCGTACCACTTTTTGAATATTTACTTTGGAATATTTTATTTTAGAGTGGCTTGATAGTGTAATATCGAATACCTGTAATGTGGTATCTTCTAATTCAAATTCTGCAATTCTCGTAATAGCTTTTACATTAGCATTTTCTGCTAGTTTTTTCCTTTCAGAATTATGTAAAATATCTTCATTACTTGGTTTATAATCACCCAATAGAGGCTTTAACAAACTATCCAATAAAAGGGTTTTTCCTTGGTATGGCTTTGTAAATATATCTTTTAATATTTCTTTCATCTTACATTGATATTTGATAAAATTATTTGTGGCAGACAAGTATCCTTATTATTTTTGCTTCGTTTTTTCAAGTCAGAAAATTCTCTTAAAATCACCTCATTAAAATCATCTTCATTAACATTAAATAATGAAATTTCATTTTCCATTTTCTTTGATAATTGAATAATTTTCTTTGCTAAAGCATTATTTCCATTTCTTACCATTGTGCTGGCAATTTTCAAAGTTTCCTTAACCTCAGCCATTTGTGTTTTATTAAGCATTTTCTTTAAAATACCTATGGCTTCTGTTCTATTTTTATTAGAATATTTACTAGTAATCATTTTATCGAAAAAAGACAGATATTCATTGATGGCCTTTTGATATAGATTTTCAAAATCTTGTGGAATTTTCAAAGCCGGATTGTTAGGTTCACATTGTAATTTTTCAATCATTTCAATGGTATTGAGCTTCTGAACCTCATCGTTTTTCACATTCATATACAGATTTTTACCACCTTTAGAAGACACCCAACACACCAAACCATCGGCATTATTTTGGGATGCACTTTGCAAAGGAAATTCTAAATTTTCTATCTCAGTGTACAATTCAGGATTTTCTTTTTTGAGTGTTCTAAGCTGACTAATATATTTTTCATATGGTGATTCTTCTCCATCAACTAATTTTTGTAAAGCTTTTGGGTCTTTATCATAATTTATCAGCTCTTCGGCATCGGTGAAAATTTTATTATCCTCGCCAAACATTGCGTGGAAAGCCTGTAGCTTGGTATGGGCTTTTTGCACCAAATTGATTTGAGCATCGCTCTGAGCTGTGGGCATAAAATTGAAAATATACACAAAATCTTCCTTTGAGCCAATACGATTGACCCTCCCTATGCGCTGCATTAAGCGAGTGGAATTCCAAGGCGTGTCATAATTAACAATCACATTACTTCTATGGAGATTAACCCCTTCGGCAAGAACTTCGGTGGTGATGATAATATCGTAATCATCTTTTTGGAGTTCTTTGGGATAATTCGCATCAAAATTCTCACGGATAATCGTTTCTTTTTCCTTTCTATTTTCAGCAGAAATAGCTAAAACTTTGTATTTTGTTCTCCCTTCAATTTTCTTTTTCAATTCTTGTAAGGTTGCTAAAGCCTCGGTGAAAATTACTAGTTTGGGTTTGTCATATCCATTAGGATTATTGATTTCTTTATTGAACAAAGTTTGATAAATTTCTCTGGTAAAAATATCTAATTTAGGATCATCATTAAATCTGTCCCAGCGCTTGCAAAGCCTATCTATAATTTCTTTATCTTCCTGTAAATCAACAATATATTTTTCAGAAAAATCAGCAGTTCTAAATTCTTTATTTTTTCCACCTTTCTGTTTTATTTTCTTACGAATATCGTTATAACAATCCTCTTTAGTTACTTTTTTTCCATATTTTTTACTCTTTAATTCTGTATTTAATTCTGCATTAACATCAATATCAGGACAAATGAAAACAACATCATCTTTGAGCATCATTATCATATTTTCAGTATACTGTTGTAAGTTTCGTAAAGATTGTTTGAAAGCCGAAAAACTGCTTTCTAGGCGTTTTACCAAAAGGATTTGCATAATCCGAGCCAACCGTCGAGAAATATTTTCAACATTTAAATTTCTGTTTTTATACTGGTTCCTATCTTCCTGATTTACAAGATACTCAATAGCCCTATAACGATAATAATTAAGACTGCCCTCTTCAAAGACAATTTCATTTTTTATCGTACTAAATGGTGCTATTTTCTCCATTGTATCCAAGAAAAGCTGAACCAACTCATCACTCATTTCATATTTCAAAAGATTTGGCCCTTTCACTTGTGGGAATTTAATTCCATCGGCATCTGTCTGGTAATATTTTTTGATGTCAGTACGAGTTCTCCTTACCAAAAGGTCGTCCAAAACACAGGCTCTCACTTTTCTAGATAGGGCTATTAACTCATCATTATTTGCTTTGGGGTCTTTTTTGAGTTGTTCGTATTGACTTTCAATTTTACTAAAAAATGCAGACAAATTTCGCCCAAGTATTCTATCCAAAGTAGTGTTATGCCGTTCTCTTTGGAAAAGATAAATTTGATTTTTAAGGTCGCTCGGCGTGTTGTTTTGGGGTGTTGCCGAAAGTAAAACCACATATGGCTGAGGAGAAATGTTCTCTATCAAATTATCCAACGCTTTATACATTTGCGTTTCAGAATTTCTAAATTTGTGGCTTTCATCTATCAATATCAACCCGAAATTTTTATCCAATCCACTGATATTTAATTCTTCATTCTCAATTTCTTCTAATTCCTCTTCATTTTCTTGAGAATCTACCAATTTACCAATACTTCCTATGGTAACAATCTGAATATGAGAAGAAAAACTATTATCATTAAATAATTCAATGGTATTTTCCCAACTTGTTTTAATAGCAGGAGGTGTTATAATTAGCACATTTTTTTCTCTTCCTTCTCTATTTATATCTTCTAAAAATCGTTTTATGGTAAGTACTCCCACCATCGTTTTTCCCAAACCCACCACATCAGCGAGGATAAAACCACCATGGCGCTTTAGTATGTTATACCCCTGATTGACTGCATCTAACTGATATTGCAATTTTTGTACTTCCTGTGGAAGAAAATTCTCCAGCATTGAAGTGTTTTTGCTATCTAACATATCCCCCCATTGACTTTGTAGAAACTTAATATATACCTGATAAGGCGTTGTAAGTTCAGATATAGTGGGTTTAGTTGGAGGCGGAGCAAGGGGAGACTCTTTCAAAATTTCTTCAAATGTCTGATTCCAAACCTCGGAAATTTCCCATTTTTCGTTGAACCACCCAATATGCCCTTTGAGGTTTCCTTCCACAGGATATTTTACAATTTGTCGTGTGGTTTCTAAGTAATTAAGTTCAGAATTACCTTCCAATCCTTTTTGGGTAAAATTAGAACTCCCAATAATACCTATGGATACATCTTTCCCATTGAAAATATAACATTTGGAGTGCAAAAATTGGGTTTCCTCATTTTCATTTTTTCGGAAAACCCGCACTTGAATTTTGCTATTTTCATCATCAGTACAATAATTCAGTAAAAGCTTTACAACCTTTTGATATTCAAATTTCAACTCTAAATTCTGGATGTCAGTTTTAATAAAATCTTTCGGATAACTTGGATCTTTTATTTTAATTTTTTCTTGTTGAGAAATAGCAATACGCGGGTCTTTCCCGATAAGTAATTGAAAAATTGTATCTTCTCGCTCCAAAAAAGATTTTAATTCATCATAAATCAACACCATACCTGGCAAATCCCAATAACCTGTAGCAATTTTTATTTCACTAATATTTGGATTGGTGAAGCATTGTTTTAAAATAGTAGAAAGTTTTAATTCCTCAGAAGAATTATCTATAAGTGTGTTTTGCATTATTTTTTAATTTAATTTTTTAGAAATAATGTTACATTCTTCATAAAAAAATATCTTTGTATAATAAGTTCTCATATTCTATTTATTTTTAATTGTTATTATTAGTTTTTTTCCTTTTTCTGTTAAATAGTATTTTTGATTGGTGCTTGTAGGTTTATCTGGTATCGTAAGAGCCACCAATCCTTCTTCAATAGCAGGTTTAAGATAATTTTTTCTAAAATATTCTCTATCCGATAAATTCAATTTTTCCTGCAATTCACTCCTATAATGAGTTCCTTCAAAAATTCTTAACAAATTCTCAACTTGCGGGGTAACTTGCGGGGTAACTTGCGGGGTAACATGCGGGGTAACATCCTCTTCTGCTGGTAAAATAATCTGCAAGAAATTTTCTGAAAATTTAAAATATTCCTTGGGATAGACTTGTAAAATTCTTGGCACACCAGAACCCAACTGCTCCACCAATTCTAAGTCCTTATAAATCCGCATCAATTCCTTATTTCTTGGGACAGAATACCCTTCAAAAAATTCTTCTTGAGAAAGTCCTTCTGGAAGTCCTCCGTATGATGTAATTACTAGTCTATCTCTAAAAACCTCAAATTTTGGTGCTACTTCTCGTGTGTAATCATTATGCAC
>CAUQSG010000041.1:0-14105 GCA_963520725.1 uncultured Flavobacteriaceae bacterium | reverse complement strand
CTTCCATATTGAGCAAATTATGTTTTCCAAAAACAGAAAGCGGAATTTCGCCCATACTTGTTTTTAGATAAACTTTCCCTTCGCGAATACTGTATTCAGGCGTTTTGTAAGGCAGTTTTCGGAAATATTTCTGGCTGTTTTCTACTATTTTTACCACTTCTTCATCTTCCTCATTATACACTAAAACTCCGCCAGAAGTGATGCTTTCAGTAAATTTTCTGAACTGCTCTAAATAATCATCAAAAGTCTTAAAAACATTGATATGATCCCATGCAATGCCGCTGATTAGGGCGATATTTGGGTGATAATGCAGGAATTTAGGCTGTCTGTCATCAGCAGAAGAAAGATACTCATCACCCTCCAAAATCATAAAGTCTGTATCCTCGGTAATTTTCACCATGCAGTCAAATCCTTCCAGCTGGGCGCCCACCATGTAGTCTATTTCCTTATTGTGAAAATTCAGCACATGCAGAATCATAGAAGTGATGGTCGTTTTCCCATGCGAACCAGCAATTACCACTCTGGTTTTTTCCTTGCTCTGCTGATAGAGAAATTCTGGATACGAATAGATTTTTAATCCTAATTCTTTGGCTCTTGCCAGTTCTGAATTGTCCGCATGGGCGTGCATTCCCAAAATTACAGCATCTATATCCGCTGTGATTTTCTCTGGAAACCAGCCAAATTCCTTTGGAAGAATGCCTTTCTGCTCCAATCGTGTTTTTGAGGGTTCAAAGATGGCATCATCAGAACCTGTAACCTCAAAACCTTTATTTTTCAGTGCGATAGCAAGATTGTGCATGGCACTCCCTCCTATGGCGATAAAATGAACTTTCATATTTTTCTTTTATGCTTGTGATTTTTCTTCTTGTTTTTCTGCTTCCTCTTGTTTTTTTCGTTCCAGCTCTTGGTCGTATTCATGGAGGACATTGTGTTTTGGTGTCTGCTCTATGGCATTCATGATTTTATCCAAAATCTGTTCAGCGCTTTCGTTGTCATAGTCTATGTCAAGCGGTTTTTTAAACTCCATTGTCGGCTGTACGCCCGTTACTTTCAGCCTTAATCCTTTTTTGTCAAAAGCCCTACGGAAACCATTGATTTTCACAGGAATTACTATCGCTCTCTGCTGAAGGACAAGTTTCGCTGTTCCCTTTCTCCCAGGAGCAAAAGCAGCCGTGGTTCCCTGCGGGAAAGAGACCACCCAGCCGTTATCCAGCGCTTTTAGGATGTTTTCTACCTCAGACATATCTACTTTTCTATTGACATTCTGCCCATTGGCACGCCAAGTTCTTTTCACGGTCACAGCTCCTACCAGCTTAAAAATCCTTGTCAGAAGCCCTTTGTTCATGGTTTCTTCTGCTGCCACATAGTAGAAATCTACTTTGGGATTGAGAATGTAAATAGGATTAGCAATCGTATTGATAAAGCCGTTATTCACCGCACAAAAGACATGATACATCGCTGCCACATCCGCAAAATAAGTCTGGTGATTGGAAACGAAAAGCACATTGGTCTTCGGTAAATCCACCAAATGCTCCGTTCCTGTGATTTTCAGTTTATTAAAACCATTGAACCTTCGGTAAGAAACCAGCCCAAAAATAAATACCACCAATCTTTTCAAAATATACCAGTTGCCAAAGGCATCCGTAAATATGTTTTTCTTTCCCATTTTTTGATTTTAAAAACGAAATATAAAGCCCCAAATTTAAGGATTTTTCCCTTGCCGAAGTTAATTCAGCATTATTTTTTCAGCATATTTCTCTGCAAAAAGCTTTTTGTCCTCCTGCATTTTTTCCAAAGTCGCAGGCAGGCGGTAACCAAAAAGGAACTTTCCTTCCTCATCTAGAAAGAGAATTTCCTTTTCCTCGCCATCTATCATTTGGGCAAAAATATCCCACATAGATTGGTCTTTTAGCTTTAATAATTCAAAAAACTCCTTGGCTTGTATATGTATAGTTTTCATAAATTTCAAAATATTTAGAACTTACAAAAATATAAAAAAGAGAGGATATTTGTAATGTTTAATATTTTTTTATTACTTTCGTAATATCCTAAAATTTCCCAAAGATGAGCACCGAAGAACAACAAAAACAAATAGAAATCCTCAAAAGATACGATGACCTAATCCACCACACCTACAGAAAGCTGAATGAGGAACAGCTGGAACTCATCAAAAAGGCTTTTGATGTGGCTTGGGATGCCCACAAAGACCAGCGCCGAAAGACTGGAGAACCCTACATTTTCCATCCTATAGCGGTGGCAAAAATCGTGGCTGAGGAAATAGGTCTAGGTGCTACCAGCATCGCGGCAGCTCTGCTTCATGATGTAATAGAAGACAGCGACTACACTTATGAAGACATAGAAAAACTCTTTGGGAAGAAAATAGCCGATGTAGTGAACGGACTTACCAAAATTTCTGTGATGAATAACCAAAACATCTCCGTACAGTCCGAAAACTACCGAAAACTCCTGCTCACTCTGTCAAATGATTTTAGGGTAATTCTCATCAAAATAGCTGACCGCCTTCACAATATGAGAACACTAGACAGCATGCGCCCAGACAAACAGAAAAAAATAGCCTCGGAGACCGTTTATATCTACGCTCCTATGGCTCACAGACTGGGTCTTTACAACATAAAATCAGAATTAGAGGATTTGTCCCTAAAATACAACATGCCCGAAATCTACAACGAGATTTCTGAAAAACTCATCACAGCCAAAGAACATCGTGAAAGCTATGTACAAGAGTTTATAGAGCATGTTTCTGAAAAACTAAAAGAAGAGAAACTCAATTTCAAGATTAAAGGAAGGGCAAAATCTATCAGCTCTATTTATAGAAAAATGCTGAAACAAAACATTCCTTTTGAGGAAGTTTATGATAACTACGCCATCCGTGTCATCTACAAATCAGATTTTAAAAACGAAAAATTCCTCGCTTGGAAAATTTATTCCATCATTACCGACCTCTATCACAGCAATCCTGCACGAATGCGGGACTGGATTACCCAGCCGAGAAGCACAGGCTATGAAAGTCTTCATTTGACTATCCTAGGGCCTGATAACAAGTGGGTGGAAGTGCAAATCCGAAGTGAGCGAATGGATGAAATTGCAGAAAAAGGTGTCGCTGCCCATTATAAATACAAAGAAGGTTTCAGCCAAAACTCTGATGACAAAAACTTTGAACAATGGGTGGTTCAGATTCGGGAAGTTTTGGACAACCAGCAATCGCTCTCCACTACGGAACTTTTGGACAGCATTAAACTAAATCTATACACCAAAGAAGTTTTTATTTTCACGCCAAAAGGAGATGTTAAAATCCTTCCAAAAGGCGCAACAGCATTGGATTTTGCTTTCATGGTGCATTCTGAACTGGGAATGAAATGCAGCGGTGCTAAAATCAATGGTAAACTACAACCTATAAGTTATGTCCTGAAAAATGGCGACCAGATAGACATCATCTCCTCTCCCAACCAAAAACCAAAAAAAGATTGGCTGGACTTTGTAGTAACTGCTAAGGCTCGTTCTAAAATAAAGGCTGTTTTAAACTCGGAAAAAAACCAAAAAGTAGCTGAAGGAAAAGAAATTTTCCAAAGAAAACTGAGACACGCCAAAATCAACTTTACAGAAGAGGAACTCAATAATATTCAGAAATATTTTAACCTAAAAACCTCGCAGGATTTATTCCTAAAATTCTATGAGGGAACACTGGATACTTCCAATTTAAAGGAATATCTGGACAGCAAAAAAAGTTTCTTTGGAAGTCTTTTACAGCGATTCCGAAAGGATAAAACCGAGTTCGTAGAAACACCAAAATCAGATTTAGACCTTATTGTTTTTGGACGAAATGAGGAAAAATTGTCCTATTCTTTTGCAAAATGCTGCACGGTAATTCCTGGTGATAATATTTTTGGGTTTTTAACGATAAATGATGGCATTAAAGTGCATAATGAAAACTGTCCCAATGCGATAAACCTCCGTGCAAACTACGACTATCGTGTGATGCTGGCAAAATGGGTGAACTCCGAAAGATTCATTAACAACATCAAAATAGAACTCCAAGGAATGGACAGAATGGGAATAATAAATGATGTAGCATCCATTATCTCTAATAATATGCACATCGACATGAAAGGAATCTCTATCAACTCCATTGATGGAATTTTCATTGGAACCATCTCATTAGAAGTTAAAAACAAAAACCAGCTGGATGATTTATTGAAACAACTGGCACAGATAGAAGGAATCAAAAAAGTAAAAAGATTATAAAAAAACGCCCTAAAAAGGGCGTTTATGTTTTTATTTCTTTGCTCCGTAAGGCATTTTCTTACTTGCATTTCTCAGAAGGTTTTCTACAATATCGCTATGACTGCTTCTCCACCCACCTGAATATTTATTGCTGTAATTCCAAAATATTTTATCAGTATTTCTGTCATAAATATTCATATCCGCGGTAATTTCATTCGTTGTTCCCTCATAATCAAGCAAAACAGATGCCGCCACTGCCACTCCCTGTGGCATAGGTTTAGTCATTACATAATTAGAACTTACAACAGCATCTACTCCAAGAATAGCGCATATTTCGCTCTTTGTCAGCTCTTTTTCAGGATATCCTGCTCTTTTTAGTTTCGTGTTCGTAGTTTCTATATCTTGTATTTCTTGGCTCACATTATTCTGAGAAAATCTCTTCAAAAACCAAGCATACATTTCCTGTTGAAAATTAGCCGATTCCTGCTCCTTAGACTGGTCAAAACGCCCTGTATACCTACCTTCAAGCATAGAAACTTTAGGCGGCAAAATCGCTATTTTCTTCTGATTGGATGTTACTGTCAGCAGGTCACTAGAATTATAAACTTTTGCTCCACTACACGACATAAAAAGTAATAACAAAACTCCCAATACGGAAGCACCTTTAATAAATGTTCTCATAACTAAAAATATTATTATCTCTCACAAATTTACCATTATTTAAGGATTTTTCAAAATAGATTATTATGATTTTTGTTATATTTGTAATTCTTAAAGTTCAATTTTAAAAATAATTAAATATGCGTATAACAAAATTTTTTAAAGAATTTTTCTCAAACAGCCAGTCCTCAGGGGTTTTATTGGTTTTATGTGTTACCATTTCGCTGATGATAGCCAACTCTTCGGCGGCGACTGGTTTTCAGGCTGTTTTGGATAAAATGATAGGTCCATACTCTGTAAGTATGTGGATAAATGATGGTCTGATGGCAGTTTTCTTCCTCTTGGTAGGACTTGAAATAAAACGAGAACTTCTCAAAGGCGAACTTTCTAACTTCAAAAATGCCTCACTTCCTATTTTTGCGGCGATTGGAGGAATGATAGTTCCTGCGGTTATTTTCACTATTTTTAATCATGGTACGGAATACAGCAACGGCTGGGCTATTCCTATGGCTACAGATATTGCTTTCTCACTGGCTATTGTTTCTATGCTGGGAAAAAGCGTTCCTTCTGCGATAAAAGTATTTTTGGCTGCTTTGGCGATTGTGGATGACTTAGGAGCGATTGTAGTAATTGCGATTTTCTACACAGATGAAATTCATTGGAATTATCTCGCTTACAGCGGTTTGGTTATCATTTTACTTGCGGCATTAAATTATTTTAAAGTTAAAAAACATATTTTTTATCTAATTCCAGGGGCGTTTTTATGGTATTTCATGCACCATTCTGGTATTCATGCTACCATTGCGGGAGTTATTTTAGCATTTACTATTCCTGCTAATTCCGAGAACGAAACAGAGGCTTCTCCGTTAGAGAAATTAGAACATTCTTTACATATCCCTGTGAGTTTTGCTATCATGCCGATTTTCGCACTTGCAAATACCAATATCACTTTCAAATCAGGTATGGTGGATGGGCTGTTTTCAAACTTTGGATACGGAATAGTATTAGGTCTTATTTTAGGAAAACTTATTGGGATTAACCTATTCTCTTTCATAGCTATAAAACTGAAAATCAGTAGCCTTCCTGACCGAAGCCGATGGATTCACATGGCAGGAGCTGGCCTTTTGGCAGGGATAGGTTTTACGATGTCTATTTTCATCGCACTGCTTTCTTTTAAAGACAGCCAAGAGCTGCAGGATTCGGCCAAATTTGCCATCCTTACAGCATCTATTTTGGCTGGTAGTTTAGGATATTTACTCTTAAAAAACGCAGCTAAAAACGATAATTCTATTTAATTTAAAAAGAAATAAAAAGGGCGGCTAAAATTTTAGTTGCTCTTTTTATTTACAATATTTTAAACTATATCTGAAAATCTATTTTTTCGTCTTGGACACTGCTATTTTTCTGCTTGTTGGAATCATGTATTCGTTTTATAGCCAAATTCAGCTCATTTCCGAACATTATCAGCACCACATTCACATCCACCCAAATCATCAATAAAATCATAGAACCTACCGAGCCATAGAGGACATTATATCTCGCTATCTCACTGACATAAAATGCAAAAAAATAGGTAACTACCATAAACAAAACTGTGGTAAGAATAGCACCTGGGATAGATTGTTTAAACCTTGTAATTTCCACAGAACCAACCCAATACAAAAGCGCCAATGCCAGACAATAAACCAAAGGAAATGAAAAATATCCGATAATCACTGTTAAATTAGAAAAAAACCAATTACTCGGATATTCGGGCATCAGTAATTTAAAAACAACTTCGGCATAGTAAATCCCCAAAAGACACATCACAATAGCCACTGTGAAACTTGCCGTAACTAAAAAAGCCAGCAAATACTCCCTGATCAGCCCTCGCTGCGTATCCGTATCATGGTTAAAACCATTGATAAGGGCGTAAGTCCCATTCGTAGCGAAAATAAGCACCAAAGCGATGGTAAACAAGCTCATCTGCGCAATATTTGGCATGATATTTTGTTCAATATACCCCGTCACATCTTCCAGCATATGGTCTGGCAGAATACGAGGCATCAATTCATTGAAAATATAATGATAAAGTTCCTCATAATGAGGCAAATACGGTAAAACTGAAAGAATAAACAAAATGAGCGGAAAAAGACTTAAAAAAAAGCTCCAAGAAACACTCGCTGCCTGTCTAATGATTTGTTTCTGAAATATCCCCCCTACATAAATTTCTAAAAGCCCCCAGAGGGAAATATCCAGCATTGGTAAATGGATTCCATCTAAAAAACCATGGATTTTCTGAAATATTTTGAACTTTTTTATCTCCATTTTAGTTACATTTGCAGACCGCAAATATACAGAAACCATATGAAATTCAATCTCATTTGTATAGGAAAAACCGATGACCGAGAGATTAACAGCCTTATTTCCAATTACTTACCACGCATTCCGAAACACTGGAATTTTGAAATTATAGAAATTCCCGATGTGAAAAATGCAAAAAATCTATCACCAGATTTACTAAAAAAAGAGGAAGCAAAGTTATTTTTAAACCAAATTGACAATGCCGATTTGGTCATTCTTTTAGATGAAAAAGGGAAAGAATTTACGAGCCGACAGTTTTCAGAAAAAATAGATTTTTGGCTGGGCTCATCAGTTAAAAAAGTGAATTTTCTTATCGGCGGTGCCTATGGTTTTTCCGATGAAATATACCAAAGAGCAAATGAGAAAATTTCTCTATCAAAACTGACTTTCACACATCAGATGATTAGGCTATTTTTCGTTGAGCAAATCTATCGTGCTTCTACTATTTTACAAGGAAAACCCTATCATAATGATTAACTGATTTTACAAATTCCAGTAACTCCATTTTGTTTTTACAGCTATGGAATTTTATTACTCAATTTATCATAAAATTCTTTAAAATTTTTATTCCAAATAGTGTAATTATTAGCAAATCGAAACATTGCTTCCGCGCCTTCTATTCCTACACTAATTTGCCATATTCTAATTTTATTGATACTCATAGATGTCTTTTTGAGTTCGGTTATTTGCTCAAAAGGAACTTTTACTGCCTTTCTATTTTTAGCAATAATATATAGATTATCATCATCAAAATAGAAACTTTCATCACTAATAAATCTACCCTCCAACCCAAAAAAGAAAGGTCTTGATGAGATTTTTTTCAGTTGAGCTATGTCTATGTCTTCCTGCAAATTATTAAACAGCATTTCATTATTCTTCTTCCAATCTCCATTATAATAATTAAAAAGTTCCCAAATCATGTAAATAAAAAACATATACTCAAAAACAGCATATAGAAAAAATTATTTTCCAGCCTAGATAGAATAAATATTCCTAAAATATACACTAAAAATACTACAGCTATTCTTCTTATCATTTCTATTATTTTGAAATAAAAAAGAGAGGTTTTTAACCTCTCTTTTCACTTTATTTTGATGCTATATGTGATTCCTTACCTGAGTCATTAGTTAATTCAAATGTAACTCTTCTCACTAATCTTCTAGCTCCTGCTGATTTAGCTTTAGTTTGTTTATCTACTCCTTTACCTTTAGATGCTAGCCTTGATGTATCTACTCCCATATCAACCAATAACTGCTTAACTGCATCTGCTCTCTTCTTAGATAGTTTCTCATTGTATCCTGCATTACCTACTTGGTCTGTGTAACCTATTATATTAAGTTTAGCATCTGGATTTTGTTTTAAATAGTTTGCTACGAAACCTACCGCCCACAATGAACCATCTTTAGGCTCAGAAGAATCAAATCCAAAGTAAGCATTAACATATCCTTTTTCTATAAGCTCTTTAGCTGGGTCTACACTTTCTACAATAACATTATTATTATTTGTATTTTGGTTGTTATTAGATGCTATACTACTGTTACTTACATCTCCATTTTCATCATCATCAAAATCATTTTCATCATCAGATTTCACATTATTATTAGCAAGTTTAGGATTTTTATCACCTTCTATACGCTGACCATTTGCTGTTATATCACTTCCTCCTCTTGTTATACGGTTGTCTACTGTTTTTTCATTTTGAGCAACCTTTTTATTTTTATCTTTATCTTCTCTCTTTACATTATACCAATCTGCATGAACTTGTTTTTTACCTAAAGCAATCTGAAGCCCTGCTGTAGCAGTAAAATTAAGTCCTTGGAAATTAACATTTCTCATTGGAGTTACATTAGGGTCTTTTGTTAAACTCTCTCCATTGAAAGTATAATGCTGTGTCAAATACCAATTGAATGTACCACTCAAAAGCAATGTTACTCTATCACTAAGACGAACTTGAGGTGTGATACCAAATGTAATAATTCCTAAGTTATCAACTCCTTTAAAGCTTTTTGATGTCATATATCCATACCCTACTCCAAAGTGACCTAATAAACCTATATTTTTAGTAAACTCTTCAAAAGCCAAAACACGCCCTAAATTAGCCACCCCTTGAACATTCACATTCCATATTCTAGTAGCAAATTTAGGAGAATTTCCTGCATGCTGAAGTTGGTCAAATCCTCCACCTAAACGAAGACCAAATTTATTATTGAACATGTAACGAATACCTCCATTTGTAGTCCAAACATTCGGAACTGAAGCGAAATATCCTTCAGAAAAACCTGAAGAAGATAATATACTAACCCCTCCACTTGCATCTATAGACCACTTGTTATAATCTTGAGCATTAACACCCAAAGAAAGCAAGATAGTCATAACAAAAGCTAAGAATTGTCTTTTCATAATCTATATTTTAATTTATAGTAAATCTAAATTGTTGCTAAATTTAAAGAAAACAACCCACTTTATGACCCCAGTGAGTATAATTCATTGAGCAAATATACAAAAAAAATACATATCTACCTAATAATCACCTAAAAAAATATTTTTTGTGTGTAAATTTACATATGTTTTATGTTTTTTACATATGTAAATAACTAATGAAAACCTCCTATTTATAGGCTTTTATGACTTTTCTTGATTAAAATGAAAAAAATTATTTTTTTGAAAATATTTGTCCTAAAATAATACCCGTTGCCATAGAAACATTAAGACTTTCAGTATGTTGAAGTTTTCCAAATCTTGGAATTGTAATATTTTGAGAAACAAGTTTTTTTATCTCTGGGCGAATACCATTTCCTTCATTACCCAAAATAAGATAAAAACGCTCTGGAAATTCTGTCTTGTAAAGACTCTGTCCTACCATATCTGTTCCGAAAACAGGGCGATCAGAATTTTGTAGAAGTGGTACTATATCCTTATATATAATATTAACCCTTGTGAAAGATCCCATAGTCGCTTGGATAACTTTTGGATTATAAAAATCCACACAATCCTCACTACACACAATCTGTTCGATCCCAAACCAATCCGCCAAACGAATAATAGTTCCCAAGTTGCCTGGGTCCTGCACATTATCCAAAACCAACTGAATAGGCGTTTCTATGGAAATGTTTTCCTTTAGCTCACAGACTGCAACAGAATTTTTAGGATTTTGTAATAGACTAATTTTTCTTAATTCTCGTTCTGTAATTAGATTGGTTTTAAATGACTGAAAATCAGGATTAGATATATCTATACTAAAAATTTCCTTGACTTTATAAGAAGAATTTTTTAGTTCTCGAATAATTTTATCTCCTTCAACCAAGAATAAATTGTATTTTTGTCTAAATTTTTTTTTATCTAGAGATTGTAAAATTTTAATAGTATGAGCAGTAAGCATAGTCGTAAATATTTTCAAAAATATCATATATTTTTATCTCTCACAATAATTATGGCATTATTTTATGCCTGTACCACCAATAAAGTCCCTAAAGGTCAGTATCTTTTAACAAAAAATAATTTTAAATTTACTGATGGCTCTGTCTATTCTAGCGGAGTTTCTGACTATGTTTCCCAAAAACCTAATGGAAAAACGCTTTTTGTTTTTCCTATGAGTTTATGGTTTTATAATATGGCAAATCGTAAATACGATACCATATTAAATAGATATATGAACTACCCTTCTCACCTTAGAAATAGTAAACTGAGAGACACTCTTTCCATCAGAGCTGGGCATCCAGAATATGTGGGTAGAAGTATGCTTTTGAGCAGAATGCTTCATAATATAGGGAAAGCTCCTGTCATTCTTGATGAAAACAAAACTAGACTAAGTGCTAATGGCATCAAAAAATACCTGATATACAGAGGATACTGGGATACAGAGGTGGAATACAGCATTAAGAAAGATTCTTCTGCTAAAAAAGCTCAAAATATCTTTATAATCACTCACAACGATCCTACCTATATAAGCGAGTACAACCATAATATTCCCTATCCTGATATAAGGGCTATTTATGAAAATAATTATGACAAAAGTCTTGTAAAGAAAGGAAATATCCTAAACCAAGCTCATCTAGAAAATGAAATAAAAAGAATCAACGAGCTGATGAGAGCTGAAGGATATTATAACTTTAATAGTAATAATGAAGAAATATTCTTTACTGCCGATACCTTAAAGAGTAGAAAACAGGTTCCTTTGACATTAGAAATAAGAAAAGACACTATCGGTGGGCGATATAGAAAACACACAATAGGAAAAATAGAAATTTACATAAAAGACAAGCCTTCTGATTCTACAATTATAGAGAAAAAAATAGGTGATGTTACCATCAGAAGAATGGACCGCTACTTCAAGTCTAGACACCTTTGGAGAGCTGTCACTGTAGATAGTGGTGAAGCCTATAATCAAAAAAGAATAGACCTTACCAGAAGAAACCTTATTGCTCTTGATAATTTTAGTATTGTAAATGCTAATCCTTTGACAAGAAGGTCAAAAGAAGCTCCTAATGACAGTATCTTAGACCTTCGCTACACGCTTATTCCTTTGCAAAGATATAACCTAAAACTGGCTACTGACCTGCATTATTCGCAAATTCTAAACTTCGGAATTTCGCCAAGTTTGGAATTTACAAGCAGAAATATATTCCGTGGAGGAGAAAACCTGAATCTAAGTCTTTCGGGAATTGTCGGTACGACTGGAAATGAAAAAGGCAAGTTTTTCAACGCTTATGAAACTTCAGCCGAAGTTTCACTGAAATTACCTAGATTCATTTCGCCTTTTAATATGGACAAAATCATACCACGCCGATTTTCGCCATCTTCCTCTATCATTTTTGGGGCATCTGTGCAGAATAATATCGGTCTAGGGAGAATCAACTTCAATGGTGGGATAAATTATTTCTTGAATGTAAATGATGTGGTTTCGCACCGTTTTACCCTGCTGAACTCTCTACTGAGTATCACCAGAAATAAGGATAACTACTATGATTTGTTCCCTAATGACAAGATTGTTCGTGATTATATTTTTGGGCTTTATCAAAGTGTAAATCCTACTTTGGTTTCGCAGTTTTATAATGGAAATGTAACTTCTGATGCTGTTTCTAAAGCAATCTTAGATGATCACAACTTTACAAACAGCCTAAATTTTGCCGACCAATATCAGATGACTTTATTTGAGCAATCACTTCTTAACAAGGAGAGACAAACTCAGGATGTTATCATTTTTGGACTAAATTACAACTTCCTTTACAATGAATTGGGTAAAAAATATTTCAAACACCCATTCTATTTCAATGCTAAATTTGAATTATCAGGAAACACACTGAGTTTGCTGGATAATATATTCAAATTTGAGAGAAGAGATGAAAGTATAGTGCATGACAATACCCAGAGAAGTGTTTTTGGAACGGTGTATTCTCAGTTTGCAAAATTAGATTTAGACATCAGAAAATATTTTAACTTTAATGATGGTAGACAAACCCTTATTTTAAGACAATTTATAGGAATAGGGCTGCCATATGGAAACTCCAAAAACATGCCTTTTGCCCGTGCCTATTATAATGGTGGTTCCAATGATATCAGAGCTTGGAAAGCTTACGGCGGACTGGGACCTTCTGATTCTCAGCTAAATGAAAACATCAGAACTTACATGATGGGGAACATGAAACTAACCACCAACATAGAATATCGTTTTATGATGAATAATATGTTCCACGGAGCCGTGTTCACGGATTTAGGAAACACTTGGTCTATAGGCGAAGAAAAAAATGACAATACATTCAAAATCAATAAATTCTACAAGCAAATGGGTATTGGCAGCGGCTTTGGAATTAGAATGAATATTGCATATGTCACTTTCAGGCTGGATTTTGCTTACAAAGTCTACGACCCGAACAAACCTGAAGGACAGAAATGGGTAGCTTCTAAAATCAATCTGCTGGATCCTACTGTAAACTTCGCGATAGGATATCCTTTCTAAACTTACTAAAAAGGTTCAAGATATTTTGTCTTGAACCTTTTTTATTTATCTAACTTTTAAGAAATTAAAATAACTATAACCTTCTTGCTGATTTTATCTTTTTTATACTTTTCTGATACAAGCTGTCATCTTTCATTTTTTCATCTAAGAACTTATTTATTTCATTCAAGTAATTAACAACTTTTCTATTTGTATTAGTTTCGGCATAACCCTCATAAATCGAGATTCTATGATTTTTACTAAACATTATACTTGCACTATTTTTACTCGAAAATATTTCAGCTTCTTCCATTAGTCCATTTATATCATCAATATCATATTTGATATATAAATTATTTAAATAATCTATTTCCTTTTTTGACAAATTTATTTTTATTGTCGCCATATGTGGAAACTCAGAATACTCTGGACACTCAGAATAATCATTAAATATATTAAAATGATCCACTATCAATTTCTTATTTTCAAAATCAATTAAATATCCTTCTCCATACATAATTGATAGTTTGTCATTAGGAGGTAATATTATCTTTTTTTCTGAACAAGAAAAAATCATAAAAAACAAAGATAACATCAAAAGTTTTTTCATAATCTAATTTATATAACTTGTAACAAATATATGAAAATATTACATCAGCTTGGATTCATTTTATAAAATGCTATTGTCTAAATAATCGATAATATTTTTTATCTTTGCAGATGGTAAAAACAAGGCATATCTGCCTTTTGAATAAAATATAAATTTATGAAATGTGGAATTGTGGGCTTGCCCAATGTAGGAAAATCTACCCTTTTTAATTGTTTGAGTAACGCTAAAGCACAGTCAGCAAACTATCCTTTCTGTACCATAGAACCCAATGTAGGAACGGTTTCTGTGCCAGATCCTAGACGGTTCGAATTAGAG
>CAUQSG010000040.1:0-14272 GCA_963520725.1 uncultured Flavobacteriaceae bacterium | reverse complement strand
GCTTTTAGCCGCAATGCCAGACACAGGTGTGGATGTATTGATGGGAATAGGCGGTACGCCAGAGGGAGTTTTGGCGGCATGTGCAGTGAAAGCCCTTAACGGCGGTATGCAGGGAATGAGAGCGCCACAGCTGGAATCTGAAATAGCCAATTTGAAAAAGGAAAATATTAACATCAATGAGGTTATATATTTAGACACATTGATAAAGTCTGAAAATGCTGTTTTTTCCGCAACAGGAATCACGAGTGGAGGTTATCTGGACGGAGTTAAATTCCATGAAAACGGAACTATTACTACTAAAAGTGTAGTTATCAGCGCTAAATCTGGCTCTATAAGATTCATAGAAGGAATTCATAAAGGAATAAACCACTAAAAAAATAAACCATGAAAAAAGAGAAAAAAATATCGCCATCTCTGCTGTCTGCAGATTTTTGTAATCTGAGCAGAGATATCCATATGCTGGAAAGTGCTGGTGCAGACCTTCTGCATATAGATGTGATGGATGGACATTTTGTCCCAAATATTACCATAGGAATTCCCGTAGTGGAAGCGATTAAGAAAAATTCTTCTATTCCCTGTGATGTTCATCTTATGATAGAAAAACCAGAGCGATATGTGGATGATTTTGTAAAGGCGGGAGCGGATTATCTCACCGTTCATGCTGAGGTCTGTACGCATCTTCACCGAACATTACAGCATATCAGAAGTTTAGGTTGTAAAAGTGGCGTGGCTCTAAATCCTCACACGAGTTTGAGCATTATAGAAGAAGTATTGGAAGAAATAGATTTGGTGTTGATAATGTCTGTAAACCCAGGATTTGGTGGGCAGTCCTTTATCCCTAATGCATTAAATAAAATAAAAAGACTGAAACAAATGATTATGGAAAAAGGCTATAATCATATAGAAATAGAAGTAGATGGCGGAATAAAACTTAATAATATTCAGGAAGTTGCCGAGGCAGGAGCGGATATTATAGTTTCTGGGTCTGGAATTTTTAATGGCAAACCAGCAGAAACCATCACTGAAATGAAAAAAATAATAAACGGATAAGAGTTTAAAAGTGTCTTTTTCCCTTTGTTTAAGGGCTATTATTCTTTAAAAATGAATTTGGCATTTATTTTGTATAGAATAAAACATCAATAACTATTAAATATTGTAAAAATGAAAAAGTTGTTTTTGACAGGTGCTTTAGCACTTTTTGGATTGATGAATGCTCAAAAAACTGAATCTGGAATTAGATTAGGTGTAAATGCAGGTATACCAGTTGGAGATTTTGGTAAATTTACTACTTTTACAGCAGGTGTAGATTTAGCATACCTTTATCCATTGGCAGAGAACTTCAGATTAGGGGTTGCTACAGGATACTCTCACTATTTTGGTAAAAAGACAAAAACAGATCTAATTCTTGTAACTCTTAAAAATGAAGTGCCTGATGTTGGAATAATTCCAGTAGCTGCTACAGCAGAAGTTACTTTTGGTGGTTCTAATGTTTTCTTAGGAGCAGATTTAGGTTATGCATTTTTTACTAAAAAAGACTTTAAAAATGAAAACGGATCTTTCTATTACCAGCCTAAGTTAGGGTATTCTTTTGATAAGAGACATGACTTATATTTCTCTTATAAAGGATTTACTAGAAATAATGCAAATGTTGGCTCTATCAATTTAGGATACGCATATAATTTTTAAAACAATTTCATAGTTAAACAAGAAAGACCGAAATATTTCGGTCTTTTTTTATTTTAGATGAATTGACAATCAAATACTTCGCAGAAATGTTTTTTTATTTTATCTTTCACTTCATCTATATTGACTTTTTGTCCTAGTTCTTGCTCTAGGGAAGTGACTTGTTTGCCCTTTATTCCACAAGGGATAATGTAGTCAAAATATTTCATGTCGGTATTTACATTAAAAGCGAAGCCGTGCATGGTTACCCATCGGGAAGCCTTTACACCCATGGCGCAGATTTTCCTAGCATAGGGCTTTCCTACATCCAGCCAAACGCCAGTTTCGCCTTTTGAGCGGTCGCCATGGAGACCATAGTCTGCCATAGTTCTTATAATCACTTCTTCTAAGTTTCTCATATACAGATGAATATCCGTTACGAAATTTTCTAAATCCAAAATAGGATAGCCGACTATCTGCCCAAATCCGTGGTAAGTAATATCTCCGCCACGATTGGTTTTCACAAAATCGGCGTTTATCTGTTTTAGTTTTTCTGTGTTGATGAGCATATTGCTTTCATCGCCGCTTTTGCCCAAAGTGTAGATGTGAGGATGCTCTACAAATAAAAAGAAATTGGGTGTAATGATTTGGTTTTCAGTGGGGAGTTCTCGGTTTTTTAGTTTGATATCAATGATTTTTTGCATTAGTTCTCCCTGATAATCCCACGCTTTTTGGTAGTCTATCAGCCCTAAATCTTCAAATTTTACCTGTTTATTCATGCTTCAAAAATATAAAAAATAAGGCAAATGAGAAACTTTAAATTTAGCACGGATGATAAATTAAAAATCATATTTTTGTAGAAAATAAAAATAAAATGTTTACAAAAATATCTATCCATAGAGTAGGAAATAAAATCAACCAAGAGGGGCTTTTTCTTTCGGAGGGCGAATTGATTTTGGATGAGGATATGAGAGAGTTTTTATCAGATTTTTTCATAAAATCCTTTAAATCAGAAGAAAAATTTCAGTTTTATCATGAATCTAATATAGAAAACAATGAGCTTTATACCTATGTTTCGGAGATTTTTGAGGAGAAAGACTGGTTTCATGAATATTCCCGAAAAATAGCTAAGTATCTCTACGAAATCACTGATAATCCGAGGGTTTTGTCAGGAGAGTGCTGCGTGGTTTATTTTGAAGATGATTCGGAGAATGGCGAGAAAATGGACTCTTTGGGGATTTTTAAAATGGAAAAAAAAGATACTTTTTTGAAAGTGCTGGCAGAAGATGAAAATTTCCAAGTGAATAAGGATTTTGGGTTTAATCTTAGTAAAATAGACAAAGGCTGTATGATTTACAACATTCAGAAGGAAGAGGGATTTGTGGTAAAGGCTTTTGACAATAATAAAAATGGAGATTCTGAATATTGGTTTGATAAGTTCCTGCACATTCGCCAGAGAAATGATGAGTATTTCAGCACGGAGAGCACGCTGAGCCTTTATAAAAACTATATAACAAATCAGCTTCCGCAGGAATTTGAGGTTTCGAAGGCTGACCAAGCTGATTTTTTGAACAAGACAATCAATTTTTTCAAAGAAAAAGAGCGATTTGATTTTGATGAATTTACCAATGAGGTTTTGCAGGACAAAAATGTGATAGAGAGTTTTTCTAATTACAAAACCGAATACGAGCAGGAATTTCAAGTAGATATCGCAGAGGAATTTCCTATTTCTGAGGCGGCAGTGAAGAAACAGGCAAGAAACTATAAATCCGTAATAAAACTCGATAAAAACTTCCATATCTATGTGCATGGCGACCGTAGAAAAATAGAACAAGGTGAGGATGAAAAAGGGAAATTCTATAAGGTTTATTATCAGGAAGAAAATTAAATTTATTTTGTAACTTTGTAGGAATTTTAAAAAAATACAAATGATTTTTTATCTTAGAGGTGTTGTCAGTGAGCTGACTCCTACTTATGCTGTCATGGATGTTGGTGGTGTGGGCTATTATGTGGGGATTAGTGTGCAGACATCACAAAAACTGCATTTAGGAAAAGAATCTACAATATACACTCAGCAGATTATCCGTGAAGATGCCCATTTGCTCTTTGGTTTTTTTGATAAAGAGGAGAGAGAGATGTTTAATCTCCTTATCAGTGTAAATGGCGTGGGAGCAGTGTCGGCGATGATTTTGCTTTCATCATTAGAGCTTTCGGATATTGCCCAAGCTATTTTGTCTGGTAACAGCGGTGTTCTTCAAAAAGTGAAAGGAATAGGCGCTAAAACGGCAGAGAGAATCATCATAGATTTGAGAGATAAAGTTCAGAAATTTGATGGTTTAGGAGCGGGCAGCACAGCGATTCTTGATAATAAAATAAAAGAAGAAGCGTTATCAGCATTAGAGGTGTTGGGTATTCCAAGAAAGACCAGTGAGAAAATAGCGGATAAGATTTTGAAACAAAATCCAGAAGCAAGTGTAGAAGAGTTGGTAAAACAAGTTTTAAAAAATATATAAGGCAGATTTCGTGAAAAAAGCTACTATACTAAAGGCAGCTCCTTTATTTTTCCTTTCATTATTCAGTGATAATGTATGGGCTCAGACAGAAAAAGAAACCATAGAGAATAAGGAATTTACAATTCCTAATCCCACTCGTTATGAGGCGTTTTATGACATTAAAACAGGGATGTATTATCTATATCCTAAGATTGGGAACTTGGTGGTAGGGGAACCGCTTACGATGACACCTTTGCAGTATTCACAATATTTACAGAACAAAAATATCCGTGAATTTTTTCGTCAGAAGGCTAGCGAAGGAACATATGCGCAGATAGGTGACAAGGAGGAAGAAGCGAAGAAAAAGTCGCTTTTGCCGAATATCACGATTAGAAACCGAATTTTTGAAACTATTTTTGGAGGGAACAAAATAGAGCTTATTCCGCAGGGATACGCTACTTTTGACCTTGGTATTTTACACCAAAAAATAGATAATCCACTTATACTTCCCAATAATAGAAAATCCTTTACGATAGATGTTCAGCAGAGGATAAATGTAGGAATAGTGGGAAAGGTAGGGGAAAACTTACAGCTGAGAGCCAACTATGATACCCAGAGCGGTTTTGCTTTTGAAAATAAAGTAAATCTTGTCTGGACAGGAACGGGAAGTTCTTGGAAAGATGCCCAAGATAAATTATCTAAAAAGCTAAATGACAGAAGCCGAGATGATGGCGAGGATAGAATTATCAAAAAAGTGGAGGTTGGGAATATCAACATGCCGCTTTCCACGAGTTTGATTAGAGGTTCTGAGTCTCTTTTTGGGATAAAAACGGAGTTTCAGTTAGGGAAAACTACGGGGACACTTGTCTTTTCACAACAGCAGGGCGAGGTGCAGACTGTAGTCGCACAGAATGGAGGGACATCTAAAAGCTTTAAAATCAATGCGGTAGATTATGAGGATAACCAGCACTTTTTCATAGGACAATATTTTAACAATCACTATGATGGAGCATTGTTACAATATCCTCTTATCAATTCTAAAATAGCGATTAACAGGATAGAAGTATGGGTGCTGGACCAAGGGTCTGGTGACCTCCAATCGCAGAAAACCATAGTGGGTGTCAGGGACTTAGGGGAAGGAGCGCCTACGGCTTATCCTGATAACTCGGTAAATAGTGTTTATCGAGATGTTTCGAATTTGACAGGAATCCGTGATGTAACTACGGCGTATAATGCCATTAAAAACCAATCTCTCTATGATGCTGCTGCTGGAACCAACCAGCCATATCAGGAGGGGGAGAATTTTATTTTTAATAGAAGAGCCAGAAAACTTAGCGAAAGTGAGTTTAGGTATCATCCACAGCTGGGATATATTTCCCTAAATCAAAGATTAAATGATAATCAACTCCTTGCGGTATCTTTCTCATATACTGTAAATGGAGATGACTCTAAAGTGTATAAAGTAGGGGAGTTTTCAGAGGATAACTCTACTGTATTGATAACGAAATTGCTTAAACCCAATACCGTTACCAAAACCACCTCTCCTATGTGGGATCTCATGATGAAGAACATCTATCCTCTGGATGGAACGCAGATTTCTTCTCAGGATTTCTTCATGAATGTTTATTACCGTGACCCATCAAATGGTAAGATCAGCTATCTACCAGGAACGAGCGTTCAGGATATTAACTTGCTGAAATTATTTAACTGGGATAGACTAAACTCTAATGGAGATTTACAGCAGGATGGCGACGGGCAGTTTGACTTTGTCCCAGGGCTGACCATTGATGAGAATAATGGTAAATTGATATTCACTAAAACACAGCCTTTTGGTAAGCATATAGAAAATGTTTTGGGGGGACATGACCCTAAATTTGTCTTTTCGGATTTATATACACAGCTGAAATCTGTGGCTACACAGGCTAATTTGGCTCAGAGATATACATTAGAAGGGAGATTTAAAGGCTCTGGAGCTCAGGGAATTGCCCTCGGTGCAGTGAATATTCCGAAAGGCTCGGTGAAAGTAACTTCTAACGGCGTAGAACTCGTGGAAGGAGTGGATTACACGGTGGACTATCTACTGGGAACGGTCACGATTATCAATGAAATAATTAAACAATCTGGGCAGGCTATCAGTGTGAGTCTGGAAAACCAGTTGGCGTTTAATACACAGAAAAAAAGGTTCATTGGGCTTAATTTAGAAAGGAAAATCAGTGATAATTTCCTCATCGGAGCCACGATGGTTAATTACAGAGAAACGCCTTTGACCCATAAAGTCCAGCTCGGGCAGGAAGCGGTGAATAATACTATGCTCGGGATGAATATAACCTATAATAATGAGGCTCCGTTCCTTACGAGAATTACGAATAAAATCCCGCTCATTAGCACAGATACAAAATCTAATATCAGTTTCCGAGCAGAGGCGGCTTACCTTACCCAAGGTGAAAACAGCAACATGCAAAATCAGTCTTATATCGATGATTTTGAGCAGGCTACTTCTCGTATTTCTTTGAAAGAGCCTTCTATGTGGAGTTTGGCTTCTAAACCAGAGCAAAATACGAGCGACCCTATATTTAATACCGCTAATCTAAGTAATAACTTGACCTATGGCTACGGAAGGGGGCTTATTTCTTGGTATAATATAGACCCTAGATTCTACGGAGTAGGTGGGGCTGCACCTAATGGAGTAAGTGCGCAGAGTCTATCTAACCACGCCTCACGAAGAGTGCATCAGGGAGAATTATACACGATAAAAGATTATGTAGCAGGAGAGGAAAATTTCCTGAATACTTTTGATATTTCATACTATCCGACAGAAAGAGGGCCTTATAACTTTAATCCATCAGAAACGACACAAGATAGATGGGGAGGACTTATGCGGTCAATTTCTGTTTCTAACTTTGTGAATTCTAATATAGAATATGTAGAGTTCTGGATGATGGATCCGTATGCAGATGGTGGAACTTTGGGGACAAATCCTAAGTTATTATTGCATCTTGGGAATGTTTCTGAAGATGTCCTAAAAGATGGCGTTTTACAATACGAAAATGGACTTCCTACGAGTTCAGACCCAGCCAATGTTACGACTACCAACTGGGGTAATCAGCCTAAACAAGCACCTGTGCTCTATGCATTCTCATCAGAGGGAGCGGAGCGGTCTACGCAGGATTTAGGGTATGATGGTCTTGATAATCAGTCGGAAGCAGCGAAATTCGGGACTTCCTTTGTAAATCCTGTGACTAATGCTGTAGACCCTGCATCTGATGACTTCGTATTTCCTTTGTCTAATAAGTTCCAAGGCTCACAGGCAGGTTCGCTGGTGGAACGATACAGATATTTTAGAAACCCAGATGGAAACTCGGAAGCCAATTCATTAGAAGTATCTACACAAACGCCTGATGCAGAGGATGTTAATAGAGATTTTAACCTTGACCAAAATGAAAGCTATAACCAGTATACAGTGAAATTGGATAGAGCGAGTTTGGTTTTAGGACAAAATAATATAGTGGATGTAAAGGAAGTTTCCACAAGATTCCAAGACGGAAGGTCTGGAACCAATAAATGGTATCTTTTCCGTATTCCAGTAAGCCAGTTTGATACCACAGCAGGGGAGCGCAGTACAGATGTGCTGAACAATGTTCGTTTCATGAGAATGGTTCTTACAGGTTTTGATGAGACTACTACGCTTAGATTTGGAAGCTTGGATTTGGTTCGTTCTGATTGGAGAAGATATACCAAACCACTCGCTGTAGATGCCACTACCAATGAAGGTTTTGGAACGGTAAATACGGATAATTTAGAGATAGGAAGTGTAAACTTGGAAGAAAACGGACAGGGAACGCCACCTTATGTGCTGCCTCCAGGAATAGACCGAGAGGTTTTGAGTGGAACGGCTGGTACACAGAGACAAAACGAAGGCTCTCTCTACATGAAAGTAATAGGTCTGAGTAATGATGCTCGTGGGGTGTTTAAAAATACCACACTCGATTTGCGTAGGTATGAAAAGCTAGAAATGTTTGTTCATGCCCAAGATTTGAAAAATCTGACTTCTACGGCTCTCGATGATAAAACCAAGTTCTTTATCCGTTTCGGTAGTGATGCTACGGATAACTATTATGAATACGAGGCTTCCCTTAAATATACTTCTTCTAACAGTAGAACGCCTTACGAAATCTGGCCTGCAGAAAATATGGTAAGTCTGGAATTAACGGAACTAACTGCCATTAAAGGAAGAAGAGATAGAAATGGTGCTCCTGCAGATACTAGATATACAGACGGAAACTATGGTGATGCCAATAAGAAGATTTATGTAAAAGGTCGCCCAAGTATAGGAAATATCAGTACCATGGTATTGGGGGTAAGAAACCAAGATGCATCTAGCGTGTCCAAAGATATTTTGCTTTGGGTCAATGAAATCCGTGCTTCTGGAATTAAAAACCAAGGAGGATATGCAGCAAATGCCAATTTGACTTTCAATTTGGGTGATTTTGCGATGGTTAATGCCAGTGGGTCTGTATCTACAGTTGGTTTCGGAACTATTGTCCAAAAACCATCAGAAAGGTCACAGACAGACAATACTACTTTACACATCAGCACCACAGTAAATCTGGATAAATTCTTGCCTGAGAAAGCAGGAATGAAAATTCCGTTTAACTATTCTTATACACAGAGTATAGAAGACCCTAAATACAATCCGCTGGATAATGATGTAGAGCTGAAAAACAGCCCAGTAAGAGACCAGCTGAAAAAAATAGTGAGAACCTACTCTCAGCAGAGAAGTATAGGCGTGGTCAATATGCAGAAACAGAGAATGAACTCTGAGAAAAAATCCAAATTCTATGATGTAGAAAACCTTTCCCTTACGGCTGTTTATAATGATGATTTTTATAGAGATGTCTATACGACTAGGAATTATCGCCAGTATTTCAAGGGGTATTTGGATTATAATTATAATTTTAAACCTTGGGTGATACGACCGTTTAATAAGTTGATAAGTGACACATCCAAAGCAGCTAAATATTTAAATTGGATAAAAGAAGTTAATTTTAACCCAATTCCTACTCGATTGTCTTTCAGAGCGGAGCTGGACAGAACATATAGTGAGCTTCAGTATAGAAATATAGATGCACTGCTGACAGGTACTCCAGGGGATGATTTCCAAATGATAAAGGGAAGAACCTTCTATTTCGGATGGCAGTATAATCTTGGATTTAATTTTACTAAATCCCTGAAATTGGATATCAATTCCTATACCCGAACGCTCAATGACCATATTTCTGTAAATGGAATGAATAACCGCTCTATTTTTAGGGATTTGTTCCGTGCGGGAAGACCTGTTTTGTATAATCACAAGGTGCAGCTTAACTATAAGTTGCCGTTTGAGCATTTCCCATATTTGGATTTCATCAATGCAGAGGTGGGATATGGTTTCCAGTATAACTGGTCGGCTCGTTCCACAGTTCTTTCTCAGCAGGATTTAGGGAATTTAGCCCAAAATAATAACAATACTGTAGTTGCGGCTTCTGTGGACATTCCGAGTTTGTTCTCTAAATTTAAGTATTTCCAAAAACTGGAGAATACGATGCAGCTGAGAAGAGCAGAGATAGAGGCAATGGAAAAAACCAATGCAGAGACAGCCACTAGAAAAAATAGTGAAAATAGAATCACAACCCTCAAAAATAGGCTGACTCCATTACAGGCTGTTCTTTATGGAATTACATCTTCACTCAAGCAGGTGGATTTTAACTATAATGAAACCAATGGAACCTCTCTCCCAGGGATACTTTCGTCTCCAAATTTCTATGGATATGGACAGGGGATAGGAGGGCCTACATATGGGTTTTTGCTTGGTTCTCAGGCGGATATCCGTAGGGTGATGATAGAGCGTGGCTGGGTAACAGGTTCGGATTTGATGACGGAATCCTATGTGCAGATGCAGACTAAGGCTATCACAGGAAGTGTCCAAATTCAGCCGATGAATGATTTGAAGATTGACTTAAATTTCCTTAAAAATTATTCAAGCTCATTGACTCATAATGGGTATAATATATTGACAAACAATAGATTGTCTTTTGCGAATGAGGTTATAGCTTTCTCCCATACGGATATATTGATGGGAACTTCTTTCAAAGATGGCGGACAGCTTTATATGAATATGGTAGAGAATGCACGAGTTTTGTCTAGAAGTATGCCTGGAATTTTGGGGGCTGATGGCTTTGTGGAAGGCTATGGTTTAGGAAATTCATACATATTAATTCCTGCATTCAAGGCAGCGATTGGTGGTAAGAATTTGAGCAAAGAAAACCCTACAAAATCCAAATTCCCGCTTCCTAACTGGCAGATTATCTATTCAGGATTGAAAAATATCCCGATGCTCAATAGACATTTCTCTAAAATAGACATATTACATGGCTATAAGGCTACATACACTGTGGCAGGGATACAGTCCAGCTCAGATTATTATAACTATGAGGTGAGTAAAAACACACCGATGCCTTCGCCAGATAAGGATAGAAACGGAAACTTCCTAAATCCATATGTGTTCTCTCAGGTGGGCTATGTGGAGGAGTTTTCACCGCTTATCGGGGCTGATGTTACCATGAGGAATAACATGCAGTTCAGAGCGATGTATAACAAGAATAGAGCCTATGTACTGGGACTTCAGAATTATACACTTTCGGAAGACTCTGGTTCTGAGTATATTGTGGGATTTGGGTATATTTTTAAAGATTTGAAATTTAAGATGAGGTTCAGAGGAAAACAAAGAACGATAAAAAGTGATTTGAATCTTAAATTTGATTTTTCATTAAGAGATAATAAAACCCGAATAACCAATATCTTAGCCCAAGATTCACAAGTGACTGGAGGGCAGAGAGTTTTGGGAATAAATTTCTCGGCAGATTATAGTTTTTCACAAAATTTCCAAGTAAAATTCTTCTATAACCAGCTGGTAACCAAATATAAGATTTCCACTGCTTATCCGTTATCAACCCTACGGGCAGGGCTTAGTTTTAATTTTACTTTTGGAGGAAGTAATAATAACAATAACTAAAATTGAATTATGAAAAAAGCAGTAATTTTATCAGGAATAGTGTTGTCAATGCTTTCTTGTAACAGTCCAAAAAAGGAAGAAGTGAAAGAAGAAAAAGTAAATACAGAAGAAACTCAGGAGCCGTTGGTCGGTGCGGATAGAGATGAGCATGGGTGTATCTCTTCGGCAGGATTTTCGTGGAGTGAATTGCAGCAGACCTGTGTGCAGCTTTGGGAGGCTGGTGTCAGATTAGACCCTATCGAAGTGAAAGAAGGAGATGCAGTTATCAGCGCATTTGTTCTGTTTAACAAAGATGAATCCAAAGCCGAGGTTGTTCTTCCTAACAAAGAAGGTTCTGTTATTTTAGGATAAAAGTAGTATATGAGACACAGTGAGGGTTATGAATCTCTGCTGTTTTTTATTATTTACATAAAAAAATTTTTATAATTTTGGTTAAATAAAAATCAACAATTAAATTTTAAATATCATGGAAAAATTCTTAAACATTTTAGGATGGGTAGCCACAGGAACAGCAATGCTTATGTATGTTTCTTATATTCCACAGATTACCTCCAATCTACAAGGGATGAAAGGTGATTTTCTTCAGCCTTTTGTGGCAGGGATTAACTGCACACTATGGGTAGGTTATGGATTCCTGAAACCTAAAAAAGACTGGCCTATAATCGTAGCAAATATGCCAGGGATTATTTGTGGGTTTACAGCTGCTTTCACGGCTATTATGTAAAAAAAAATAAAGATAGTTTAATTCTATGTTAAACTATCTTGTTTTTTACAATCCGTTTCGGTAGAAATCCAGTGCAGAGATAATATTTTCCAGCGGAACATTTTGGTTATAATTTCCCATTCCGATGCTTTCTATCAGCGAGAAACTAATGTTTCCCTGCTGATTTTTTTTGTCCTGATACATCAGCGTAATGATTTCCTCATCACTGAAATTAGAAATATCCACAGGCGGGAAAAATCGCACAAGATTTTCTATAATATGGCGTGCCGTGTCCAGAGAAATCAGCTGCTGCAAATAAGAAATGTAAGTTTCGCAAATCATTCCGAGTGCAACTGCTTCGCCGTGGAGCAGGGGAGTTCCCTCTCTCAGGAAAAGGCTTTCTACGGCGTGTCCTACTGTATGCCCGAAATTTAGAATTTTTCGGATATGTTTTTCGTGGAAGTCTTCCTGCACGATTTTTTGTTTAATTTCGGCGCTTTGTAATAGATACGGCGCGATTTTCTCTGCAGAAAGTTCATTTTCAATAGAAATCAGCTCTTGCCAATGTTCTCCATCAGCGATGAGACCGTGTTTCAGCATTTCTGCAAAGCCAGATTTCAGCTCTGGAAAGGGCAGTGTACGGAGATAATCAGCAAAAAGGAAAATTTGTTTTGGTTCTGCAAAAGTTCCGATTAGATTTTTAAAAAACAAATGGTCTATGCCTGTTTTACCGCCTACAGCAGCATCTGCCATTGCCAGCAGAGTGGTAGGAAGGTAAATGAAAGGAATTCCTCTTTTGTAAGTGGATGCAACAAATCCACCAATATCCGTGACAACACCTCCGCCAAGACAGATGAGCAGACTATGCCTATCAGCACTAAATTCCGTAAGGATTTCCCAAAGCTGTACAGCGGTGTTTATATTTTTGCTCTCTTCTCCTTCCTCTATTTCTATAATCTCAAAGGGTGCCGTAGTTTCTAAATTGCCCAAGAGGGTAGGGAGACAGTATTCGTGCGTGTTTTCATCCACCAAGATGAAAATTTTACTGGGATTTTGGTGCTGTATAAAAAGATTGAGTTCGGTGAAATCTTGGTCAAGGATTTTTATCATCTTCTGTTATCTGTATCCGAAATTCTTGAGGTCTTTTTCGTTCTTTCTCCAGTCTTTTTTTACTTTCACAAAGAGATTGAGATGGATTTTCTTTGCAAAGAATTTTTCCAAGTCAAGCCTTGCTTCTGTGCCGATTTTTTTAATCGCCTCACCTTTGTGGCCTATCAAAATTCCCTTTTGGGTTTCTCGCTCCACATAGATGATGCTGTCTATGAAGATAATTCCTTCCTTTTCTTTGAAAAGTTCAGTAACCACTTCTACGGAGTAAGGAATTTCCTTTTCATAGTTAAGCAAAATTTTCTCACGCACCGTTTCATTGACAAAAAACCTCTCCGACTTGTCCGTAAATTGGTCTTTGTCATAGTATGGCGGATTCTCAGGAAGCAGAGATTTTAGTTTCGGAAGTATGTATTCCGTATTGTAACCATTTAGCGCCGAAATCGGTAGGATTTCTGCTTTCGGAAGGAGATTGTGCCAGTGTTCCACAGCAGCCTCCATTTCCTTTTGGTTGCTTTTATCTATTTTGTTGATGAGTAGCAGCACAGGAATCGGAATTTTATTTAACTTCTCGATGAGAAATTCCGAAGGCTCGCTTTTGTCCGATATATCTACGATGAAAAGAAATACATCCGCATCTTGGAGGCTTTCTTTCACGAAGCCCATCATTTTCTCTTGTAGTTCGTATTTAGGGTCAAGAACACCAGGTGTGTCCGAAAAGACAATCTGTACATCTTCCTCGTTATAAATTCCGAAAATACGGTGTCTGGTAGTCTGTGCCTTTTGGGTAACGATGGCTAATTTCTCTCCCATGAGCTGATTCAGAAGGGTAGACTTCCCAGCATTGGGTTTTCCTACTATATTGACAAAACCTGCTTTGTGCATTGCTTTTTTTGTTTTTAAATTTCCGCAAAGATATGAATAATTTGGCTTCGGTGGTGAGAAGTATAAATTCTTTAAGCCAATTCTAAGGATACAATCTCCGTTTTTTCTCCATTTTCGGTTTCACAGACAATGGAAATATAGTCAAATCCGTTTCTTTTCACCTCTTCCCAAGGGATATTTTCTCCATTGATAAGGGTTACTCTGTCATCTTCATCTACTTCATAATCTTCTTTTTCTTCCTCGTAATCAATAGAATATCCAAAATCTATATGGATTTTGCAAGGAGCAATATCATATTTTACCAAAGTTCGTTTTTCAACTTCTTCTGGGTCAAACTCATCACAAAACATTGCATTATAGCCGTGTCGGTAG